>NZ_JAYEES010000003.1:2470000-2782203 GCF_034653275.1 Nitrospirillum guaranorum | reverse complement strand
TCACTCCTTAACGGCGCCGCGCGCAACGGTAATCCCGTGCGCTGACGCCCGGTGCGATACACGGGTTTATTCAAGACCTCATCACAAATGCAAATAAGGCCGTTCCCGTTCGGGGGCGGCCTTATTGCTATGGTATGATGAACCTTGGTCCCGTTCCGGCGGCTTGGCGGCCGGGCTACCATGGTCCTTGTCGCGGGACCGGCATCCGTCCTGCCGCTGCAAGGACGGTTACATGACCCTGGCGCCTGATGGCGGGCCTGGTACTGGCCCGCGGAGCCCGAAATTCTTTCCCCTGCTGCGTTATGAAGACCCCGCCGCCGCCGTTGATTGGCTGTGTGCCGCCTTCGGCCTGATCCGTCACCATGTGATCACGGACGAGCGGGGACGCGTGGTCCATGCCCAGCTGAAGCTGGGGGACGCCCTGCTGATGCTGGGGCCGGACAACCCGGTCGACCGCTACGGCATGCATAGCCCCCGGGTGTTGAACGGTCTGAACCAGGGGGTGTGGGTGGCGCTGGACGACGTCGACGCCCACCACGCCCGGGCGCGCGCCGCCGGCGCCGACATCCTGACCGACCCGCACGACACCGGTCATGGCACCCGCGAGTACGTGGCCCGCGACCCGGAGGGCCATGTCTGGATCTTCGGCGATTATTGGGGTGAGCCTTGAAGGCCCCGCCCTTTTTGCCGCCCGTTTTCCCTCGCGCGCCCGTGTAAAGCGGAGGGACACCGGGACAGAGGGCTTTCAAAATCAGCGCGACCGCTCACGCTCCGGCCAGCCCCAACCAGGCCGATTTCAACCAGGTGGTCGCCCGCTTCCATGCCGGCGACCTGGCCGGGGTGGAGAGCGCCTGCCGGCGCGTCCTGGCCCAGAACCCGCGCCAGCCGGCCTTCCTGCACGTGCTGGGCCTTGTGGCGCAGGCGCGCGGCCAGTCCGCCATCGCCGCCGAGCTGATCGGCGAGGCCGTGGCGTTGAAACCGGACGACAGCGCCATGCAGGGCAACCTGGGTATCGCCCTTGCCAAGCTGGGCCGGCTGGACGCCGCCGAGGGCGCCTACCGGCGGGCCATCGCCCTGCGGCCCGACAATGCCGACGCCCACAGCAACCTGGGCAACGTCCTGCGCCATCACGGCCGCTGGGACGAGGCGGAGGCCGAGTACCGGCAGGCGCTGTCCTTGCGACCGACCTTCGCCGAGGCGCACAGCAACCTGGGCAACGCCTTGCGCCAGCGCCAGGATCTGGATGGGGCGGAGGCGGCCTACCGCCAGGCCCTGGTCCTGCGCCCCGCCTATCCCGAGGGTCACTACAACCTCGGCAACGTGCTGCTGGACCGGGGCCGGACCGCGGAAGCCATCGAGTGCTACCGCGCCGCCCTGGCCTTCAACCCCCGCTTGGTGGAGGCGCACAACAACCTGGGCAGCGCGTTGAAGGCGCTGGGCGATATGGACGGCGCGATCGCCTGCTACCAGGCGGCCTTGGCGATCGACCCCCGCTATGCCGAGGCCCGCTACAACCTGGGTCTCGCCTGGCTGGGCCTGGGCGATTATCCCCGGGGCTGGGCGGCGTATGAATGGCGCTGGGCCAGTCCCGATTTCCGTCCCCACCGCCGCCCCTTCGCCCAGAAGACCTGGCGGGGCGAGGACATGGCCGGGGGGACGCTGCTGCTGCATGCCGAGCAAGGCTATGGCGACACCCTGCAATTCTGCCGCTACATCCCCCTGGTGGCCGCCCGGTGCCGACGGGTGGTGGTGGAGGTGCCGCGGCCCCTGCTGCGCCTGCTGCGGGCCTCGCCGGCGCTGACGGCCGTGGGGGAGGTGCGGTTCATCGGCCGGGGCGGGCCCCTGCCGGATTTCGATCGGCATTGCCCGATGCTGAGCCTGCCGCTGGCGCTGGACACGCGGTTGGAGACGGTGCCGGCGGCGGTACCTTATTTAAGGGCGCCGGCGGCTCCCGTGGCCCCGGATGAGCGCCCGCGCGTCGGCCTGGTTTGGGCCGGCAACCCCACCTACAAGGTGGACTGCCGACGCTCCCTGACCCGGGCGCAGGTCGAGTCCCTAGTGGCCGCCTGCCCGGAGGTGGCGTTCCATAGTCTGCAGAAGGATCCGGAGGCGGCCGGTGGCCTGCCCGCCGGCGTCGTCGACCGCATGGGGGACGTTGCCGACTTCGCCGACACCGCCGCGCTGGTCCAGGCGATGGACCTGGTGATCAGCGTCGACACCGCCGTCGTCCATCTGGCGGGCGCCCTGGGCCGGCCGGTATGGCTGCTGAACCGCTTCGATTCCGATTGGCGCTGGTTGCGCGACCGTGATGACAGCCCCTGGTATCCCACCCTGCGCCAGTTCCGGCAGGAGGTGCCCGGCGACTGGTACGGCGTGCTGGCCCGCGTGGCGGCATCCCTCGACGGTTTCGCCGCGCGGACATGAAAAAAGCCGCCTGGGCCTCGCGGCCCGGCGGCTTCCTCCAACGTGATCGCGATAGGAATCAGGCGGCGCGGTTCAGCTTGCGCACCTTGGCCCACAGGTCGGACGGCTGGCGGTCCAGCTCGAACATGGAGACCTTGGACGGTTCGCGGCCCTGAACGGCGCATTCCAGCAGGAACATGTTGGTCTTCTGCGGGTCCAGCCCGTGCGCTTCGCAAGCGGCGACGAAGGCGGGATCCAGTTCCAGGGTGGACATCGGAGTTGCTCTCTAGGACGTTGGCGGTTTGCTACCCGCTTGGGGTACGCTCATAATATCGCGATGCAACATGGCTTAACTAGGGCGATTTCGCATCTGCGGCATGACAAATCGGTGGCCGGCCGCGCGGGAACAAGCGGCCGCGCGGGAGAAGGTTCCGATGCGGGCTTGGCTCTACCCCTTCCTGGCCGTGATGGCCGTCCTTCCGGCCGCTTGCCGGCAGTCGCCGGCGCCCTTGACCTTCGATGGCCTGGAGCCCGTGCGCCTGGGCATGACGTTGGCCCAGGCGGAATCGGCGCTGGGCGTTTCCTTTCGTCCCATGGACCGGACCCAGTCGGCGGACTGCTGGCTGACCGGCCGGAGCGACGGCAAGGACGGGCAGGTCAGCTACATGGTGCAAAAGGACCGCATCACCCGCATCGACGTCTTCGCGCCGCCGGGCGGGGCGGCGACCATCCAAACGGCCCAGGGGATCGGCGTGGGCGCGACGGAGGCGGCGGTGCTGAAGGCCTATGGCCCCGCGGTGGTGGTGCAGCCCCATGCCTATGAGGAGGGACACTACCTCCGGATCGAGGAACGGGGGCGGGTGCTGCTGTTCGAAACAGCCGACGGCCGGGTCACCCGCTTCCGCGCGGGCCTGCCCCCGGCCGTGGACTATATCGAAGGCTGCCTCTGACGCCGGGCCTCCTCCTCGGGAGCCTCATTCCGCCAGCAGGCCTCATTCTGCCAATAAAATGGTGCGGGCCGGCACGGTCAGCTTGCGCAGGGTGTTGCCGGCGTCGTCGTTCTCGAACAGCAGCACGTCATAGCCCCAGAGGTTGGCCACGTGCTGCAGCACGGACTTGGCGTCCTCCTCCGCCAGCAGCACCCCATTCTGCACCTTGTGCTCCAGGATCAGGCGCCGGTCGCCCGCCAGGTCCACGTCGCTGATCTGGATGTCCGGGTCCAGGGAGGAGAAGTCGTACTGGGCGGCCAACTGCTGGCGCACCCGGCGATAGCCGCGTTCGTCATGGATGGCGGCGACGCGATAGACGTTCTCATCACTGTCGTCGTGCAGGTGGAACATCCGCATCTTGCGCATCAGGTGCGGGCTCAGATACTGCAGGATGAAGCTCTCGTCGCGGTAGTTGGCCCACGCGTCGCGGAGCGCCGCCATGGCGTCGCCGCTGCCGGCATAGCCGGGGAACCAGGCGCGATCCTCCTCCGTGGGGTTGGTGGCGATGCGCTCGATGTCCTGCATCATGGCGAACCCCAGGGCATAGGGGTTGATGCCGGAATAGCGCGGATCGTCGAAGGCCGGCTGGAACACGACGCTGGTGTGGGAGTGCAGGAACTCCATATAGGCGCCGTCGCTGATGCGGCCGGTTTCATGCAGCCGGGTCATGATGCGGTAGTGCACGTAGGTGGCGCACCCCTCGTTCATCACCTTGGTCTGCCGCTGGGGGGAGAAGTACTGCGCCACGTGGCGGACGATGCGCAGCACCTCGCGCTGCCAATTGGCCAGGCGCGGGGCCTTCTTCTCCAGGAAATAGAGGATGTTTTCTTCCGGCAGGTCCAGCAGGGCCCGGCGCCGTTCCTCATCCGAGGGCGCCTTCTGCCCTTTCTTGGCGGGCACCGTGCGCCACAGGTCGTTGTACAGCTGGCGCTGCATCTCCTGCCGCTCCTGCTCCCGCCGGGCTTCGGACTGCAGGTCCAGGCGGCGGCGGGGGTAGCGGTGGATGCCCTGGTTCATCAGGGCGTGGGCGGCGTCCAGGGTGCGTTCCACCAGCTGCTGGCCATAGCGCTCCTCGCAGCGGGCGATGTAGGACTTGGCGAAGTCCAGATAGCCCAGGATGCCCTCGGCATCCGTCCACTGTTGGAACAGGTAGTTGTTCTTGAAGAAGTGGTTGTGGCCGAACGCCGCGTGGGCGATGACCAGCGCCTGCATGGTGATGGAGTTCTCCTCCATGATGTAGCTGATGCAGGGGCTGGAGTTGATGACGATCTCATAGGCCAGGCCGCGCATGCCGCGGCGGTACATGGCCTCGTCCCGGGCGAAATGCTTGCCGAAGGACCAGTGGCGGTACAGCAGGGGCATGCCGATGGAGGCATAGGCGTCGAGCATCTGCTCGGACGTGATGACCTCGATCTGGTTGGGGTAGACGTCCAGCCCCAGCTCGCCCAGCGCGATCTCCTGGATGGCGTCGTGGCAGCGCTTGATGGTGTCGTAGTCCCAATCGGCCCCGGTGTAGAGCAGGTTGGCATCATCCGGCGGCGGCGCCTTCTCCCCAGGTTCCGATCGTTTGGCAGGCTTCAGGCGTTCAACGGGGGCTAAGGTCAAGGTGTCGCCTCCTCCGACTGTTTCGCGCCGTCGCGGGCGAACAGTTCACGGAATACCGGGTAGATCTCCCGCCGATGGCGGACCTTCTTCATGACGAAGGGCGTTTCGGTGCCGGTGACCTGCTTGTAGGTGCGCCACAGGTCGGTTTCGCGGGCGTGGGTGGCGAAGCCCGCCGGCATGGCGTCGGGGTCGGACCCGACCTCGACATAGGCGTAATATTGGCAGGCCGGCAGCAGGTCATGCTGCAGCAGGGCCGCCGTGCGGCCGCCGTCGCTGGTGGTGTTGTCACCGTCCGAGGCCTGGGCGCCGTAGATGTTCCAGTCGGCGACGGGATAACGCTCCTTGATGATGCGCTTCATCTCCTCCAGCGCCGTCGACACCATGGTGCCGCCGGTCTCGGTGGAGTGGAAGAAGGTGTCCTCGTCCACCTCCTCCGCCTCATGGGTATGGCGGATGAACACCACCTCCACCTGCTTGTAGCGGCGGGTGAGGAACAGGTAGAGCAGCATGAAGAAGCGCTTGGCCAGATCCTTCATATGCTCGGTCATCGATCCCGACACGTCCATCAGGCAGAACATCACCGCCTGGGCCGCAGGCTTGGGAATGGGCGTGAAGCGGTTGTAGCGGACGTCGATGGGGTCGATGTAGGGGATGCGCTTGGCCCGCATCACCTGGCGTTCCAGCAGGCCCCGCAGTTCCATCAGCCGGTCCGGGTCCTTGCCCGGCTGGGCCTCCAGTTCCGCGATCTCCGCCTCCAGCGCCAGCATCTCGTCCGACTTGGGGCGCTTCAGGGCGATGCGGCGCGACAGGCTGTTGCGCATGGTGCGCACCAGGTTGAGGTTGGTGGGCGAGCCGGACGAGGAATAACCCGCGCGCTGCCACAGCACGGCGTCGGCCGCCTTCAGCTTGCGCTTGGCGAGGTCGGGCAGCTCCAGAATCCTCCATGAAGAGGTCCATGAACTCCTCCCGCGTCAGGACGAAGCGGAACTCGTCCTCGCCGCCGCCGTCGGGGCTGCCATCCGTGCCACGCCCGCCGCTCTGGCCGCTGGGCGGCTTGGCGATGGTGTCACCCTCCATGAACTCCTTGTTGCCGGGCACCACATGGTCGCGGATGCCGCCTTGGCCGGAGCGGTGGAAGGTGGGTTCGGAAATGCCGCCGGTGGGGATGGAGATATCGGCGCCGCTTTCCACGTCCTTGATGCGGCGGTTGCTGGAGGCGCCGTTCACGGCGCGCAGGATCTGTTCCTTGGCACGCCGGATGAAGCGCTGGCGGTTGGCCAGGCTCTTGCCCTTGGGATTGCTGCGGCGATCGACAATGATCATCGACGACAAGGCATTACTCCCCGGTACCCCGGTCCCGGGAACCGTACCGGCGGCGCCGACACCCCGGCACCCTTGAAGGGGCCGGGCGGGAGAGCGCCACCGGGGGTCAGCCGGGCGGGGGTGGTGTCCGTTTCGCGTGTGAGCGCAGGGGATCGCGGGATGGGGCCCGGCCGGTGAAGCCGGGCCCGGATCATCCGTCAGCCCGCCTGCTTCACCCGCATGTACCACTCGACCAGCCGGCGCACCTGACGCTCGGTATAGCCGCGATCCACCATGCGCTCGACGAACTCGTGGTGCTTCTTCTCCGTCTCGCCATCCTTCTTGCTGCCGAAGCTGATGACCGGCAGCAGCTCTTCCACCTGGCTGAACATACGCCGTTCGATGACCAGCCGCAGCTTCTCATAAGAGGTCCAGCTGGGGTTGCGGCCGGCGTTGGCCGCCCGCGTCCGCAGCACGAACTTCACCACCTCGTTGCGGAAGTCCTTCGGGTTGGCGATGCCCGCGGGCTTCTCGATCTTGGTCAGCTCCTGGTTCAGCAGGTCCCGGTTCATCAACTGGCCGGTGTCGGGATCCTTGAAGTCCTGATCCTCGATCCAGGCGTCGGCGTAGTCGACATACCGGTCGAACAGGTTCTGACCGTAATCGTGGTAGGACTCGAGGTAGGCCTTTTGGATTTCATAGCCGATGAACTCCGCATAGCGCGGGCCCAGTTCGGCCTTGATGAATTCCAGGTAGCGCTTCTCCGTCTCATCCGGGAACTGCTCGCGGCGGATGGCTTGCTCCAGCACGTACATCAGGTGCACCGGGTCGGCCGCCACCTCCACCGTGTCGTAGTTGAAGGTGCTGGCCAGCACCTTGAAGGCGAAACGGGTGGAGATGCCGTTCATGCCCTCGTCCATGCCGGCGGCGTCCTTGTATTCCTGCAAGGTACGGGCCTTGGGGTCCGTTTCCTTCAGGCTTTCGCCGTCATAGACGCGCATCTTGGAGAAGAGGTTGGAGTTCTCATGCTCCCGCAGGCGGGACAGCACGGTGAACCGGGCCAGCATCTCCATGGTGCCGGGCGCGCAGGGGGACTTGGCCAGCTCCGACCCGCCGATCAGCTTCTCATAGATGCGCTGCTCTTCGGTGACGCGTAGGCTGTACGGGACCTTGACCACGCAGATGCGGTCGATGAAGGCCTCGTTGTTCTTGTTGTTCTTGAAGCTCTGCCACTCCGCCTCGTTGGAGTGGGCCATGATGACGCCGGTGAAGGGCAGGGCGCCGATGTTCTCCGTGCCGATGTAGTTGCCCTCCTGCGTCGCGGTCAGCAGGGGGTGCAGCATCTTGATGGGCGCCTTGAACATCTCGACGAATTCCAGCAGACCCTGGTTCGCCCGGTTCAGGCCGCCGGAATAGCTGTAGGCGTCGGGGTCGTTCTGCTGGAACATCTCCAGTTTGCGGATGTCGACCTTGCCCACCAGGGATGAGATGTCCTGGTTGTTCTCGTCGCCCGGCTCGGTCTTCGACACGGCGATCTGGCGCAGGCGCGAGGGGCGCAGCTTCACCACCTTGAACCGGGTGATGTCGCCGCCGAACTCATCCAGGCGCTTGATGGCCCAGGGGCTGACCAGGCCGGTCAGGCGGCGGCGGGGAATGCCGTAGCGTTCCTCCAGCGCCTCGCCCATGGTGCCGGGATCGAACAGGCCAAGGGGGCTTTCGAACACCGGGCTCAGCTGATCGCCGGCCTTCAGCACATAGATGGGCTGTTCCTCCATCAGCGCCTTCAGGCGTTCGGCCAGTGAGGACTTGCCGCCGCCCACGGGACCCAGCAGATAGAGGATCTGCTTGCGCTCCTCCAGGCCCTGGGCGGCGTGGCGGAAGAAGCCCACGATGCGCTCTATCGTCTCCTCCATGCCGTAGAACTCGGCGAAGGCGGGATAGATCTTGATGGTGCGGTTCATGAAAACGCGGGACAGGCGGCTGTCCTTGGCGGTGTCCACCACCTCCGGCTCGCCGATGGCGGCCAGCAGACGCTCCGGCGCGCTGGCGTACATCATCGGGTCGTCGCGGCACCCTTCCAGGTACTCCTGCAACGACATCGCCACCTCGCGGCGCGCCTCGTAGCTCTGGGCGAAGGTTGTGAACAAATCGGTCGACTTCGGCATGGGTTCACCCTTTCAGAAGGATCACGCCTATCAGGCAACTCGACGGGCGGTCCCAACACGCGGGACCGCGACGGCTCCACTCTCCCCCGTTCCAACGGGGTACCAACCTCGTGACTGACGTTTCAGAAGAGGCAAGTTCCGTACCAGATGGTCCATCGCCCTGGATCGACCCTCCGGACTCCACTTGAACACTCAGCTGCCGTCCTTCGTTCTCCCTGTACCCGGATGCCTTGGGTCTTAATTTAGATATTGGTGGATGATTGCGACGGAGTAGAGGCAGATCGGGAAATTTTCAGCGAAAACCAAACGTTGTGCCCCCACCTGGCGGCGGCCTCGTCCATTCCACCTATCCCCCAGGCACCGGTCAGCCATCCGGGCAACCTTGTCCGTTTATAATCGGGCCCATGCAGCGGCGCCCGGTGCCACGCGTCCTTCCGCCAAATGGCCTAGGCCCGGGCTGCTCCCGCGACCACCGCGCCGGCGGTATTTCATGCGTATTCCCTATGGGCAGGGTGAGCGCCAAGGCCTCACCAAAGTGTTAACGATGAGCCCGGGGATACATGTTTTTGGCCGCTGCGGCCCATTTGCGCCGGACCGCTCGGCAGGTCCCGGCCGGCCCTGGAAAACCCTTCAAACCCCACGATGGGGTGGGTGGCCGGCTATAGGTAGATGCTAAACCACGATCCAGGGCTAGCGCTAGTCCCACTATTCTTTAGGCGGAGGATTTCGGGGCCATGCTGTCCAAAGGACGGCGGCTGCCCGCCGCTTGGGCATCTGCCCCAAAAAGGGCAGCGTCAGCGTGCCGGCGGCCCGCCCGTCGGCACCGCCTCCGGCACCACCACGGCGTCGGGCGCGATGGTCAGGGGCGGACGGGCGCGGGGCGGCGGGGCCGGGTGGACCACGTCATCGCGGTAGGGCGCCAGCATGGCCAGGAAGCGGTTTTGCGCGCGGTAGGGGATGTGATGCCGGTCCATGGCGTCCTGCAGATCCCGGACCAGGGCGTTGAACTCATGATCGCCAATGCCATAACGGGCGTGGGCCATCCTCATGTCCATGCCCTTGTATTCGCACGGGCCGCCCAGGGTGGCGCAGAACTGCGCCACCAGCTCCGCCTTGATGTGGGGGCGGTTGGCGTTGACGAAGTAAGGGCGCAGGTCGGGGTCGCGCAACATGCCGTCCATGAAGTCGTCCACCAGGGCCACCAGGCCAGGCTGGCCGCCGAAGGTCTGGTAAAGATCGGGCGAGGGACCGGTGGCGCAACCCGTCAGGAGACAGGCCAAGGGGCCCGCGAGGGCGATCGCCAGCGACAGCACGGCGCGGCGGGGAAGGGCGGGCATGGCTTAGAACCCCGCTTGCAGGGACAGGTAGACGGCGTTCTGCCGCGTGGGCGTCACCACCCGGCCCAGATTCACATAGGCGAGGGTGACGGCCAGGTTCCTGGTGGGCAGCCACGCGACGAAGGCGTCGTACCAGTCATCCTCCGGCGCCAGCGCGGGATTGGCGCGGGCCAGGGTATTGGGCTTCATGCGGTATTCGACGCCCGCCACCAAGGTGCGGTCCAGCAGCAGGGCGGCGCTGCCCTCCAGTTCCGCGTGGTAGTCGTCGTCGGCGCCGCCGAAGCCCAGCAGGCCGGCCTGGTTGGCCTTGGTCAGGCGCATCGTGCCGCTCAGCAGCAGGCTTTGCGCCAGCAGCACCTTGGTGGCGCTGGCGTAGAGGTCGACGCCATCGCCGCTGCGCGCACCCAGCGCCTTCACCAGGCCGCCGCGGTTGTTGGACTTGTACTGCGCGCCCAACGCCAACTGGGGCATCCAGCTGTCCTGGTCATAAACGGCGTCGCCGGCCACCCGGACCTTGATGCCGGCGATGGTGTTGGTGAAGGCGTAGCCGTCGCCCAGCCCCAGGGCGCCGCCGATGGCCTGGGTGTCGAACCTGTCCTGGGCCACCGACAGTTCCACCCGGTCCCACAGGCCGATCAGGGCGCCATAGGCGTTCATGCCATAATCATGGGTGCGCACGGCGGTGAAGAAGGCGGTGGCGCCAACCTCCTCCCGCGTTTCGCCGCCGCCGATGACGGCCCAGGGCGTCAGGCCGCCGCCGGCCGCCCCCTCGACCTGGGTGACGCCGCCGGTGGCGATCAGTTTGCCGCTGAAGGTCATGTCCTCCGGCCGACTGACGGTGGCGCCGACGGCCGGCGGGGCGGCAGCCATCCCCGCAGCCAGCAAGATCGCGCGAGCCCACGCCGCGACTCGGCGTCGACGCCGCACACCCGAGAACCACCCCACCATGCCCATCCCTTGACCATACCCACGCGGCGCCCCCGCCGCAGGGACGGGAGCGCGAAGGGTAGATGGCAGCGCCGCCGGCATGGTCAAGGCGCCACTATCCGGAAGAAGAGGCCGGAAGAAGAGGCCCGACGGCGGTGATCGCCGGGGATGGGATTTCAGCGCTGCCGGGCGCCGAACAGAATCTCCCGCGTCTTCTCATCCAGGGCTTGGCCGGCGGGGCGGCTCTTGTCCTTCAACAGTTCCAGCCCGCGCTGCACGGCGGGGCGGGCGGCCACGGTGTCGATCCAGCGCTTCACGTGCGGGAAGTCGGCCAGGTCGATCTCGTAGCGTTCATGCAGGCGCAGCCAGGGGAAGGTCGCCATGTCGGCGATGCCGTAGTCGCCGGCCAGGAATTCCGTCTTGGCCAACTGGGTGTTGGCGACACGGATCAGGCGGCGCGCTTCATTGGTGTAGCGATCGATGCCGTACTGGATACGCTCGGGCGCGTAATTACGGAAATGGCCGGCCTGGCCGAACATGGGGCCGACGCCGCCCATCTGCCACATCAGCCATTGCACATGGCCATACCACACCGCGGCGTCGGCCGGGCGGAACCGGCCCGTCTTCTCCGCCAGGTAGATCAGGATGGCGCCGGACTCGAACAGCGACAGCGGTTGGCCGTTGGGGCCGTCGGGATCGACGATGGCCGGCATGCGGTTGTTCGGCGAGATCGCCAGGAAGTCCGGCTTGAATTGGTCGCCGGCACCGATGTCCACCGGGTGGACGACATAGGGCAGGCCCATTTCCTCAAGGGCGATGGAGATCTTGTGGCCGTTGGGCGTGGGCCAGGCGTACAGCGCGATGGCTTTGGGATCGGTCACCATGGGATGGCGGCTTTCGCTGAGAGGGGGCGGGGCCGGCAGCCTCCCCAAACGGGCGGCGGGCCGCTGCGATGGTCGTCACAGCGACCCGCCCATCCCTCGCGAGGGCAGTCGCAAACCGTCCTGTAAGCGGGCGCAACAGGCCCCGTTCCCCGGTGCGGGACACCGGGGCGGCGCGAGGCGCGGGACGTGCCGCTCAGAAACCGCCGGCCACGTAGACGCGCATGCTCTCCACCTCGCTGGTGGCTTCCGCCAGGCGATGCTTCACCACGTCGCCGATGCTGATGAAGCCCACCAGCCGGCCGCCATCCATCACCGGCATGTGGCGGAAGCGTCCTTCCGTCATGCGGGTCATGATGGAGGAGACGCTGTCACCCGGCGCGCAAGCCACGACCTTGCGGGTCATCAGTTCCGACACGCTCTGGTTCAGCACAGCGGGCCCGTGGGTCGCCAGGCCGCGCACGATGTCCCGCTCCGAGATGATGCCGGCCACGCCGCCGCCGGGGTCCAGCACCAGCAGGGCGCCGATGCGATGGGCCGCCAGCAGGGCGGCCACCGTTTCTATGGTGTCGCCCGGCTTGGCGCTGATGATGCTGCTGCTGTCCTTATGCTTCAGGATACCGGAAACATGCATAGGCGCTTCTCCCGTTCATCACGGGGAACGCGGGCGGGGGCGATCTCGCGCCCGGTGGTCCGGCTTCCCAAGGGCCGGTCTTCCGCGTGCCCAGTGGATTCATACCAAGGAAACCAGCGCCGGTTTCTGTCGACCGGTAACGGCCCCCTCCGGAAGCGGGCCGCAACCGGCGGCCCCTCCTTCCAGGGGACTATGAAACGTCATGTTGCGCCGCGTCCGCAATGGGCCAAACGGCGACAGGCCCGGCGGAGGGCCGGGCCTTAAGCATAGGTCGAGGGATATGGGTACCGAACGCGGCCCGCCGTACCCAACAACCCCCGGCGACCCGGGGGTTGTTGCGGCGGCGCAATGTTTGGTCCCTTAACGGGCGTGGCTGCCCACGCCGGTGGCGGCGGAGGCCGCCGGGCCCGGCTGCTGCGGCACCAGCGGCAGACAGTTCTGCACGATGGCGTAGCATTGCGACAGGCGGCCGGCCGGGCTGTCGGTGGAGCTGCCGTAGACCAGCTGCTGCACGGCGCCGTTCTTCAGGGTGAAGGTGGCGTTGCAGTTGCGGGCCGACACCTCGGTGGGGCCGAAATCGGCGCCACCCCAGTACCCGCGGTGCCACGGACCACCGCCGAAACCACCCCAGTAGGACGGGCCCACGCGGGTCTGCAGGCTGTCGCTGGAGTAGGTGTAGTATTCCACGTTGTCGACCGCCGTCTGGCGGGTGGGCACGCCGGCGCAGGACAACAGGGTCTGCTTCGGCATGCCGATCAGCGCGCGCTGGGCGTACGCCGCCTGGTCGGCGTCGGGGTTGGTGGCGCAACCGGCAACGGCCAACAGGCCCACCGCCGCGAGTGCCAAGGAACGGTACCGCATTTCAGTCTCCCTCACGCTTCCGGTTCGGCCGCTGCCGCCGGATGAACAAGCCCCAACCGCCAGGGCCCCGCCCCTAGGGCCCACCTTCTTTAAGATAGTGCAGCGCGCGCCTTCCCGCCAGGGCCCGACTGTTGCGGGCCGGCGCGCCAGTTGTCGCGGGTAACGGGGTTAACTCCCAGCCACAGCTACATTTTTGCGCCTATTCGGCGGCTTGGAGTTCCTCGGCGGTCGCCAGGTCGACGGACACCAGCTGCGACACCCCCCGCTCCGCCATGGTGACGCCGAACAGGCGGTCCATGCGCGACATGGTCAGGCGGTGGTGGCTGATGATGAGGAAGCGGGTATGGCCCGCCCGCGCCATCTCCTCCACCAGGTCGCAGAAGCGGCCCACGTTGGCCTCGTCCAGCGGCGCGTCCACCTCGTCCAGCACACAGATGGGCGCCGGGTTGCACAGGAAGACGGCGAACAGCAGGGCGATGGCGGTCAAGGCCTGCTCGCCGCCCGACAGCAGCGACAGGATCTGCAGCTTCTTGCCCGGCGGGCTGGCGTAAATCTCCAGGCCGGCGTCCAGCGGGTCCTCGGTATCGGTCAGCTTCAGCTGGGCGCGGCCGCCACCGAACAGCTGGGTGAACATCTCCTGGAAATGGGCGTCCACCTTGTGGAAGGCGGCCAGCAGCCGCTCGCGCGCCTCCTTGTTCAGGCCGGAAATGCCCTGGCGCAGTCGGGCGATGGCGGACACCAGGTCCTCCCGCTCCGTCTTCATGACGCCGATCTGCTCGTCCAGCTCCTGCACCTCCTGCTCGGCGCGCAGGTTGACGGGCCCCATGTTGTCGCGCTCGGCCTCCAGCCGGCCCAGGCGCTGCTCCACGGCATGGGCCTCCGGCAGGGGCTCGCCCTCGTCCAGGCCGGCCAGGGCGAGCACCTGCTCGGGCGGGCAGTCCAGCCGTTCGGCGATGCGCTCCTTTACCGTGTCCAGGTGCTGGTGGGCGGAGCCCACGGCGGCTTCGGCGTGGGCGCGGGCCTCGCGCGCGTCGGCCAGGCCGTTTTCCGCCTCCTTCAAGGTGCGCTCGGCCGTGGTCAGCGCGCCCTCGGCCTCCGCCAGGTCGTCGCCCGCGCGTTTGCGCACCCGCTCCGCCTCATGGATCAGGTCGGCCAGGGTCAGGCGCTCTTCCTCGATCTCTGCCGGGCGTTCGGCCAGGCGCTCCTGCTCCTCCCGCGTCTCCTCGGCGCGCTCGGTCAGTTCGGCCAGGCGGCCGCCGGTGCCGTCGCGGCGCTGGCGCCATGAGGTTTCCCCGGCGGCTATGGCGTCCAGCCGGCGGTGGCGATCCTCCGCCTCGCGCAGCAGCCGGTCCAGGGCGTTCTGCGCCTCCGCCTGGGTGCCGCGCGCCTCGGTCAGGCGCAGGCGGGCCTCCGCGATCTGCTCGCGGCCCTCGCCCGGGGGCGGCAGCTCCTCCAGCGTGGCGCGGGCCTCGGCCCAGCGCTCCTGCAAATCCTCCTGGTCCGCCGCCATCTGGCCCAGGGTTTCGGACAGGGCGGCCAGGCGGCTGGCCAGGGCGGCGGCGGCCTGGGCCACGCGGGCGTGGGTGGCGCGCGCGTCGGCCACGGCGCGGAAGGCGGCGCTGACGGCGTCGCGGGCCGCGCGGTCCTTGGCCGAGGCCTGGTCCACGGCGCGCAACGCCAGGGTCACGCGCTCCTCCGCCGCGTCCTTCACCGCCTCATGCGCGGCGCGGGCCTCGGCCACCACGGCGTCGGCCTCGGCGATCTCCTGCGTCAGTTCGGTCAGGCGGTTGCGCTGGCGCAGGCGCTCGGCGGCGGCGGTGGGCGCGCCGGCGGCGATGCAGTGCCCGTCCCAGCGCCAGGCGGCGCCATCGCGGGTCACCAGGATTTGGCCTGGCGCCAGGCCGGGCGCCAGGCGGGTGCCGGTCGCGGTGTCGGCGACGATGCCGATATGGGTCAGGCAGCGGTCCAGCGCGGCCGGGGCCTTCACCCTGGCCGCCAGCGGCTCCGCCCCTGCGGGCAGGGGGATCACGGCGCCCAGGGCGGGCAGGGCGCGCCAGTGCACCGGCGCCGCCTCATCCAAGGGCGCGGTCAGGGCATCGCCCAGGGCGGCGGCCAGGGCGTGCTCATAGCCCTTGGCCACGCTCAGCGCGTCCACCAGGGGCGGGAACAGGTCGCCGGCCCCGGCTTTCAGCAGGCGGGTGATGGCGTCGGCCTCCGCCGTCAGGCGGGCGCGGTCGCCCTCGGCCCGCTGCAGGGCGTCGCGGGCGGCGGCCTGTTCCTGGGTGCCCAGGGCGCGGGCGGCGTTGGCGGCCTGCTCGGCCGCCGCCTTCGCGGTCTCCGCCTCCTCCGCCGTGCCCTTGGCCAGTTCCAGCCGTTCCTCGGCCAAGTGGATGGCCTCTTCCGCCTCGGCCACGTCGTCGCGGGCGGCCTGCTGGCGCTCCAGCTCCGCCTTCTGCGCCTGGTGTTCCTCGACGCGGCGGCGCAGGGTGGCGACGCGCTGCTCCAGGTCCTGGGCCTGGCGCTGGATCTGGGCGCGCTTGGCCTCATCGGCGGCCAGGCGCTCGGTGGCGGCCGCCAGTTCGGCGTCCAGGCTGGCCACGGTGTCGCGGATTTCCTCCAGGCGGGCCTTGGCCAGCTCCTGGTTTTCCGCCTCGTCCCCTTGCGCGTCGGTGATGGCCTGGCGTTCCTCCGCCAGGCGGGACAGGGCGCGATCGGCGTCGGCGGCCAGGTCCTTTTCGCGCGCCAGGTCGCCCTCGATCTGGGCCAGGCGGCGCTGCAGCGTGGCCAAGGCCTCGGTGGCGCGCCGCTCCTCCGCGTCCAGCTGCTCCCGCGCCACCAGCAGGCGCTGCAGGGCGGCGGCGGCCTCTGCCTCCGCATGGCGCTTGGGCGGCAGGCTGGCGGCGAGATCCGTGCGCTTGGTGGTGGCTTGCGTCACGGCCAGCATCAGGCCGCGCACCGCCTCCTCCGCCTTGTCGAAGCCGGCGCGGGCCTGCATGACCTGGGCGGTGGCGGTGGTCCACCGCAGATGCAGCAGCAGCGCCTCTGCCCGGCGGATGTGGTCGGAGATGTTGCGGTAGCGGGCGGCCTGCCGGGCCTGCTTGCGCAGGTTCTGCAACTGCGCGTCCATGGTGACGACCACGTCGTCCAGGCGCGTCAGGTTGGTTTCCGCCGCCTTCAGCTTCAATTCCGCCTCATGCCGGCGGGAATGCAGGCCGGTGATGCCGGCGGCCTCCTCCAGCAGCTGGCGGCGGTCGCCTGGCTTGGCGTTGATCAGGGCGCCGACGCGCCCTTGGCTGACCAGCGCCGGGGAGTGGGCGCCCGAGGCGTTGTCGGCCAGCAGCAGCTGCACGTCGCGGGCGCGCGCCGGCCGGCCGTTGATGCGGTAGTCGGAGCCCGCGCCGCGTTCCAGCTTGCGGCTGATCTCCATTTCCGTTTGGACCGCGTCCGCTTTGACGCCCGGCGTGCCGGCGGTCAGGTTGGGGCTGTCCAGGTGCAGGACGACTTCGCACAGGTTACGCGCGGGGCGCGTGGCCGTGCCGCCGAAAATGACGTCGTCCATGTCCTCGCCGCGCATCTTCTTGGCCGAGGTCTCACCCATGGCCCAGCGCAACGCCTCCACCAGGTTGGACTTGCCGCAACCGTTGGGGCCGACGATGCCGGTCATCCCGGGCTCGATCAGGAGCTCGGTATGGTCCACGAAGGACTTGAAGCCGGAGATGCGAAGCTTGGTGAATTGCACGGGGACTTACTTCTTCGGTGCCTTGGCGCCGGCCTTGACCAGGGCGGCGGCCAGCTTGTCATAGTCGTTGGGACCGGCGATGCGGTCCACTTCCTTGCCGCCCTTGCGGATGATGACCGTGGGCGTGACCTCGATCTTCGCCTGGTTGGCCTCCTGGCTGCTGGCGGCGATATAGTCCTGAAGGGGCTTGTTGGCGACGCAGGCGTCATAGGCCAGGCCCGGCAGGCCGGCCATGCCCATCATCTCCTTCAAGCCCGCCTCGGGGTCCTTGGCGCCCAGCCATTGGCCCTGGGTGCTGAACAACAGGCTGCGGGCGTCATTATAGCCGCCGACGGGCAGGCAGCGCGTGGCCATGTGGGCCAGATAACCCACACGGTTGGTGGGCGTGTCGTGGAAGACGAAGCGCACCTGGCCGGGATCGATGAAGTCCGCCTTCAGGCGGGGCAGCATCGTCTCCTCGAAATGGGCGCAGTGCGGGCAGGACAGCGAAGCGTATTCCTCGATCACCACCGGGGCGTTGCCGCTGCCCAGGGCGCGGGTGCTGGTGGCGGCGGCGATGTCGATGCCACCCGCTGCGCCGCCCCCTGCGCCGCCCCCTGCGGACGGGGCGGGGGCGGTCCCTGTCTGGGCCGCGGCTGTCTGGGCCATGGCGGGCGCGGCCAGGACCAGCGGGGCGGCCAGCGCCACCATCGCCATGACCAGGCCCTGGGCCATGCCGGCCCGATCGCGCATCCAACGCCCTGCCATATCCCCCTCCATCCCACTTTCAAAACGCGGCCGCTTTAAACGAAACCAGGCCAAACCAGACCGGCACAAGGAGGCGCCCCGGGGATCCCCGTCCCCAGGGCGCCGCCGATCTCACTTCTTGCGGCGGGTCAGCATGAAGATGCCGCCCAGCACGACCAGGGCGGCGACGATACCGCCCACGATCAGGCCCGTGCTGGGGCCGGCGGCCGCGGCCGGCGCTGGGGCCGCCGGGGTGCTGGCGGCGGGGGTGCTGGCCGGGGTCGCCGCCTGGTCGGCGGGCGCGCCGACGGTGGCCGGCGCCGGGGCCGGGTTGGCCGGGGCCTTGGCGCCCGCCTTCACCAGCGCTTCCGACAGCTGGCTGTATTCACGCAGGTTGTCGATCTTCTCCACCACGGCGTCGCCCTTCTTGATGAAGAAGGTCGGGGTGCCGTCGACGCCCAGCTTTTCCGACGCGTCCAGCCGGCTCTGGGTGATGAAGTCCTGCAGCGGCTTGTTGCTCAGGCAGGCGGTGAAGGTGGCGTCGGACATGCCGCCCAGGCGCAGGGTCTGCTGCAGGGCCTTCAGCGGATCGTCCGCGTGTTCCCACTGCGCCTGCGTCTTGAAGATCAGGCCCTTGGCTGCGGTGTAGCGGTCGGGCGGCAGGCAGCGGGCGGCCATTTCGGCGGCGAAGGCCAACTGGTCCAGCGGGAAGTCGTGGAACACCAGCTGCACCTGGCCGGTGTCGATGAAGTCGGCCTTCAGTCGGGGCAGGAACGCTTCCTCGAAATGGGCGCAGTGCGGGCAGGTGAACGAGGCGTATTCATCCACCACGATGGGCGCCTTGGTGTCGCCCAGCACGCGCGGGCTGGTCGCGGCCGCCACGTCGATGGTGACGGGGGCGTCCGCCGTCTGGGCGCTGGCGGCGCCGGCCACCAGGGCACCGGTCATGGTGCCGGCGGCCACCACGGCGGCGGCCAACGAATTACGCAGATGTAGGTTCACCTTAGTTCCTCCGATACCAACTGTAGTGACTATAGGGGGCGGCGCCGGGGGCCGGCAAGCCGCGTCCGAGAGACTATCGCTTCGGGGACCCGGCCGGCTTTTCGGTGGCCAGGATGGCGCGGCCCAGGCTGGTCAGCGCCTCCCGCAAATCCCCGTCTTCCACGGTCGCCGTCTGGGTTTCCAGCGCCGCCGCCTCGCCCGCCGACAGGCGGCGGGGAATTGGCGCCGGCCGGTCGCGCCGCCGGTTGGTGGCCGGCGGCGCCTGCAGCAGCTTCAGCCGCGCCACGGCGCGGAAACCGAAGAAGCCGTTCAGCCGTTGCAGGATCTGCGGCTCCTCATGCTGGATGAACAGGGCGGCGGGTCCGGCCACGCCCAGGTGCAGCACGGCGTCGTCCTGCCGGCCCTTGGGGAACTGCAGCTTGAGCGGCAGGGCCACGCTGGCCAGCCGGGGCCCCACGATGGCGTCCCACTCGGCCAGCAGGGTGGCGAAGGCGGGGCCATGGGGGCCCAGCGCCTTGCCGGCGATGGCGTTCAGATGGCGGCCAATGGGGCGGGGGCCGGGCATGGGTGGTGGTGGACCTTGAAACGGTTGCGGGGGCGGCGTATCCGCTGGAACCGGACCCCCGATCTCGGAACAGTGTTTGGGGCCAGTTGAACCACGCCGCAAGGGGCTTTGACCATACAATGATCGTCGCAGGCGCATCCTCCGCCGCATCCCCGGCCGCCGGAAGCGGATTGCCGGCTCCCCAGCCTGCCGATCTGCTGGCCTGGTACGACGCCCACCGCCGCGTGCTGCCCTGGCGCGCCGCCCCCGGCGTGAAGGCCGATCCCTATCATGTCTGGCTGTCGGAGATCATGCTGCAGCAGACGACGGTGGCGACGGTCGGCCCTTATTTCCAGCGCTTCCTGGCCCGCTGGCCCACGGTCGCGGACCTGGCGGCGGTGGACCTGGACGAGGTGCTGAAGGAATGGGCCGGCCTTGGCTATTACGCCCGGGCCCGCAACCTGCACGCCTGCGCCAAGGCGGTGGTGGAACGGCACGGTGGCCGCTTCCCGGCGGACGAGGCGGCGCTGCTGGACCTGCCCGGAATCGGCGCCTACACCGCCGCCGCCATCGCGGCCATCGCCTTCGACCGGCCCGCCACGGCCATGGACGGCAATGTGGAACGGGTGATGTCCCGCATTTATGCCGTGACCGATCCGCTGCCCGGCTCCAAGCCCAAGCTGAAGGCGTTGGCCGCCGCCCTCGTGCCGACCCGGCGGCCGGGCGATTACACCCAGGCCCTGTTCGACCTGGGCGCCACCCTGTGCAGCCCGCGCAGCCCCCGCTGCGTGCTGTGCCCGTGGATGGCGGCCTGCCGGGGCCGGCGCGACGGCTTGGCGGAGCTGCTGCCGCTGAAGGCGGAGAAGGCGGCCAAGCCCACCCGCCGGGGCGTGGCCTTCTGGCTGACCAACGCCCGAGGGCAGGTGCTGCTGCGCCGGCGCCCCGAATCGGGCCTGCTGGGCGGGATGATGGAGGTACCGTCCAGCGCCTGGGAACCGGGTGCGGATCTCGCCTACACCCGCGCCCTGGGCTGGGCGCCGGCGGCGGCCGACTGGCAGCGCCTGCCCGGTATTGTCCGCCATACATTCACCCATTTTCACCTGGAACTTACCGTCGTTCGTGGCCACCTGGATGACGATGGGGCGGCGGTGGAGGGCGTGTGGTGCGCCCCCGCCGATTTCCATGACCAGGCCCTGCCCACCGTCATGCGCAAGGTCGTCGCCTGGGCGCGGGGCGGGGACGCGGGGCGGGGCAAGGACTGATCCCGCCCAGGTGCCGCCGCGTGTCTCCATGGGACTGACGGGTAGATGGGACGAGACGTGAGTAAGGGTGGCCAAATGGTGGGCCAGGGGACGGTCGCGCCGACACGGCGCGCGCTGCTGGCCGGTATGGGGGCGGCGCTGGCCGCCCCCGCCCTGACGGGCCGGGCGTGGGCGCGGGCCGGTGGGGCGGGGGCCGGCGGCACGCCGGTGGACTTGGCCCTGGTGATGGCGGTCGATAGCTCCGCCAGCATTTCCAAGGTGATGCTGGACTTCCAGCTGCGCGGCCACGCCGCGGCCTTCCGCGACAAGGCGGTGCATCAGGCCTTGGCCGGCGGTCCGAAGGGCAAGGTGGCCGTGCAACTGGCCCTGTTCTCCGGCCCCGGCACCTTGACCACCCTGGTGCCGTGGACCCTGCTGGCCGGGACCCAGGACGCGCTGGCCCTGGCCGACCGCATCGACGCCGCACCCGGCGTCGCCATGGGCGGCAACACGGCGTTGGGGGATTGCATCGTCCAGGCGGTGCGGCAGCTGGATGCCTGCCCCTATAGCGCCGACCGGCGGACCATCGACTTGGTCAGCAACGGCTTCAACAACGGCGGCATCGATCCGCGTTCCGCCCGGGCGCACGCCCAGGCCGCCGGCGTGGGCGTGAACGGCCTGGTCATCCTGGACGAATACGACTGGCTGGAACCCTACTACCGCGAGAACGTGGTGGCGGGGGACGACGCCTTCGTCATCACCGCCGCCAACCGCCACGCCTTCGCCGACGCCTTCCTGTCCAAGCTGGTGCGGGAAGTGGTGTAGTTTTCTGTTCCTCAAGCGCCGGCGGGCCATCCAGCCCTTGGCTATCCTCGCATTCCAGTCCGCTGATGCTCCCCGGAATGCTCCGGCGGCCGCAGTCGCGGCCTAGGTTCTGGTTCCACACAAAAACAAACAGGAGGGGTGTTGGCCCCTCCCGTTTCCATTTCAGCCGGATGGCTGAGGATCACTGCTGCTTACGCGGGCCGGCGGCCGGGCGGGGACCGGCGGCGGGCTGCTGCTGCTGCGCGCCTTGCGCGGGCGGCGGTTCGTTGGCCTTCTTGCGCAGCACGCCGGCGATGGCGGTGCCGGCGTTGTCGGCCACGGCCTTGGATGCCACCGGCGCCTCATGCGAGATGATGAACAGCTGCCGGTCCTTGGTCAGGTACAGGATCAGGTTGGCGTAGAACTCACCCTTGTCCGTCTTGCAGCTGGCGGAACCGGTCTGCATGTCGATCTGCAGCAGCTTCTCCAGCTTGCCCTTGGTCGGGGTGTAGGTGCCCTGGCAGCCCTTGGATAGGCTGTCCAGGTAGTTCTGCATGATCTTTTCCAGGTCGCCGGCCTCGGGCTTCAGGCCCACCGAGCGCAGCGAGCCGATGACGTCCTTCTGGATGGCCCAGGCGAAATCGCCCGGCCGTTCCTGCGGCGACATCTTGTCGACGGGCAGGGGGTGGGCGTCCTTCAGGCCGGCATCCATCAGCAGGGCGGCGAAGGCCGGCGGGATGGCGGGCGGTGGGGCGGGCAGCTGCAGCTTGCCGGCCATGGCCTGGTCGAAGCAGGCGTTCAGGTCCTTGAACGCCTTGGTGCCGCCCTTCAGCACGAAGGTGGCGGTGTCGTTGGGGCTGGTGATCTCCAGCTTGTTGGCCGCCTGCAACGCCTTGGTGAAGTTGGCGTCCATGGGGTCGAAGCCGGTCATGATGGCGTTGGGCTGGATGACCTGCGAACCGCGCGTCTGCTCCAGCTTGCCGTCCAGCTTCAGCTTGATGGCCGGGCCCTGGCCCGGCGGCATGTTGGCGCCGGGCACGCCGATCACCAGGTTGATGATCTTGGGCGGCAGCTTCTTCGCCTGCTGCTCGGCCTGCGGCACGGGCAGGGCCAGGAAGACCAGCGCCAGGCCGTTGTCGAAGCTGGCCTGCGCCTCGCACAGCTTGAAGCTGCCGTCGGTGTAGACCTGCGGGCCCACCTGCCAGTTGCCGGTGACCGTGCCCACCTTGGAAGCGGCCGGCGCGCCAGAGGGAGCGGCCGGGCCGGCGCTGGGGCCTACGGCAGGGCCGGCGATCGGGGCCTGCGCGGCCGGGGCCTGGCGCGGGCCGGCGCTGGGGCCCAGTGCCGGGCCCGCCGCGGGGCCGGCGGCCGGGCCGGTCGGCACGGGCGCCTGCTGCGGCGCGGCCACGCTGGAACCGGAGGAGATGGCGCCCGGCAGGATCAGGCCGCCGCTGTCGCCACCACCGGCCGGCGCTTGGCCCCCCGAGGTCTGATCCGGCTGGGGAGTGGTCTGGGCAAGGGCGGAACCGGCCAGGACCAGGGCGGTGCCGGCGGCAAGAAGACGGGCGGTGAAGCGGGACACGGGGCTACGTCTTATCCTAAATGAAACCCATGGGTGCGACGGGACCCTAGGGCACGGCATGGCATCATTCAAGGGGCATGCGCGCTCCCGCCGCAGGCCTGTCCTTGCGCGCTCTCCGGAAGAGTGCGCGCCGGGGGCGTCGCCGGCCATACCCCCGCCATAATTCTTCAATTCTACTCTCCACTTACAGGCTTTCCGCTGGAAATGTCGTTGCGCGCCCGATATAAGAAACAATCACATTTGGCGCGCGAACGTTTGGGGGCAAACGATGCGTTTCGCAGCCGCGTTAGTGGTTCTGATGGTATCCGCGCCGATGCTGGCGCATGAGCGTTTGGACGCCGCCGAGGTTGGCCGCTACGTGACCGCGGCGGAGGCCCTGGTCGCGTCCGCGCCGGACGATGGGCAACCGGCTTTCGTCCTGCTGGCCCACCCGGGGCCGGAGGGGAAATCCCTGCTGGCCAAGTATGGCTTTGACGAGCGGCGTTGGCGCCAGGTGACCCAGCGCGTGCTGGCCGCCCGCCAAGCGGCCCGCGCGGCGGAGGAGCCGGTGGAAAAAGGGGCGGCGGCGCAGAAGCTGGCGTCCGCCTCCAGCCTCAGCGCCTTCGAGCGGCAGGAGATGGCCACCCTGGTCCGCTGGACGGAGCATGATCGCGCCGCCCTGGAGCAGGAAACCAAGGAGGACCGGTCGGTGGTGGCACCCTTCTTTGATCGGCTGGATCGGCTGGACGCCAGCCATGTCCGCCCCATGGCGCGCTGACCGGCCGTATCCGGCGCGCTTAATCCATTATATCCACCAGCGCGGGCCTGCGGTCGATGCGCCCATGCGCGCGAGGCCCCTCGCCCCCGGCGGGCAAACACCCTATATAGGGGCCGTATGCCTGACTGATCCCCTGGGACGGTGGGCCGGTGGTTTCCTGCCTTTGCTTTAGGACAAGTGCACGCGATGACGGACTATCGGCTGCAGGCCGCGACGGTGGACAAGATGCCGGCGGCCGGCCCCGGGGCGCCGCCCTCCCACCCCGCGCCGGGGGGCAGCCCGCCCCCGCCCAGGCCGCCGTGCCGCTGAACCAGATTCGCGGCTTCAAGCGCTATCTGAACAGCTTCTTCAAGGATCACGCGTTCATCCGCATGATCTACAAGAACATGTTCAAGATTTCGCCGCGGTTGTACCGGTCCAGCCAGCCGACGCCACGCCACATCGCCCAGGCGGCCCGCCTGGGCGTGCGCACCGTCATCAACCTGCGCGGCCGCCGCGATAATTGCGGCTCCTGGGTGCTGGAGGATGAAGCCTGCACGCGCCACGGCCTGACCCTGGTGAACTTCCCCGTCAATTCGCGCGACGCGCCCAAGAAGCACATCCTGCACCAGGCGCGGCAGATCTGGCGCGACGCCCAGTACCCCGTGCTCATGCACTGCAAGGCCGGGTCCGACCGCGTCGGCTTCATGAGCGTGCTGTACCAGTTCGTGCATGAGGGCGTGCCGCTGGAAACGGCGCTGGGCCAGCTCAGCCCCAAGTACGGCCACTTGCGCCACGCCAAGACCGGCATTCTCGACCACTTCTTCGAGACCTTCCTGGCCTATGCCAAGGCCCGTAAGATCGAACCCAGCGTCGACGCCTTCTACGCCTGGGTGGACGACGTCTACGACCCGCCCGAGTTCAAGAAGACCTTCATGACGCGCTGGTGGGCCAGCGTGCTGGCGGACAAGGTGCTGCGCCGGGAATAGCCCGGCGCAAGCTCTCCTTCGGGGATTTACTTCACTTCATAAAGCGCGCTGCCGTGCGCGGGCAGCGTGACGCTCAGGCTGTCCGCCGCCGGCAGGGCCTTGCCCGTCCACAGGTCGTGGGCGGCGAGGCCGCCGCCGGCCAGGCCCAGCTTCCCCCAGGACGCCGACAGCCTCGACGGCTTGTCGCCCAGGTTGAACAGGGCCAGGTAGCGCTGGCCCTTGGCGCCCGTGGCCAGCCAGACGCGCGCGTTCTCGAAACCGGCGGGCAGGTCGGTCACGGGGTGGCTTTCCGTGGCCGTCTGGTCCACCTGGATGACGGCGCGGTTGGTGATCAGGGCGCGCGTGGCCTCGTCCAGCTTGGTGAGGTTGGCGCCCAGGATCAGGGGCGACCGGGCGATGGCCCACAGGGTCACCTGGGTGCGCTGCTCGTCCGCCGTCAGCCGTGACTGGCGCGGGTCGCCCCAGCCGGGGTGGGGTTCCAGCGCGCCCAGGGGCAGCATGTCGGCGTCGGGCCAGCGGCCATGCTTGGCGTGGGGCGCCCAGCCCGGCAGCACGTCGAACAGGTCCCGCAAGCCATAGGGGAAGCCGTCCGTGGGCTTGTCATGCGGGAAGGTCCAGCCGTCCCAGACGTCGTTGGTGATGCGCCACATCTGGCCATAGCGGCTGATCTCATCCGCGTGGGACAGGTTGGTGGGCCCGGGGGACAGGCTCAGCACGATGGGCCGTCCCGTCTTGGCGATGGCGCTGCTGATCTGCCGGATTTCACTGACCTTGTAGGGGTGGTCGGCGATGCAGTCGACTTTCAGGAAATCCAGCCCCCACCGCGCGTACTGGGCCATCATCGAATCGTAGTAGGCCTGGCCCGCCGGCGTGTCGCGCACGCCATAGTTGCCATCGTCCCAGGGGCAGGTGTCGGCGGTGTCCGCCGCGTCGGTGGCATGGAAGGACGACCCGGCCACCGGCGTATTCCGCTCCACGGCCTGCTTGGGGATGCCGCGCACGATGTGCAGGCCGAACTTCAGGCCCTGGGCATGCAGCCAGTCGGCCAGCGGCTTGAAGCCCTGGCCGCCGGCGGCCGAGGGGAAGCGGGCGGGGACGGGGACCAGCAGGCCGTTGCCGTCCAGCAGGTACTGCCGCTCCGCCAGCGACTTGCCGAAGGGGTCGGCCATGTACCAGCCTTCATCCACCACAGCGTAGGTCCAGCCATAGGGCTTCAGCGTCGCCAGGACGCCCGCGTTGGCCTTGAAGTCGGCCTCGTCGACGGTGAAGCCGTAGGCGTCCCAACTGTTCCATCCCATGGGGGGCGTGGGGGCCGGCGACTTGGACGCGGGCGGTGCCGCCAACGCCGTGCCGGCGGCCAGTAAGGTCGGTAACAAGCTCGCGATGCGCAGCCAACGCCGCATGGGGTCCTCTCCCTTTCCATATTGTTAGCGATAACAGTACGGAAAAGCGGGGCGGCCGCAAGGACGCAGATCGAATTTGTCGTACTAATACGGCATCGGCCCGTTGCAGTGCCGGCCTAGTGCAGCGTCGGCGGGCGGCCGTTCAGATCCTCATAACCGCTGGCGTCCTCGAACGCGGCGATGGAGGAGATGGGGGTCGCCTGGTGATGGATCATCCGCCAGCCGCCGCCCGACCGGGCGAACAGGTTGGTGACCACCAGCGCCGTGTTGGCCACGAACTCCTCGCACACCACCCAGCCGATGTCGCCGCACACCGTGGCCTGCTCACCCTGGTGACGCACGCCGGGGGACCGGGGATTGCCCAGCAGCTCGCGCCAGCTGCGCATCACGGGTTCGCGCCCCGACAGCGCCGGCCAGCCGGGATGGACGCAACGCACGTCGCGATCCTGCGCCCACAGGGCTTCCATGCCGGCCACGTCGCGGTCCGCGAAGGCCTGGTAGAAACGGCGGTTGGCGGCCAGCACATCCTGGATGTCCGTGTCGCCGGGTTCGTGTTGATGGGCGTCACCCTCCGCCGTTTCGGTTTCCGGTGCCTGGCATGAAAGCGCTTGGGTCTTCACCATTGCCTCCCCTGTTGGCGGCATTCCGGCCGGCTCTCTCAGAGGCTTTCCGACGTTCGCCGAAGTGTCAGAAAACCTCCAAGCTTTTGTTCCGTCGCGCGATTTTCGCCTCAGACGAAGACCTCTGAAGCGATCGCGCTCTGGCGCCGATCCACCGTCAGCTTAGCGCGGCCCCACGCCGTGTGTCCTCGACTCGGGGTCTTGGTCACGGAATTGTGCCCGAAAAGGAAAGGGCGGCAGGTTGCCCCGCCGCCCCGAACTATTCCGGTGCTTGGCTTCCGCCTCATTCCGCCGGGGCGGTGGCCTCGGCCCCGCCGCCCTTGGGCAGGGCGTTCAGGGTGCTGAGGAACAGGGCGGCGATATAGGGGAAGGACTGGACGACCAGCATGGTGGCCCAGACATAGGCGTCGCGGTTGTCGCTGCCCTTCAACAGGGCGATGGCGGCCGCCGCCAGCCACAGGCCCAGCATCAGCGCCACCTCTTCCCGCGCGTGCAGGAAGCCCTGGATCAGGGCCGGCTGGTCCTCGCACTTGGGCGTGCGCACGAAGGGACGGCCGCTGGTGAACAGGCCCACCCACACGGCGCGTCCCACGGTGTGGGTCAGCGCCATGCCGGCGATGGCCGCCCCCAGCTTGTCGATGAAGCGGCACTTCACCCGCTCCCCATACAGCCATAGGCCGCACAGCACCTTGAAGAAGAAGACGCTGAGGGTGGGCAGGATGAAGACGGTGGGCGGAAACTCGATCCACTGCGGCAGCAGCAGCAGGCCCAGCGACCAGATGATGCCGCCGATGACGAAGCCCATGTGGGCGGCGTCGGCGAACCAGGGCAGCCAGCCGGTGATGAAGTGATACTTCT
This sequence comes from Nitrospirillum guaranorum, assembly GCF_034653275.1. Classification (NCBI taxonomy): domain Bacteria; kingdom Pseudomonadati; phylum Pseudomonadota; class Alphaproteobacteria; order Rhodospirillales; family Azospirillaceae; genus Nitrospirillum; species Nitrospirillum guaranorum. The sequence continues at coordinate 2,754,855 of NZ_JAYEES010000003.1, read as the reverse complement.
GCCCGGCCGTCAGCTTGGTGCCGCCCGGCGTCATCTCGCGCCAGTGGCGCTTCAGAATCTGCACGGCGCCATAGGCCCAGCGGAAGCGTTGGGTCTTGTAGCCGGCGAAGCTGTCGGGGACCAAGCCCTGGCCGAAGCTGTCGGGCATGTAGACCGCCTCCAGCTTCTCCTCGAACAGGCGCAGGCCCAGCTCCGAATCCTCGCAGATGCACCACTCGGCCCAGCGGCCCACGCCGTCCAGCGCGCTCTTGCGCACCAGAGTCATGGTGCCGTGCTGGATGATGGCGTTGCGCTCGTTGCGCTGGATCATGCCGATGTGGAAAAAGCCCTGGTATTCCCAGTTGATCATCGACTTGAAGGCGTCGTCGGACCAGTCGCGGTAATCCTGCGGCGACTGGACGAAGCCGACCTCCGGCCGCTTGAAATAGGGGATGGTGGCCGACAGCCAGTCGGGCGTGACTTGGTAGTCGCTGTCGATGACACCCACCACCTCCACATCGGGGGCGGTGACGGACAGGCCGAAGTTCAGGGCGCCGCCCTTGAAGCCCGGCCAGCGCGGCAGGTGGAAGAAGCGGAAACGCGGCCCCAGCTTGGCGCAGTATTCCTCCAGCGGGCGCCACACCGCCTCGTCCTTGGTGTTGTTGTCGATCACCAGAACTTCGAAGTTGGGGTAGTCCATGGCCGCCAGCGCGTCCAGGGTCTCGATCACCATGTGCGCCGGCTCGTTATAGCAGGGCACGTGGATGGAAACCTTGGGGGTGTAGTCGCCCAGCGGCTCCCGCACCGGCGTGTAGCGCCGCTTCCAGCGCTGGGTCCACACCACCTCCGTCAATTCCAGCCCGTCGATCAGCATGACGGCGAACAGGATCAGCTGGGCGAAGATCAGCACCATAAAGGCGGTGAAGGACAGGGTGCCCATCCCCACGGTCAAGGCCTGGGTGCCCGTCCATACCAGGACCGACGCCACCGTCTGGATGAGGAAGCCGTAGAACAGCTGGCCGCGCCATTTCAGGTCGTCGCGGGCCAGCACGAAGAAGAACATGGGCAGGAAGGCCAGGGCGGTGGCGATGGCGCACAGCACCCGCCACGACGGCACCTCCAGGATGCCGCCCACCATGGGGAACTTCTGGTGGCGGTGGGCGTCCCAGATGCCCCAGGCCGTTTCCGCCGTGCCGCCCAGCGTGCGCTTCCACGGCTGGTCGAAGGCCTCCATGATGTAGAAGTCCAGGCGCTGCTGGCCGGCGATGTTCAGGAAGCTGCGGATGTACTTGGCCTCGTTCACCAGGCCGGCCTCGGCCGCCCCGCGATAGGCGCCGTCGGACGGCCAGCCGGTCTCGCCGATCAGGATGTGCTTGTTGGGGAAGCGCTCCTGCACCTGGCGATAGGCCGCCATGGCGTCCTCCACCGCGCGGTCCACCGACACCTTGTTCCAGTAGGGCAGTAGATGGATGGTGATGAAGTCGCAGGCGTCGGCCAGTTCCGGGTGGTCCAGCCAGACGTAGGACGGTTCGGCCGTGGACACCGGCACGTTCACCTGGCGCTTCACGCGTTGGATGTAGTCGATCAGCTGGGCGACGCTGAAATCGTCACGGAACAGCACCTCGTTGCCGACCATGACCCGCTTCACGTTGGGGTAGGCGCGGGCGACGCGCACCAGGCCGGCCAGTTCCGCCTCATTGGCGGCGGTGTCCTTGGACAGCCAGGCGCCTTGGGTGATGGTCAGGTTGGGGTAGCGCTCCAGGGCGATGGGCGCCACTTGGTCGATGCCGTTGCCCACCTGGTAGGTACGGATGGACTGCACGTGCGGCGCCACCACGTCCAGGTCGTGCTTGATGTCATCGGCCGTGGGGCTGTCGCCATTCTGCGGGGTCTGGTTGGCCTGGAAGGGCACGAAGGCCACGCCGGCGATGGTGCCGGCCCATGGGCGCTCCACGGCCGGGCGATTGACGATCGCCCACGCGCCGATGTTGCCCAGCACCAGAAGAAGCAGGACCGCCCAGGCGGATTTCTGCATCCTCAAAATCTTACGCATTGTGAACGACCCCTGCCCCAGGAACGGGAGAACGATGAACGGGAGAACGATGAACGGGATGATGGCGACGGAATAGCAAAACGGCGGACCGGAAACATGTGAACAAACAGGACGGTTCCTTGCCCCAGGGACCACCCCGCGTGCGACTGGCCTCGTCCTATGGCACGACTATGGGGCAATTTTGTGGACGAAGGGCCGCCATCCGGCGGTCCGGCATCAATCCGGCCCCCCAAGTCAGGCTGCCGACCCAGGCTTCCAAGCCAGGCCCCGTCATCCACCCCATAGCCGAACCCTTTGGACGGGCGGCGTCGGGCAGTAGTACATAGCCATCCCGGCGGCGGCGTCCAGCGGTATTGCGGACACCGTCGCCCGCATCGCCACACCCGGCCCCCGCCATCGGTCCAGCAACGGATTTTCTCGAAATGACAAGCGCCGACGCATTCACGCTGCACCCCCGCCTGGCCGCCGACACCGTGGCCGTGGGCGACCTGGCCCTCTGCCGCGCGCTGCTGTCCCGCAACGCCTGCTGGCCCTGGCTGATCCTGGTGCCGCGCCGGGTCGGCGCCGTGGAAATCCATAGGCTGGCCACGGCTGACCAGGTCCAGTTGATGGCCGAGATCACCCAGGCCTCGCAGGTCATGGAGGCGGCGTTCGCGCCCGATAAGCTGAACGTGGCCGCCATCGGCAACATGGTGCCGCAGCTGCATGTCCACGTGGTGGCCCGCAAGCGCGAGGACGCCGCCTGGCCGGGGCCCATCTGGGGCTCGGGCCATGAGCGGGCGTACGCCGCCGGCGAGGCCGAGGCGCTGGCCCGGCGGCTGGCGGTTGATCTGGGCCTGTGAGCGGGCCGTAAAGGGTACTTCATAACCAGAAAGCCGGAGGGCGCTTCCATGATCATCGTCCATCACTTGAACAACTCCCGCTCCCAGCGCGTGCTGTGGGCGCTGGAGGAGTTGGCGCTGCCCTACCAGGTGGTGCGCTATGAGCGCGACCCCGCCACCCAGCTGGCGCCACCGGCGCTGAAGGCCGTGCATCCGCTCGGCAAGTCGCCGGTGATCGAGGATGACGGCCTGGTGCTGGCGGAATCGGGCGCCATCATCGAGTACCTGGTGCGCACCTACGGCGAGGGTCGCCTGGCCCCGGCGCCGGGCGACCGGGCCGCCCAGGCGCGTTACCTGCACTGGATGCACTTCGCCGAGGGGTCGGCCATGCTGCCCCTGCTGCTGCATCTCTACACCAGCCGCCTGGGCGAGGCGGCCGCCCCCCTGCAGCCCCGCATCGCCAGCGAAACCGCCAACCACCTGGGCTACATGAACGCGGAGCTGGCACAGGGCCCCTGGTTCATGGGCGATCAGTTCACCGCCGCCGACATCCAGATGAGCTTCCCCATCGAGGCGGCGATGATGATGCCCGGCACCGGCCAGCACTTCGCCCACCTGGCCGCCTTCGTGACCCGCATACAGACCCGCCCGGCCTACCGCGCGGCGGTGAAGAAGGGCGGGCCCTACCGTTATGACCGGGGGTGATCGAGGCGTGCCCTTAGCCAATCGGCCAGCGGCGCCCACACCTGGTCCGGGGCGCCGGCGCTGACCACCATGCCGATATGGCCCAGGGGGGCTCCAGCCGGTCGCCGCCGGGAACGGCGTCGATCAGGGCGCGGGCGGCGCCCGGGGGCACGATGCGGTCGCGGGCGGGGATGATGGCCAGGGTGGGCAGGCGGATGGCGCGGGCGTCGATGGCCTGGCCGCCCACCCGCCAGGTGCCTTCTGCCGGGTCGTTGCGGCCGTACCAGCCGCCCAGGCATTCCCGCGCCACGGCCGCCGCCAGCGGCACGCCATCGTTCAGCCAATCCTCCAGCGCCACGAAGTCCTGGGCGTCCTGGCTGTCCGGGTCCAGGGTGGCGTAGCGGCTGAACTTGCGCAGGGCCAGCAGCGGATCCAGCCCGGCGAACAGGAACTGGATCATGTCCACCGGCAGTTCGCCCAGCCAGGTCAGCGCCGGCTCCACCAGGGGCAGGACGGCGGCCGTACGCAGGGCGGCGGCCGGGTCGTCGGCGTGGAAGTCCCAGGGGGCGGCCAGCAGCACCAGGGCGGACAACGCCTCGGGCCGCAGCGCGGCGGCCGCAGCGGCCAGCGTGCCGCCCATGCAATAGCCCACCAGGGCCGGCGCCTGGCCCGTCAGGTCGCGCGCGGCGTCCACGGCGCGAGCCAGGCGGCCGGCGACATAGTCGGTGAGGTCGAACCCACGCTCCACCGCGCCCACCGTGCCCCAGTCCAGCAGCAGGGGGCGGAAGGCCCCCTTGGCGTCATGGCGGCCAGCCAACCAGCGCACCAGGCTCTTGCGCGCCGACAGGTCCAGCACATAGCCGCGGTTGACCAAAGAGGGCACGAACAGCAGCACGGGGCCTTTGGCACCGGGCCGGCTGTAATCCAGCAGGCGGCTGTTGCCCTCCGTCCACACCGGGGGCGGGTCGGTGACGTCGCGCTGGTAGGGGTTGCGGCGGTAGCGTTCCAGCCCGGTCAGCAATGTGTCGAGTCGGCGCCGGGTTTCACGCTCAACCGCCGCTTTCAGCGCTTCCGGGTCGGCGCCGGCGAGGTCGGCGCGCAGTTGGCGGCACCTCGGTTCCAGCTCCTTGCGCCAGATCGGCGAGCTGCCGTTCAAGAGCGGTAATCCGGCCTGCGAGTTCAGCAAGACGGCCATCGCCGCCGTCAGGTGCGTCGCCAGCGGCCGGGGGCCCTGGCGGGGTCGGCGGGGCGCTGCCCGCGCCGCCTCGTCCGGCGTCGGCGGTGCCGCCGAAGGGGCTGGATCCGGTGGTGCTTTGCGGGTTGGCATAGGCCCCCCAGGGGAAGGTGGCGGGGGTGAAGAAGGGGGCGCCCATCCAGGCGCCGGCCCCAGGATTCGCGCCGCTGCCGCCCGTGCCGGCGGCGAACGGGTTGCCGCCCGGCCAGGTGGCCTGGCCCCCGCCCGCCGTCCAGGCGGTGGCTTGGCCCAGCGTGCGCACCAGGCGGGCGAAGGCGCCGGTCATGTCCGGGTCGGCGGCCACGGCGGCCCACTGGTCCTGCCACAAGTCCAGGTAGCGGCGGGCCAGAGACTCCAGGCTTGGTGGCTCGCCGGGGGTGGGGGCGGCCTCGTCTTCCGGGGCGCCTGACGGCGATGGTGGGGCATCGGTTTCGCGGGGCATGAGGCCAATCTACACCCCCCGCCGCCGCCTGGCAAAGCGGTGGCGGAACGACATACGCGCATTGGTTCTTGGCAGGATGCTTGCACGTTCCGCACTGCATGGATTAGCTATGTGCAGTGCACCCGTTGTGCGGGTGATAAACATCGCCGGGAAACGCCGCCTATGGTCGACAAAGAAGATCCCAAGCCCGCGCCGATCACCATCAAGAAGTACGCCAACCGGCGTCTCTACAATACGGCCACCAGCTCGTACGTGACCCTGGACCATCTGTGCCAGATGGTTAAGGACGGCACCGACTTCGTCGTCTACGACGCCAAGACGGGTGACGACATCACGCGCTCGGTGCTGACCCAGATCATCGTGGAAGAGGAATCCAAGGGCGGGCAGAATCTGCTGCCCATCGGCTTCCTGCGGCAGTTGATCAGCCTCTACGGCGACAACATGCAGTGGATGGTGCCGAAGTACCTGGAATACAGCATGCAGTCGTTCACCCGTAATCATGAAAAGATGCGGGATTACTTCCAGGGCACGCTGGGCGGCATGTTCCCCTTCGGTTCGTTGGAGGAAGTGGGCAAGCAGAACATGGCCATGTTCGAACGGGCCATGCGCATGTTCTCCCCTCTGGCGGGTGCCGAAGGCGGCAAGCCGGAGACGGCGGAGGCGCCCAAGGCCAAGCCCGCCGGTGGCGGCCAGTTCGACGAACTGCAGAAGCGGCTGGACGAGCTGCAGCAGCAGCTGGTTTCCCTCACCAGCCTGACCCGCAAGCCGGACTGACACCGATCCGGCTTGCGGCGACTCTGAAGCTCAGGCGCATGCCAGAAGAAGTCCCGGTCCGCCCCGTCGCGACCGGGCTTTTTTGTGCGCCTGCGATAAAATCGGCTTTGGTGTTCGCCCAAGGAAAGACAGCCATAGGTGGCGCGCCGCCCGGCCCCGGCGGTGGGGCTGGGGGTTGCGCCAACGGCATTTCACGGGGCGCCGGGCCCTGGGCTAAGGTTTGCGCCCCGGACGACAGGCCCGGCTCAAGCCAATAAACGGGGACCACCCGGCAGAGGGTGACGCCCCTTCTGAAGGAAAAAGAGGAAAGACATGCCGCTGAACCGCAGGATTGTTCTGGCCTCGCGCCCCGAAGGGCTCCCGACGGAACAGAACTTCGGGATGGAGCAAGCGTCCATCCCCGTGGCGGGCCCCGGCCAGATGCTGCTGAAGACGCGGTGGCTCTCCCTCGACCCCTACATGCGCGCCCGCATGAGCGCCGCCAAGTCCTACACCCCGCCCATCGAGGTGGGCGGCCTGATGGTCGGTGGCACCATCGGCGAGGTGGTGGAAAGCAACGTCCCCGGCTTCCAGGCGGGTGACCTGGTGCTGTCCAATTCCGGCTGGCAGGAATACGCCGTCGCGGGGCCGAAATCGGTGCACAAGCTGGATACCGACGGCCTGCCGGTGACGACGGCCCTGGGCGTGCTGGGCATGCCGGGCCTGACCGCCTACGTCGGCCTCTACGACATCGGCCAGCCCAAGGCGGGCGAGACGGTGGTGGTGTCCGCCGCCGCCGGCGCCGTGGGTTCCGTCGTCGGCCAGCTGGCCAAGCTGAAGGGGGCCCGCGCCGTCGGCATCGCCGGCGGGCCGGAGAAGTGCGCCTTCGTGGTGGACGAGCTGGGCTTCGACGCCTGCGTCGACTACAAGGCGGAGAATTTCAAGGAGGCGCTGGCCGCCGCCTGCCCCAACGGTGTCGACGTCTATTTCGACAATGTCGGCGGCCGGGTGGCCGATGCCGTGTTCGACCTGCTGAACACCTTCGCCCGCGTGCCGCTGTGCGGCCGCATCGGCAACCTGAACGACACGGCCTTGCCCGCGGGTCCCGACCGGACGCCGGCCCTGCTGTCGGCCATCCTGACCCGCCGCCTGCATGTGCAGGGCTTCATCGTCTCCGACCACTGGCACCGCAACGACGCCTTCCTGGCAGAGGTCGGCGCCCTGGTGAAAAGCGGGCAGCTGCGCTATCGCGAGGACGTGACCGAGGGCCTGGAGAACGCCGTGTCGGCTTTCCTGGGCCTGTTGCAGGGCAAGAACCTGGGCAAGGCCCTGGTGAAGCTGTAAGCCCGTCCAGCGTTGTCTTTAAGACGAAGCCCCCGCTCGAGATCTACGGGCGGGGGCTTCGCTTTTCTACAGATGGATTTCGGCGCCCAAGACTTTCAGCAACTGCGCCAGCCAGGCGGCATGGGCGGGCCAGGCCGGGGCGGTCACCAGCTTGCCGTCGGTGACGGCGCCGTCCACGGGGATGTCAGCATACTCGCCCCCCGCCAGGGTCACCTCCGGCCGGCAGGCGGGGTAGGCGGAAACCTTGCGGCCGGACAACACGCCGGCGGCGGCCAGGATCTGCGGGCCGTGGCAGACGGCGGCGATGGCCTTGTCCTGGGCCGCGAAGGCCTTCACCAGCGCCAGCACGCGGCTGTCCAGGCGCAGGAACTCCGGCGCGCGGCCACCGGGGATGACCAGGGCCACGTAATCATCGGCCCTCACGCTCTCGAAATCGGCGTTCAGCGTGAAGTCGTGGCCGCGCTTCTCGGTATAGGTCTGGTGACCCTCGAAATCATGGATGGCGGTGGCGATCTTGTCGCCCGGGCGCTTCCCCGGCGCCACGGCATCGACCTGGTAGCCCACCATGGACAGGGCCTGGAAGGGCACCATGGTCTCATAGTCCTCGGCGAAGTCGCCGACGATCATCAGGATGCGTTTGACACTCATGCGGTTTTCCTCCAGGTGGGCGGGGGATGTCCCACCAGGATGCCGGGCACGGCCTCGCACGCCTATGGGCCATAAGGGGGTAGGCGTGGGCTTCGAAAGGTCAGGGCTGGCCGGACGCCAGCCGCTCACGATTAAACCGGCCGATAGGGTTTGATCTATCGGCCACCAAAGGACTATCGATCCGCCTGCCGGTTGACCACCGCCGTGACCGGCGCCAGCACGATGCCCCGGTCGCGCAGGCCCACGGCCCAGCGGGCGATGCCTTCCAGGGTCACGGGATAAGGCTGGGCGTAGCCCACGGCGACGCCGTTGAGCTTGGCCAGGCGCTCCAGCTCGGCCAGCTGGGCGGCGACGCCGGCGTCGGACGGGGACCGGTCCACCTGCACGTCCGACACGGCGCGGGGCAGGCCCAGCTGGGTGGCGATGCGGGTGGCCTGGCTGGAGGTGGTGGGCCAGCTGTCGACGTAGATCAGGCCGCGCCGCTGCACCTGGCGCAGCACCGTCTGCAGGCTGTCGTGGCTGGCCAGGAACTTGGTGCCGGTCAGGTTGGTCAGGCCGACATAGCCGGTGGCGCTGGCCATGGCCGTCTCCAGCCGGTCCACGTTCTTCTCATCCGACAGACTGGTCAGCAGGGTGCCGGGACCGGGATCGTTCAGCGGGAAGCCCTGCGGCTCCATCGGCACCTGCAGCAGCACCTCATGCCCATCGCCCCGGGCCTGGTCCACGGCCTTCTGCAGGTTGGGGGCGCCGGCGGCGAAGGCCAGGGTGACGGCGGCCGGCATGCGGGCCAGCACCTTCTCCAGCGCGCTGGGCGACCAGCCCAGGTCGGCCATCACCAGGGCGATGCGCGGGCGCGTGTCATCCTGGGGGAAGGGGCGGCTATAGGCCTGCCAGGGGGCGGGGCCCTTGGCGGGCATGCGCGGCAGATAGCCGGCGCGGGTCTTTTCCAGCAGGTCTTCGTTACGGCTGGGCGCCAGCTTGACGGCCACGTCCATGGGGTCGGGGTCGTGCGCGGCCGCCGGCTTGGCGGCGCCCTCCGCCGCCGGGGCGGCGGCATGCGGGGCCTCCACCGGGCGGGCGCCGCCCTGGGGCAGGGTGACGGGGATGTCGGCCAGGGTGGTGGCCTTGCGCCGCGCCGCCGCCGTCTCCTCCGCCGTGGCGGCCAGCCAGGCGACCGTACCCGCGACCGCCACCACCGTCAGGGCCACGGCCACGGCGAACAGGTTCAGCCGGCGGCGGGGCTTGTCAGTGCCGTCCCTGGCATGCTCCGTGGTGGTGGCCGCCCCGGCGCGGCCGGCGCGCTTGGGCACGCCCAGGCGTGCCGCCAGCACGTCGGCGGACGCGTCCTCGTCCGCGCCGGCCAGCAGCGCCTCGAAGGCGTCGTCATCGCCGCCCTTCTCGCGTTTTGTTGTCTTTGCCGCCTTGGCGGGCTTGGTCTTGCGCGGCGGGCGCGAGACCAAGGCCTTCAGGCGGGTGGGTAGGGCGGCCAAGGGGTCCCCGTCGGTTGGCTAGGGCGTCGTCAGTTGGTGGCCTTGGACTGCTGCAACAGCGACAGGCCGCGCAGCAGATCCAGGGCGCGCGTCAGCTGGTAATCCTGGGGCGTGGCGTCGCCGGTGGCGGCCGGCGGCACCGGCGTTCCTGGCGCGTCCTGGCCCTTGGTGCCCGCCTTCGGATCCTGGGTCTTGGAATCGACCTTGGCCTTGTCGGCGCCAACCCCCTTGTTGTCGGGGCCCTTGTTATCTGCCCCTTTGCTGTCCGGCGTCTTTTCCGAGGTCTTGTCCTTGGCGTCGTCACCCGGCTTGCCCGGCTGCTTGGCGCCCGGGTCGGTGTTGCGCAGGGCGTGCGGCAGGTCGGCCTCGCGCCGGCGGATGACGCCGGCGGGGGTGCCCACCTCTTCCACCTTGGCCTGCTGGACCTCGATATCCGGGGTGATGCCCAGCTGCTGGATCGAGCGGCCGGAGGGCGTGTAGTAGCGCGCGGTGGTCAGCTTCATGGCGTTGCCGCCGGGCATGGGCATCAGGGTCTGGACCGATCCCTTGCCGAAGCTCTGCGTGCCCATGAGGATGGCGCGCTTGTGGTCCTGCAGCGCGCCGGCCACGATTTCCGAGGCCGAGGCGGAACCGCCGTTGATCAGCACCACCAGGGGCAGGCCATGGATGGCGTCGCCCGGCTTGGCGTTGTAGCGCTCGCCCTGGTCCGGGCGGCGGCCGCGGGTGGAAACGATCTCGCCCCGTTCCAGGAAGGTGTCACTGACCGAGATGGCCTGGTCCAGCAGGCCGCCGGGGTTGTTGCGCAGATCCAGAACATAGCCCACGACCTTGTCGCCCAGCTCCTTCTGGATGCCGGCCAGGGCCTTGTCCAGGCCGACTTGGGTCTGCTCGGTGAAGCCGGACAGGCGGATGTAGCCGACGTTGCCTTCCACCCGCCACCGCACCGACTGCACCTTGATGACGGCGCGGGTCAAGGTGAAGGTCAGGGGCTGGGGCACGTTGTTGCGGTGGATGGTCACCTTGATGTCGGTGCCCGGGGCGCCCCGCATCTTCTCCACCGCCTCATTCAGGCCCAGGCCGACGATGGCCTCGTCGTTCAGGTGGGTGATGTAGTCACCGGGCTGCACGCCGGCGCGGGAGGCGGGGGTGTCGTCGATGGGCGAGATCACCTTGACCACGCCGTTCTCTTCCGTGACCTCCAGGCCCAGGCCGCCGAACTCGCCCTTGGTCTGGACCTGCATGTCCTCCCAGTTCTTCTTGTTCATGAAGTTCGAGTGCGGGTCGAGGGAGGCCAGCATGCCGTTGATCGCGGCCTCGACCAGCTGGTCGTCCGGCACCTCCTCGACATAGTCGGACTTCACCCGCTCGAACGCTTCGGTGAACAGTTCCAGCTGCTTATAGGTTTCCGCCTTGATCGGCGGCTTGGCGTCCAGCGGCCGGGACAGGGGGCTTGCCAGATAGACCAGGGCCACGACGGCCACGGAGGTCAGCAGTTTCTTCATCTCACCCTTGTCCTTTACCCTCGGTGCCCGCGAAGCCGCGCAGGGGATTGATCGGCTGACCGCCCCGCCGCAACTCGAAATACAATGTGGGGGTCCCGTCGCTGGCCATGGCGCCCATGGGCTCGCCGGTCAACACACGTTGTCCCACCCGCGTATCGATCCGACCCAATCCCGCGATCAGGCTATGATAGCCATTGGGGTGCTCGACGATCAAGATAAGGCCATATCCCTTGAAGGGGCCGGCGAAGACCACCGATCCCTCATACGGCGCCACCACCGGCGACCCGGCGCGGGCGCTGATGCGCACGCCGCGGCTGGTGGTGCCCACGGCGTCCTGCTCGCCATAGCGCTGGGCCACGGGGCCGGCCACCGGCAGGGTCATGCCGCCCAGCGCCATGCCGCCCGGCACATCCTTGGGCGTGCGGCCCATGGCGGCCAGCCGATCCTGCGCCTTTTTCTGCCGCGCCTCCTCGGCCAGCTGGCGCTTCTGCGCCTCCGCCTGGCGGGCGCGTTCGGCGGCGGCCTTGCGTTCCGCCTCCAGCTTTTCCACCAGGTCGCGCAGGTCGCCGGCCTGGGTGGCCAACACCGCCATGTGGCCCGCCACGTCCTGCAGCTCGGCGTCGTTGGCCTGCGACAGGGCCTCACGGCGCGACACCAGGTCGCGCAACTCCCCCTCGCGCTTTTCCAGGTCCTTTTTCGCCGCCAGGGCCTGGGCGCGCTTGTCCGCCAGCTTCTGGCGCAGGGCGGCCAGGTCGCGCAACTGCGCCGCCAGGGCGTCCGCCCGCTTCTTCAGCTGGGGAATGGCCTCGCGCAGCAGCAGGGCGCTCTTCACCATCTCCCCCGGCGCCTCCGGCCGGGCGACCATGGCCTCCGGCGGCAGGCGGGATAGGCGCTGCAGGGCGCCCAACAGGTCGGCCAGGGCGGCGCGGTCGGCGTCGATCCGGGCCACCTGCTCCTGCTCGTTGGCGGCGAGGCCGGCCAGCGACTGCTCCACGGTCCGCAGGGCCTCGTCCTGGCGGCGCTGGTCCTCGGCCACCGCCACGGACTTGGCGCGCAGGTCGGCCAGCTCGCGCTCCAGGGCGTCGTTCTTGGCGTCCAGCTCGGCCTTGCGGGCCTGGTCGGCCTTCAGGTCCTTTTCCACCTTGTCCAGTTGGCGCTGGGCGTCCCGGGGGACGGCGGCGCCTTGCGGCGCCGTCGTCTGCGCCACGGGCGTCAGCACCACCGGCGGGGCGTGCTCGGCCCATGCCGGTCCCGGCGCCAGCAGGGCCAGCACCAGGGGCAACAATCGGAACGGGGCCGTGTGCGGAATCACGCCGGGGCTGCGCTCACTCGGGTGTCGGCTTATTCGGCCGCCGCGCGCGCCGCGTCGCGGACCAGCAGGGAATGGCCCGTCATCTCCTCCGGCTGCGGCAGGCCCATCAGCTCCAGCAGGGTGGGGGCGACGTCGGCCAGCTTGCCCCGCTCCAGCCGCACCACGTCGGCCGGGGCGTTCACCAGGATGGCGGGGACCAGGTCCAGGGTGTGGGCGGTGTGCGGGCCGCCCGTCTCCGGGTCCTTCATCAGTTCGCAATTGCCGTGGTCGGCGGTGATCAGCAGGGCGCCGCCCTGGCGCTTCACCGCGGCCTCCAGCCGGCCGATGCTGCGATCCACCGCCTCCACCGCCTTCACCGCGGCGGCCAGGATGCCGGAATGGCCCACCATGTCCGGATTGGCGTAGTTCACCACCACCAGGTCGAAGGCGCCGCTGTCCACCGCAGCCACCAGCTTGTCCGTCAGCTCGTCAGCCGACATTTCCGGCTGCAGGTCATAGGTCGCCACCTTGGGCGAGGGGACCAGGATGCGCTCCTCCCCCTCGTAAACCTTCTCCTCGCCGCCGTTGAAGAAGAAGGTGACGTGGGGGTACTTCTCCGTCTCGGCGATGCGCAGCTGCTTCAGGCCCTTCTGCGACACGATCTCGCCCAGGGTGTGGCGGATTTCCTTGGGCGGGAAGATGGCCGGCAGAACCTTGGCCAGCGCGGAGGAATATTCCACCATGCCCAGCTGGGCGGCGAACTTCACGGGCGCGCCGCGATCGAAGCCACTGAACTCCGGCTCCACCAGGGCGGACAGGATCTCGCGGGCGCGGTCGGCGCGGAAGTTGGCCATCAGCACGCCGTCGCCGTCCTTCATCCCGGCGTAATCGCCGATGACGGTGGGCAGGATGAATTCATCGTGCTTGTCGGCGTCATAGCTCTGCTTCACCGCCGCCTCGGCGCTGGCGGCCGTCTCGCCTTGGGCGGACACCAGGGCGCGGTAGGCCTTCTCCACCCGATCCCAGCGCTTGTCGCGGTCCATGGCGTAGTAGCGGCCGTCCACCGTGGCGATCCTGGGCGGGATTTGGGCGCCGGGGGCGTCCTTCAGGCCGGCCTCGATGGCGGCCAGCTGCTCCAACGCGCTCTGCGGCGGCACGTCGCGGCCGTCGGTGAAGGCGTGCAGGGCCACGGGGATTCCGGCCCGGGCCAGGGTGCGGGCCAGGGCCACCATGTGGTCCTGGTGGCTGTGCACGCCGCCGGGCGAGGCCAGGCCCAGGATGTGGGCGGTGCCGCCCGACTTCTTCAGCGCGGCCTTGAACGAGGTCAGCGCCGCGTTGGTTTCGAACTCGCCCTGGGCGATGGCGCGGTCGATCATGGGCAGGTCCTGGAACACGACGCGGCCGGCGCCCAGGTTCATGTGCCCCACCTCGGAATTGCCCATCTGGCCGGCGGGCAGGCCCACATCCTCCTCGCTGGCGGACAGCAGGCCGTGCGGGCAGTCCGTCCACAGGCGGTCGTAGTTGGGGGTGTTGCCCTGGGCGACGGCGTTGTCCGCCACCTCTTCCCGATAGCCCCAGCCGTCCATGATGCACAGCACCACGGGGCGGGGGGCTTTGCTGGTCTTGTCGGTGGCGGCCATGGCTGTCTGTTCCCTGATCCTGGTGGGGGAGGAGGTGCGAACCTATTGGGAAAATCGGGATTTCCGCGCGCGATGGCAAGCGGCGCGTCCGAATTTCCGACCTGATAAACCTTTATAGGCCGCCGGCGGTTCGCCCGTCCCGCCTCTTTCCCATGCCGCAGGCGCAAAGGCGGCAGGACAGAAACGGTGTGCCCGGCGCACCACCCGCCGCCCGGTTCTGTCGCGCCGCTCGCGAACTTCGACCGTTTCGGCTGCCGCGCCCATGCCACCATCCAGGGTAACGAGACCGGGATAAGGTGGAGGACATCATGGACCAGCGGCTGAACGGCGACATCGGCAAAGCCCCGTCCCCTGGGCCCATCGCCCTGGAGGACCGGTGGTGCGCCCACACCTACAAGCCGCTGCCCGTGGTCATCACCCGGGCCCAGGGCGCCTGGGTGCACGATGATGCCGGCCGCCGCTACCTGGACATGATGAGCGCCTATTCCGCCGTCAATGTCGGGCACAGCCATCCCCGCATCCTCAAGGCCCTGACCGAGCAGGCGTCCAAGGTGGCGGTCGTCTCCCGCGCCTTCCACACCGACAAGCTGGGACCCTTCCTGGAGCGCCTGTGCGCCCTGACGGGCCTGGACGGCGCCTGTCCCATGAACAGCGGGGCGGAGGCGGTGGAGACGGCGGTGAAGGCCGCCCGCCGCTGGGGCTACCGCCATCGCGGCATTCCCGCCAACCAGGCGGAGATCATCGTGGCCAGCGGCAATTTCCACGGCCGCACCACCACCATCATCAGCTTCTCCTCCGAAGAGGCCTACCGGGAAGGCTTCGGCCCCTACACCCCCGGCTTCCGCGTCGTGCCCTTCGGCGACCTGGACGCCCTGACGGCGGCCATCGGGCCCAACACGGCGGCCGTGCTGCTGGAGCCCATCCAGGGGGAGGCCGGCATCGTCCTGCCGCCGGCCGGCTACCTCAAGGGTGTGCGCGCCGCCTGCGACCGCGCCGGTATCCTGATGATCCTGGATGAGATCCAGTCCGGCCTGGGCCGCACCGGCCGCTGGTTCGCGCATCAGCATGAGGGCATCCGGCCCGACGGCCTGTGCCTGGGCAAGGCGCTGGGCGGTGGTGTGCTGCCCGTTTCCGCCTTCGTCGCGCGCCAGGATGTCATCGACGTGTTCGACCCCGGCAGCCACGGCTCCACCTTCGGCGGTAACCCGCTGGCCGCCGCCGTGGGCTTGGAGGCCTTGGCGGTGATCGAGGACGAAGGTCTGGTCCAGCGCAGTGCCACGCTGGGCGCCCACTTGATGGACCGCCTGCGTGGCCTGAACAGCCCCCTCATCCGCGACATCCGGGGCCTGGGCCTGTGGGTGGGACTGGAGATCGACCCCGCCCGCGCCACCGCCCGCCAGGTGGTGGAGGACTGGATGCGCCGCGGCGTCCTGTCCAAGGAAACCCACGACACGGTGGTGCGCCTGGCGCCGCCGCTGATGATCGCGCCGGAGGATCTGGACTGGGCGGTGGACCGCCTGGCCGAGACCCTGGCGGCGCTGGCCTGAACCCAACCGACAACAACATCCGGGGAACCCCACCCATGCCCGACACCCGCCTGGCCACCGCCGCCGCTGCCGTCACCGACGCCCTGCCCGGCGGTCGCATCCTGATGTGCGCGCCCGACCATTTCGAGGTCAGTTACGCCATCAATCCCTGGATGCGGCCCGATCGCTGGCAGGAGGAGGGCGCCCTGCTGGGCGCGCGCTCGTCCAGCGGCTGGGAACGGCTGGTGGCCACCCTGCGTGGCCTGGGGGTTGAGCTGGAGTTCGCCGTGCCCCATGCCGGCCTGCCCGACATGGTGTTCACCGCCAACGCCGCCGTGGTGCTGGACGGCAAGGCCCTGGTGGCGACCTTCCGCCATCCGCAGCGCCAGGGCGAGACGCCGGTGTTCCGCCGCACCTTCGACGCGCTGAAGGACCGGGGCCTGCTGACCGAGGTGCACGACATGCCGGACGGCGTGGTGCTGGAGGGGGCGGGTGACTGCGTGTGGGACCCCGTGCGCCGCACCTTCTGGCTGGGCTACGGCCAGCGCTCCGACAAGGCGGCGGCCCCCGTGGTGCGCGACCTGTTCGGCATGGAGGTCGAGGCGCTGGAACTGGTCGATCCGCGCTTCTATCACATGGACACCTGCCTCTGCCCCCTGACGGGCGGCGAGGTGCTGTACTTCCCCGGCGCCTTCTCCGCCGAGGGCAACGCCCGCATCCTGGAGCGCTTCGGCGCCGAAAACCTGATCGTGGCGCCGGAACCCGATGCCTGCACCCTGGCCGTCAACGCCGTGAACCTGGGACGCGATATCGTGCTGGCCACCGCCAGCCCGGCCCTGCGCGGCATGCTGACGGAACGCGGCTACCGCGTGCACGAGACGCCGGTCAGCGACTTCGGCCTGTCCGGCGGCTCGGCCTTCTGCCTGATCCTGAAACTGGATCGGGTGTCGGTTTAAGGCCCCCTCAAACGGCGGGCGCGGCCATCCGGCCGCTTGCCTTGTCCTCACTTTCCAGTCCGCTATCGCTCCCCGGAAAGTTCCGGCGGCCCCGGTCGGGGCCTGCACCGGCATGAGCTGTTCACGCCGGTGGTTTACCAAAGTCTTTGGGGGCGGGAGGTTTGGCGCTTAAGCTGATGCCCAATCTCCCGCCCCATCGGACCCCGCCTTGAAGCCGCGCAAGCTTGACGCCATCGACATCAAGATCCTGACGGAACTGCAGGCCGACGGCCGCATCACCAACCAGGCCCTGTCGGAACGGGTGGGCCTCTCCGCCCGCCCCTGCCTGGAACGGGTGCGCCGGCTGGAGCGCGAGGGCGTCATCGTGCGTTACCAGGCCCAGGTGGACGTGCGCCGCATCCAATCCTGCGTCTTCGTCCTGGCCCAGATCTCCCTGGAAAAACAAGGCCGCCAGCGCACCAGCGCCTTCGAGCGCCGCCTGCGCGAGGTGCCCGAGGTCATCGAGTGCTTCGAGGTCAGCGGCCCCTACGACTACATTGCCAAGCTGGTCTGCCGCGACCTTGAGACCTACCAGGAACTGACCGACAGCTGGATCGACGATGCCGAGATGGGTGTCGCCCGCGTGGTCAGCAACGTCGTGCTCCGCCCCATCCGCGACTTCGGGACCTACCCGGTGTTCGAGGAGGAGGCGTGAGTGGTGTTGACGACCAGGGGATTTAGCGTCACATGATTACAACGTAATCACCTGTAATCATCGAGATTGGAGGGCGCGGATATGGCCAGCCAGAACTTTTCCATAAGAACCGAACCCGCCATTTTAGCGGAGCTGGACAAGTTGGCCGAGGCACAGAACCGATCCCGCAATTTCGTGGTCAATGAGGCCATTGAACGCTATCTCGCCGAGGAGCGTCAGTGGACTGCCCAGGTGCAGGCCGGCTTGGCAGCAGCGGCGGCAGGCGACTTCGCCACCGACGCCGAGATGGACGCCTTGTTTGAGAAATTCGAGGCGGAAGCCGACCGATGAAGGTGCGGTGGACCAGGCCGGCGACACGAAACTTGGTGGATATCCACGATTATCTGAGCCAGTTCAATTCGACGGCCGCGCTCAAGCTGGTCAAGTCGCTCCGCGCCCAGGCGCAAGGGTTGGGTTCTCATCCTCAAAAAGGGCGGCAGGGTCGCGTCAACGGTACGCGCGAGCTGGTCATTTCGGGCACGGATTTCATCATCGCTTATCAGATTACGGAAAACTCCGTGGATATTCTGGCGGTTCGTCATGCCGCTCGCGATTGGCCGGCGCGGTTGGATCGATAGCGGTCCCGCGTCGTCGCGAACCTCCCCACCGCGACACGAAAACGCTTCCCCCACGGCGCCCTCCTGGGGTCAACTGCCGGCGCCGACGCTCCCCAGGCAGGGGGACGCGCCGGCGGCAGCCATATGAACCCATGAGGGAAAAAACCATGGAATATCGGCAACTTGGACGGTCGGGCCTGAAGGTTCCCGTCCTCAGCTTCGGCACCGGCACCTTCGGTGGGGCGGGGGAGTTTTTCAACCGCTGGGGCAGCACCGACGTGGCCGAGGCCACGCGCCTGGTGGATCTGTGCCTGGACGCGGGCGTCAATTTCTTCGACACCGCCGACGTCTATTCCCGGGGCGCGTCGGAGGAGATCCTGGGCCAGGCCGTCAAGGGCCGGCGGGACAAGGTGCTCATCTCCACCAAGGCCACCTTCACCATGGGGGACGGCCCCAACGACGTGGGCTCGTCACGCTATCACCTGATCCGCGCGTGCGAGGCCAGCCTGAAGCGGCTGGGCACCGACCACATCGACCTCTATTTCATGCACGGCTTCGACGCCACCACCCCGGTGGACGAGACCCTGCGCGCACTGGACGACCTGATCACCGCCGGCAAGATCGGCTACATCGGCGCCTCCAACTTCTCCGGCTGGCACCTGATGAAGGCGCTGGCGACGTCGGAGAGGTACGGCTTGGCCCGCTATGTCGCCTACCAGGGCTATTACTCCCTGGTGGGGCGTGAGTATGAGTGGGAGTTGATGCCCCTGGGCCTGGACCAGGGCGTGGGCCTGATGGTGTGGAGCCCCCTGGGCTGGGGCCGCCTGACCGGCAAGATCCGGCGCGGCCAGCCGGCGCAGGCCGGCCGCATCGCCTCGGGTGGCGCCGCCGGCGGGCCCAAGGTGGATGACGACTATCTCTACACCGTCGTCGATGCGCTGGACGCCGTCGCGGCGGAGACGAGCAAGACGGTGCCGCAAGTGGCGCTGAACTGGCTGCTGGCCAGGCCCGGCGTGGCCAACCTGGTGATCGGCGCCCGCAATGAGGAACAGCTGAGGCAGAACCTGGGCGCCGTCGGCTGGTCGCTGACGCCCGACCAGGTGACGCGCCTGGAACAGGCCAGCCAGAAGGAGCCGATCTACCCCTATTGGCACCAGAAGGATTTCAACCACCGCAACCCCAAGCCCACCACCTGGTGAGGTGCGGGGTTTTGAGGGAAGCATGTCCTTGCGGGCTGCCTTCTATTTCTGATCGACGCAGCTGGGATAGGGCGCCTGCTCCCCGGGGACGATCGGGCAGATCTTCACGGGGTTCAGGCGCGCGATCCGCTCCTTCCACTTGGCATCATCGAAGGTCAAGGGCTGGCCGGATGGCGCCTCTCGTTCCGCCCATTGAAGGGTGTAATAGTCGTTCGCCCCCTTGATGCTGAAGATTATGGCCGACTCGCTGTGGTCGCTGCCGGGGGCGGTGCCGCAACTGATCCAGGCGATGAAGGCTGGCTGGCCGCTGATGGTCAGGTTGGCCACTTCCTTGGCGGCGAATGTGGTGGGGCAGGCGTTCTTGAAGCGGCCGGCCAACATGGCGGCGAAGCCTTGGGGCGTGACGTTGGGGTTGGCGCCCAAACCCTGGAAACCGGTGATGGTGATCATCTGCGTCCAACGATCCAGGGTCTCGCCCTCCAGCACCATCTCCCTCAAGTACTGATTGCCCTGGGTGTGTTCGCTGCCCAGCTGGAAACCGGCCGGGATGGAAAACATGACCAATTGGCTGAAGATGGGCGTGATGGACTTTACCGCGTGACCCTGCGCGTTCGCCGTTTTCACCGCGTCCTGCAGGCTGTCCGCGGCATAGGCGGGGGCAAATAAGCCGGCAGCCGAGAAGCAGGCGGCGAATAAGGATTTTTTCATTATGGTTGCCCCGGGGATTTCTCGTTCGCGCGGTCGCGACAGGCTACAGGCCTACCGACGGGGCCGCAACCAGAGGCTGGTTCATATAGATGTGTTTGCCCCTCCTGGTGGGGTTCCTACCAGCCCACGGCCAGGGCGCCGGCGCCCAGCGCCAGGGCGCTGATCCCGCCCACCACCAGGCCCAGGCGGGCGCCACCCACCCAGCCGGCCATGGCGGCCTTGGTCACGGTGTTGACGGCGGTGACGATCAGCACGCCCTCCATGGCCACCTTCAGGGCTAGGCCGTGCCCGCCCAGATGGGCCATGGACAGGGTGACGGCGTCCACGTCGGCCACCCCCGACAGGGCGGCCATGACCAGCACGCCGGGGGCGCCCAAGGACTGCGCCAGCAACTGGCTGGCCAGGGCCACGGCGGCGATGAAGGCCGCCATCTTCAGGGCCATGCCCACCTCCAGCGGGTTGGCGATGTTCAGCTTGGGCACGTGATAGTGCCGGTTGCGCACGATTAGGGCGGCGGCGCCGACCACCTGGGCCAGCGCGGCGCAGGCCAGAGGGGGCGCCAGCGGTCGCAGCAGGTCGGGGTTCAGCACCATGGCCAGCACCCCCACCCGCGCCATCATCACCGCCCCGGCCAGCAGCACCCCCGCCCCCAGCAGCCGGGACGAGGTGGGGTGCACCCGGCCCAGCCGGGCCAGCGTCAGCGTCGTGGCGGTGGACGAGGCGAGGCCGCCGGCCAGCGCCGCCATCAGCACCCCCAGCCGGTCGCCCAGGGCGCGGACAGCGACATAGCCACCGAAGGAGATGGCGGCGACCATGACCGCCAGCAGCCAGATGGAATGGGGGTTCAGCGCCCCCCACGGGTCCACCGGGCGGTTGGGCAGGACCGGCAGCAGCAGGAAGGACATGGCCAGCAAGGTCAGGATGGCCCGCACCTCATCCCCGCTCAACGCCGCCACCCAGCGGTGCAGGGGATCGCGCAGCGCCAGCAGGCCGGTCACGGCCACGCCGGCGGCGATGGCGACGCGCACGTCGGCCAGGATGGCCAGGGCCCCCAGCAGGAAGGTCACCAGCCCCGCCACCACCGAGGTGATGCTGAGGTCACGCTCAGGATTGGGGTCGGTGTCGGCCCTGGCCTCCAGCCAGTGAAAGGCGGTGAAGGCGGCGGCGTAGCCCAGGAAGACCAGGCCCAGGATATAAGGCTGCTGCGCCCCCGCCAGGGCGCCGGCGATGCCACCCAACAGCCCCGACAGGGCGAAGGTGCGCAGCCCCACCGCGCGCTGGTATTCCTGGCCGCTGCGGCTGTGCCATCCCCGTTCCAATCCGACCAGCAGGCCGATCGCCAAGGAAACCGCCAGGCGGCTGAGCAGGGTGGTGGGATCCATCAAGGCGGTCCTGGAAGGGGGGCGATCCGTCCAGTCGGCCCCAATCGTTCACCCGGCGCATTGATCCACCGCAAGGGGTGCCGGCGCCAGCGCGGACTTGGGACGCACGGTCTGGGCGAAGTGGGCCACCGTCTCGGCGTAGGTGCCGCTTTTCATCTCGGCGGCGGTGATGGTCAGCCGCGCCTTGGGTGGCCTGGCCAGCATGGCCTGCAGCGCGTCCAGCGATTGTCGGCCCGCGGACCCGCCGTGGGTCAGCAGCAGGGCGGTTTCCGGCAGATCCGCCCGCTCGCGCCGCACATAGGCGCGCAGGGGCGGGCAGGGATGCCAGGCCCAGATGGGCTCGGCCAGCACCACCAGGTCATAATTGCGGGCCGTGTGGACGGCCGGGGCGATGCCGGGCAGCCGGCCGCGCCAGCTGTCCGCCGCCGCCCGCCACCAGCCCCTGAAGCTGACGCCGTACCGCTCGCAGCGGATTTCCTCGATATCGGCTTGCAGGTGCCGGGCCAGCTCCGTCACCACGGTGCGGGTCGTTCCGGTCAGCGAGTAAAAGGCGATCAGCACGGCCATGGTCCCCTCCATTTCCGGTCGCCCTCACCGGGCGGTCGCACACGCTGGGGGAAGAATGGCCGACGGGGGCGGGGTGCGCATTGACGCACCGCAAGAGGGTGCGCCTTACACCCGGTGGTAGGGGTGGCCCGCCAGGATTTGCTGGGCGCGGTACAGCTGTTCGGCCAGCATGCCGCGCACCATCATGTGCGGCCAGGTCATGGGGCCGAAGGCGATGAGCAGGGAGGCGCGGCGGCGCACCTCCTCCGCCAGGCCGTCGGCGCCGCCGATGACGAAGACCAGGTCGGCCACGCCGCCATCGCGCCAGGTGCCCACCTGGCGGGCGAAGGCCTCGCTGGGCAGGGCCTTGCCGCGTTCGTCCAGGGCCACCAGGGTGGCGCCGGCGGGGATGGCTTCCAGCAGCAGCTGGGCCTCCAGCCGCTTCAGCTCGTCCCCCTCCACCCGCTTGCGGCACTCGACCTCGCGCAGGGTGAAGGGCCAGGTGATGCGGCCTTTGTACTCTTCGAACAGGTCGCGGGCGGGGCCCGGCCGGCTGCGGCCGACGGCGATCAGCCAAACGCGCATGGCCCCGTTTCCCGTTACTAGTTCAGGGGTATGCCCGTGGCGTGCGACAACGGCTCACGCCACGGATGGTCGGCGACCGCCGGCCCGGGCCGGTCAGGCCCGTAAGGCAAGGCCACGGATGTGGCCGCCCGCCGCCTGAGGGCATCAAACAGACAAAAAGTCGCCGGCCGGCGCGCCGAACCCGGCGAAGTCGGGCGGCAGTTCCACGCCCCACATCTTTTCCAGGTTGTAGAAGGCGCGCACCTCGGGACGGAACAGGTGGACCAGCACGTCGCCGGCGTCGATCAGCACCCAGTCGCACTGGGGCGTGCCTTCGGCGTCAAGACCGATGAGGCCGACTTCCTTCAGCTTGGACAGCAGGTGGCCGGCCATGGCGTCCACCTGGCGGGCGGAACGGCCCGAGGTGATGACGATGTAGTCGGCCAGGGTGGATTTGCCCTTGAGGTCGAGCACCACGGTGCCTTCGGCCTTGTCATCCTCCACACTGGCGACGATCAGGTCGCGCAGCTGCTCGGGAAAGTCGGGGGCCGCCATGTCCGGAAGCGGCTGGGGCGCCGTCCGCCCAGCGGTCGGCGTCGGGAAATGGGCGATGGTGGAAATGATCGTTACCTCTAAGCAAAAAAGGGCGCTGAGGATCCGGCATGGCCGGCCCGCACCCTGATGATAGTCCGATGATGTGCGTGGGCAAGCCGCACGGGGCACGCTTGCCTACGGGATTCTGTTCCGTCGCGCGATTCACGCTTCGGATGAGACCATCCGAAGCGACCGCGCTTCAGTCCTTGCAGTCCGCTTTTCCCGTCACCGGCCGGCCCACCACCCCTTCCGCCGGATTTCGGTGGCGGAGGCGGGATGCAGCGGCCCGTCCAGGAAGGTCCAGGCCGGTGCCGATCGTGCCGGCAGCCCGCCCGCGTCCCGTGGAGGAACCCGATTGCGGAGATAACGCCGCGCGGCCTTGCCGACAAGCGCCTTTAGGGAATAGGGGCGGCGCGGAAACACGGCAACCGGCATGCGGCCCAGGATGCGCGTCCATCCCCGCCAGCGCGGAATCTGCAGCAGGTTGTCGGCACCCATGATCCAGACGAAGCGGGTGCGGGGATAGCGGCGGCGCAGGGCCGCCAGCGTGTCCACGGTGTAGCGCGTGCCCAGCTGCGTCTCCAGGTCCGTCACCAGGATGCGCGGATCCCGGGCGGCGGCACGGGCGGCGTCCAGGCGCGCGTCCAGCGTGGCCATGCCGCGCGTCTGCTTCAACGGGTTCTGGGGGCTGACCAGCCACCACACCTGGTCAAGGTTCAGGCGGCGCAGCATCCATTGGCTGACGTGGCGGTGGCCGGCGTGGGCGGGGTTGAAGGAGCCACCCAGGATGCCGATGCGCCGGCCGGCCCAGCTGGCCCCGGTCAGCGGCCGCGGTCGAATCCAATAGCGGCCGTGGGGGGAGGTTGACATCGAGGGCGCCGGCGGGTCGCTTACGGGCGCGTCTGGCCGTCGCCGCGCACGACGTATTTGTAACTGGTCAGCTGCTCGGCGCCCACGGGGCCGCGGGCGTGCAGCTTGCCGGTGGAAATGCCGATTTCCGCGCCAAAGCCGAACTCCCCACCATCGGCGAACTGGGTGGAGGCGTTCCACAGCACGATGCCGCTGTCGACCCGCGCCAGGAAGCGCTCGGCCGTCGCGGCGTCCTCGGTCACGATGCTGTCGGTGTGGTGGCTGCCATGGCGCTCGATATGGGCGATGGCCTCATCCACGCCATCCACCACCTTCACCGACAGGACGGCGTCCAGATACTCGGTATCCCAGTCGGCGTCATCGGCCGGCAGCACACGCGCGTCCAGCGCCTGCACGGCGGCGTCGCCCCGCACCTCGCAGCCGGCGCCGACCAGATCCTCGATCAGGGCGGGCAGCTGGGCTGCCGCCACGTCGCGGTGGACCAGCAGCGTCTCCATGGCGCCGCAGATGCCGGTACGGCGCATTTTGGCGTTAAGGGCGATGGCGCGGCCTTTGGCCGGATCGGCGGCATTGTCCAGGTAGACGTGGCAGATGCCGTCCAGGTGCTTGATCACCGGCACCCGCGATTCCGCCGCCACCCGCGCGGTCAGCGACTTGCCGCCCCGGGGGATGATGACGTCGACATGGTCGGTCATGGTCAGCAGGATGCCCACGGCGGCGCGGTCGGTGGTGGGGACCAGCTGCACGGCGTCGGCGGGCAGGCCGCCCTCCACCAAGCCCCGGCGCATGGCGGCGACGATGGTGGATGAGGAATGCTGGCTTTCCGACCCGCCGCGCAGGATGGCCGCATTGCCCGACTTCACGCACAGGCCGCCGGCATCGGCGGTCACATTGGGTCGGCTTTCATAGATGATGCCGATGACGCCCAGGGGCACCCGCACCCGCTGGATGCGCAGGCCGTTGGGCCGGGTCCAATCGGCCATGACGGTCCCCAGGGGATCGGGCAGGTCGGCCACGTCCTCCAGCCCCTTGGCGATGGCCTCCAGCCGCCCCTCGTCCAGGCGCAGGCGGTCCAGCAGGGCGGGGGTCAGACCCTTGGCCTGGCCGGCCGCCATGTCGCGCGCATTGGCGTCCAGGATGGTGGCGGCGTCGGCGCGCAGGGCGGCGGCGGCGGCGCGCAGGCCGGCGACGCGCTGATCCGGCGTGGTCACGGCCAGCTGGGCGCTGGCGGCGCGCGCCCGCTGCCCGATGTCCCGCATCAATGCCGTGAGGTCGACCGTCTGCCCGTCCATGATCCCAACGCCCTGATATCCGTTACGCCGTCACGCCGTCGCCCCTAGCTTTTGGCGGGGAACACCCGGGCGTGGCGGAAGTCCACAGTACACCAGCTGCCCACCTCCAGCGCCAGATCGCTCAGACGGTCGCGGGACAGCTGTGCTTCCAGCGCGCGGCCGGCCAGGTCCAGCTCCAGCCGGGCCACGGGGCCGGCGGCGTGCAGGCTGCTGACCCGGGCGCTCCACTTGCCGGCGGGCACGCCATCGGCCGGGGCCACGCCCAGCTCCACCTGGTGGGGGCGGACATAGATGACGGCCGGGCCGTCGGCGCCTACGGCGCCATCCACCCGCACGGCCTTGCCGTCCAGGCGCGCCACGCCCGCCTCGATGACGCCGTTCAGGCGGTTCACCCCGCCCAGGAAATCGAAGACGAAGCTGTCGGCCGGATGGTCGTACACCTCCGTCGGCGTGCCCACCTGGATGATCTGGCCGTGGTTCATGACCACCACGCGGTCCGCCAGCTCCAGCGCCTCCTCCTGGTCATGGGTCACGAAGATGGAGGTGATGTGCATGTCGTCGTGCAGGTGGCGCAGCCACTTGCGCAAGTCCTTGCGCACCTTGGCGTCCAGCGCGCCGAAGGGCTCATCCAGCAGCAGCACCTTGGGCTCGATGGCCAGCGCGCGGGCCAGGGCCACGCGCTGCCGCTGGCCGCCGGACAACTGGCTGGGATAGCGGGTGGCCAGGTGCGACAGCTGCACCATGGTCAGCAGCTGGTCCACGCGGCGGCGGATGTCCATTTCCGCCGGCCGCTCCGCCTTCTTCTTGACGCGCAGGCCGAAGGCCACGTTGTCGAAGACGGTCATGTGGCGGAACAGGGCGTAGTGCTGGAAGACGAAGCCCACCTTGCGGTCCCGCGCCGCGCGGTCGCGGGTGTCCTGCCCGTCAAAGCTGACCTCGCCGGCGTCGGCATGGTCCAGCCCCGCGATGATGCGCAGCAGGGTGGTCTTGCCGGAGCCGCTGGGCCCCAGCAGGGCCAGCAGCTCGCCCGAGCGCACGTCCAGGCTGACGCCGCCCAGGGCGGTGAAGGCGCCGAAGGTCTTTTCCACGTTGCGGATTTCAATGGCCATGCGCGCCGCCCGTTTGCTTGGTCGTCATTGTCGCTGCCCCTGTTAGCGCTTGGCGGCGGCGATCTGGTCGGCGAAGCGCCATTCCAGGGCCGCCTTGGCCGCCAGGGTCACCAGCGCCAACAGCGCCAGCAGCGAGGCCACCGCGAAGGCGGCCACGAAGTTGTATTCGTTGTACAGAATCTCGACATGCAGGGGCATGGTGTTGGTCTTGCCCCGGATGTGGCCGGAGACGACGGACACCGCCCCGAATTCGCCCATGGCGCGGGCGTTGCACAGCAATACGCCGTACAGCAGGCCCCAGCGGATGTTGGGCAAGGTCACCAGGCGGAAGGTCTGCCAGCCGCTGGCGCCCAGCACGATGGCGGCCTCCTCATCCTCCACGCCCTGCTCCTGCATCAGGGGGATCAGCTCGCGCGCCACGAAGGGGAAGGTGACGAAGACGGTCGCCATGACCACGCCCGGCACGGCGAAGATGATCTGCACCCCATGGTCGCGCAGCCAGGGGCCGAAGCTGCCGTGCAGGCCGAACAGCAGCACGTAGACCAGGCCGGAAATGACGGGCGAGACGGAGAAGGGCAGGTCGATCAGGGTCAGCAGCAGGCTCTTGCCCCGGAAATTGAACTTGGCGATGGCCCAGCTGGCGGCCACGCCGAACACCAGGTTCAGCGGCACGGCGATGGCGGCCACCGTCAGCGTCAGCCGGATGGCCGACAGGGCGTCGGGATCGGCCAGTCCCTTGAGGAAGGCGCCGACACCCTTGGCCAGGGCCTGGCTGAACACCGCCGCCAGCGGCAGGGCCAGGAAGGCCGCCAGGAACAGAATGGCGAGGCCGATGAGCGCCAGGCGCGTCACGGGGCCTTCGCCCACGGCGGGGCGGCGGGAATGCGGATCAGCGGGCATGGCGCGACCGGGTCCAACGCTGCAGGAAGTTGATGCCCAGCAGCATGAGGAAGGAAAGCCCCATCATGGCCGTGGCGATGACGGTGGCGCCGGCATAATCGTACTGCTCCAGCCGGGCGACGATCAGCAGGGGCACGATCTCGGACACCGCCGGGATGTTGCCGGCGATGAAGATGACGGAGCCGTACTCCCCCACGCCACGGGCGAAGGCCAGGGCCACGCCGGTGATCAGCGCCGGCAGGATGGCCGGCAGCAGCACCTTGGTGAAGGTCTGCCAGCGGGTGGCGCCCAGCGACGCGGCGGCCTCCTCCACCTCGGCGTCCAGGTCCTGCAGCACCGGTTCCACCGTGCGCACGATGAAGGGCATGCCCACGAACACCAGGGCGATGACGATGCCCAGCGGGGTGAAGGCGATCTTGAACCCGGCGGCCTTGGCCAGGGCCCCGATCCAGCCGTTGGGGGCGTAGATCGCCGTCAGCGCGATGCCGGCGACGGAGGTGGGCAGGGCGAAGGGCAGGTCGACCATGGCGTCGATGATGCGCCGGCCGGGAAAACGGTAGCGCACCAGCACCCACGCCACCACCAGGCCGAACACGGCGTTGATCAGCGCGGCCGCCAGGGCGCAGCCGAAGCTGACATAAAAGGCGTGCAGCACCCGGGGCGCCAGGGTGATGGCCCAGAACCGGTCCCACCCCACGTCCGCCGCGCGCAGGGCCATGTGGCCCAGGGGGATCAGGACGATCAGGCAGAGATAGGCCAGGGTGAAGCCGAAGGCGGTGCCGAAGCCCGGCAGGATGGTGGGGGCCAGGAAAAGCCAACCCCGCTTGGCGGGCCGGGCCGCCGTGGTCGACGCCGCGGCCGTCACGAGGCTTCCCCGCCCGAAAGGGATAAGTCGACGTGAGACGAACCCGGTCGGGTCATGAGCGGCCTTTCCCCAAATTCGAGACGCGAGATTAATGCATAAGCCCCGGAGCGTGTACAACCTTCACGCCGTGGGGTGCAGGCACGTCTTTCACAACGGTGCCATGCGTCTTTCAATAAATCGCCATGAAAAAAGTGTGAAATGTGACTCTATCGGATAGGCCCGGGGTAAGGGACGAGGTTCCGGCACGGTAGCGGTCACATGACGTGTGACAGCGTTGTCCGGGATGGGGTAAAAGTCGTGCTGGGAGGAAGGGCATGACAAAAACCAAGGCTGGCACCGTTTCCAGGCCGGTTCACCCGGTTGGATCGACACCGCCGGCGCGCGCCCTGGCCTTGCCGTACAGCCGATACCGGATCTTGCCGCGGGATGAGCGTTCGCGGCGGGGCCTCCGTGGGGATGAGGCGCTACCAAGAAGCGGAGTGTAATGAGCATGATGAATCGTCGCACCCTTTTGCAGGGCGCCGCCGCCCTGGCCGGTGTGGGCGCCCTGGGGGGACGGCCGCGACCTGGCGGTCCGCGCTGGCCGCCACGCCGGCGGGCAAGGTCGTGTTCCCGAAGGACTTCCTGTGGGGGGCCGCCACCGCCGCCTATCAGGTCGAGGGCGGCTGGAACGCCGACGGCAAGGGGCCGTCCATCTGGGACACCTTCACCCATCAGAAGGGCCTGGGCCGCATCAAGAACGACGACACCGGCGACGTGGCCTGCGATAGCTACCACAAGTACAAGGAAGACGCGGCCCTCATCCGGCGGATGAACCTGAAGAGCTACCGCTATTCCATCGCCTGGTCGCGGGTGCAACCGTTGGGCAAGGGGGCGGTCAACCAGGCCGGCCTGGACTATTACAAACGCCTGACCGACGCGGTGCTGGAGGCGGGTGCCCGCCCCCTGGTCACGCTGTACCACTGGGACCTGCCGCAGGCCCTGGATGATGAGGGCGGGTGGACCAACCGCGACACGTCGGACCGGCTGGCCGAGTACGCCGACATCGTGGGCCGCGCCCTGGGCGACCGCATCAACCATTGGGCCATCCTGAACGAGCCCAAGACCTTCACCCACCTGGGCTATTGGGAAGGCATCTTCGCCCCGGGCCACAAGGACCCGCTGCAGATGCTGAAGGCCACCCACGTGGTGAACCTCAGCCAAGGCAAGGCCTTCCGCGCGATGAAGGCCATCAACCCCAAGTTCCAGGTGGGCAGCGTCTGCGACGTGGCCAACATGGTGCCACGCACGGACAGCGAGGCGGACAAGGCCGCGGCCGAGCGCTACCACCGCTTCCTGAACCTGTGGTTCCTGCAGCCGGTGCTGGACGGCTCCTACCCCGACGTGCTGCCGGCCGACCAGCGCGACGCCCTGCTGGGTTTCCAGCCGGGCGATGAGAAGATCATGCGCGCCGACTACGACATGGTGGGCCTGAACTACTACACCCGCTGGGTGGTGGCGGATAAGCCCGAGGGCAACGGCGTCCCCGGCCTGAACACGGCGCACGAGTGGGGGGAGGGCCCGCACGCCAAGACCGACATCGGCTGGGACATCGACCCCGACGGCTTCCACGACACGCTGGTGCGCATGGCCAAGGCCATCGGCAGCCGCCCCATCGAGATCACGGAAAGCGGTGCGGCCTACAACACGCCGCTGGTCGATGGCCACGTGAAGGATGAAAAGCGCATCGCGTACATGAAGGCCTATTTCGCGGCCCTGTCCCGCGCCATCCAGGACGGGGCGCCCGTGCGCGCCTATCACGCCTGGAGCCTGATGGACAATTTCGAATGGGCCCAGGGTTACACCCAGCGCTTCGGCCTGACTTATGTCGATTACAAGAACGACCAGAAGCGGACCCTCAAGGACAGCGGCCTCTGGTACGCCAAGGTCGCCAAGAACAACGGCTTCTGATTGCCGTGGACGGGGCCCCGCGCCCCGTCCACCCTTTTGGGCAATCTGGGATGTAGGCCGGCTATGATGCCGCCGGCCCCGCCTTTCCGATCAGAACACATGCAACTGGGGCAGGGCGTAGAGACGCGTGGGGGTGCCGTCCTCCGCCGTGGCGCCGAGCTGCAGGGTTGGGTTGCGCCGGTCCAGCTTGCGGCCGAATTCCAGAATGGGCCGTCCCTTGTCGTCGGTCTCCAGCGCCTCCCCCGTGTCGAGGGCGGCATGGACGTGGCAGTGGGCGTCCGGCTCGCAGCTGAAGTCCAGTTCGTCGATGCTGGGGACGAAGAAGCCCATGACGGGCCCTACGAATTCCTCGATCGCCTGGTCCAACACCTTGGCGCCTTGGCGCAACTCGCCATAGGCGATGGGCTGCTTCCCGTCGGACAGCACCTCCAGCATCACCGTGGCGCGCAGCGAACCCTTGGCCTGGTTGCTGACCAGCTTGGCGTCGGCGGCCTCCCAGTCGGCGCGGTAGGGGACGTGGAAATAGCCGTCGGGCGTGGACTCGATGGGCTCTTCCTTGCCGCTGTAGACCGCCCATAGCTGGATGGGCAGGGGGCCGGACTTGTCCTTGGCCAGTTCGACCTTGAAGATCATGCGCAGGTGACGGCCGCTGGAGTTCTCCATGCGGTCCAGCACTTTCAGGGCTTCCGCCAGCGTGCGGTAGGAGGTCTTGCCGAACTGTTCCCGCGAGGTCACCACCATTTCCGGCACTGCCTCGGTTTGGGCCTCGGCCTGCGCCGTCGGTGCTTGATCCGCCGCCGGCTGCCCGGCCGGCGGTTGTCCAGTCGGCGGTTGTTCAGTCGTCTGGGCGCCGGCCGCGCCGGCGCACCCCAAGGCCAGGGCGATCAGCGTCGCCCGCCCGTACAGTATGGCTTTCAAGGATATCCCCATCCTGTCCATCACCGGCCCCCATCGGCCGCCCTCTTACTAAGGGTTGTGATTGGGGCAAGTATAGGGCCGGTTGGCGGTCGATTTTAGGGGCAATGCCGACTTGCCGCCGCGCCTTTCCGCGCAATTTCCTTGTCCATCAAGGAAGCATTCACGCTATATCTAATTGAATATAGCGCGGACTTCGCAGTGAGGGGAACCCGTCATGAGGCGTGCGGCGGCGGCAGTGGGAACCGTGGCAGTGGGAACCGTGGCAGTGGGAACCGTGGCAGTGGGAACGGTAGCGGTGGTGATGGCGCTGGCGGCGCCGGCCTGGGCGCAGATGGTCGACCCATCCTGCAAGGGTGTCGCCGTGGAATGGCCGGCCGACCTCAAGGCCTGGGGGCTGGCGGCGGTGCCGGTGACGGCCGCGTCCACCCCGGCCGGCGCGCCCGCCCTGACGCCCGGCACGCCGGCGCGCGTGACCCTGGCGGCGAAGGAGGGGGTGACCCTGGCCGTCACCCCGCCCAAGCCGGCGGGGGAGAAGACCTACGCCGGCACCGTGGCCTTCACCGTGCCCGCCGCGGGCCCCTACCGCATCGCCATCGATGGGGGGGCCTGGGTCGACGTGGTGGCGGACGGCAAGTCGCTGGACAGCACCAGCCACAAGCATGGCCCCAACTGCTCCGGCATCCATAAGGTGGTGGACTTCGGCCTGGCCGCCGGCAGCTACCAACTGCAATTCTCCAACAGCCCTGCGGCGACCATCACCGTGCTGGTGGTGCCGCCGCAGGGCTGAGCCCGGCACCTTTCGCGCGCGGCCCCCTGTGCCAGGGCCGGCGGCGGTGCTATATTCCGGGGCATGACCAGCATCTCCGCCCCCAACCCCTATGCCACCGTGGCCGCCGGCCTGCAGTCCAGCAGCGCGCGCGTGGACCGGGACGCCACGGCCATCGCGGCGTCCAAGGGCGGCGACATCAATCCCACCGACGTGGTCAGCCTCAGCGGCGACGCCTTGACCTTCAAGGCCCTGACCAAGGTCGCCCAGACGGTGGACGACAACAGCAAGCGGCTGCTGGATATTTTCGCCTAAGGCGGCTTTTCGAAAATTGCGGATAACGGCGGCGTGGCGCGCGGCCGGGGTCTCGGCTCAGGCCTTGGGCGCCTTGTCGGCCGCAGGACCGGTCTTGTCTGGCTTGGGGGCCGGCTTGGGCGGCTGCGTGACCAGGGCGACGCGGCTCTGGAACTTCTCGGGCTCGCCCTCGGTCATCAGGCTGAAATCGCCGACGACGGCGTCCAGGAAAGGGACCAGCCAGGCCTGGTCGGCCTTGGCGAAGTTGGACAGCACCCAGCCGTGCACCAGGTTCTTGTCCCCCGGATGGCCGATGCCCAGGCGCACGCGCCAATAGTCCTTGCCGATATGGTCGTCGATGGAGCGCAGGCCGTTATGCCCGCCGTGGCCGCCGCCCTTTTTGGCGCGCAGCTTGCCCGGCGGCAGGTCCAGTTCGTCGTGTAGGACGATGACCTGGTCGGGCGTCATTTTATAGAACCGCATCGCCTCCCCGACCGATTGGCCGGACAGGTTCATGAAGGTCTGCGGTTTCAGAAGGTAGACTTTTTCGGGGCCGATCTGCCCCTCGGTGATCAGCCCCTGGAAGCGTTTCTTCCAGGGGCCGAACCGATGGCGGTGGGCGATCTCGTCCACCGCCATGAAGCCGACGTTGTGCCGGTGGTGCGCATATTCCGGGCCGGGATTGCCCAGACCGACCACCAGCCGCATCGTCTATCAGGCCTCGGCAGCCGCCGCAGCGTTCTCTTCGGACTTCAGGCCCGAGGGAGCGGCAACGGTGGCGATGGTGAAGTCGCGATCGATGACCGGACGGGCGCCTTCCGGCAGCGTCACGCTGCTGATGTGGATGGAGGCGCCGACGTCAACGCCATCCAGGTTCACCGTCAGGTGCTCCGGAATGTTGTTGGCGCGGACGTGCAGTTCGACCTCGTGGCGGACGATGTTCAGCACGGCGCCACGCTTCAGGCCGGGGCTGGCGTCATGGCCAACGAATTCCACCGGCACCTTCACCACGATTTCGGTGGTGTCGCTGACGCGCAGGAAGTCGACGTGCAGGGGACGGTCGGTCACCGGGTCGAACTGGACGTCGCGCGGCAGGGTGCGGGTGGTCACGCCGTCGACGGTCACGTCGTACAGGTGCGTGAAGAAGCCCGGCTTGTGCAGCACGCGGGTGAAATGGACGGCCTCCAGGGAGATCGTCACCGGCTTTTCCTTGTTGCCGTAAATCACGGCAGGGATGCGGCCATCGCGGCGGGTCTGACGGGCGGTCCCCTTGCCTGCCCCGTTCCGCGCCTCGGCGGCGAGCGCGATAATCTGGGTCATTGGTACTCTCCTTAAGAAAATGCGCCAGCCTCCAGGGGTGCTGACGCGGTCGGAATGCGCGGGTGTATGCGTGCGCGAACCCGGAGTCAAGCCATAAATTCCAAGAAGGCGGCCATGAGGCCGCCTTCGAGGGTACTTGGCACCGCCGGCATAAAGCATATCAGCGGCATGAGTTCTGAACTCATGCCGCTGTAGGACGCGACTGCGTCCGCCGGAGGTTTCCGGGGAACGCAGTGGACTGGAAGCCGAGGAAGCCAAGCGGCCGGATGGCCGCGCCCGGCGTTTGAGGGGGCCTTTGATCAGTGATCAGTCAAACAGGGACGACACCGACTTTTCGTGGCTGATGCGCTCGATGGCCTCGGCGATCAGGGGGGCCACGGTCAGGTGGCGGACGTTGCGCGACACGCGCACGGCCTCGGTCGCCTGGATGCTGTCGGTGGTGATCAGCGCTTCCAGCGGGGACTGGGCCACGCGGGCGACGGCGCCGCCCGACAGCACGCCATGGGTGACGTAGGCGCGCACCGACTTGGCGCCCCGCTCCTTCAGGGCCACGGCGGCGTTGCACAGGGTGCCGGCGCTGTCCACGATGTCGTCGACCAGGATGCAGTCGCGGCCGCTGACGTCGCCGATGACGTTCATCACCTCAGACACGCCGGCGCGCTCACGCCGCTTGTCGATGATGGCCAGGTCGGCGTCCAGGCGCTTGGCGATGGCGCGGGCGCGCACCACGCCGCCCACGTCCGGCGACACGATCATCAGGTTTTCGCGGCCCATGGTGGCCTCGATGTCCTGCACGAACACCGGGGCGGCCACCAGGTTGTCGGTGGGGATGTCGAAGAAGCCCTGGATCTGGCCGGCATGCAGGTCCATGGTCAGCACGCGGTTGGCACCGGCGGTGGTGATCAGGTTGGCGACCAGCTTGGCCGAGATGGGGGTGCGGGGGCCCGTCTTGCGATCCTGGCGGGCATAGCCGTAGTAGGGCAGCACCGCCGTGATGCGCCGGGCGGAACCACGACGCAGGGCGTCGATGGTGACCAGCAGTTCCATCAGGTTGTCGTTGGCGGGATAAGAGGTGGACTGGATGACGAACACGTCCTCGCCGCGGACGTTTTCCAGGATTTCCACAAAGACTTCCATGTCGCTGAAGCGCCGGATGCTGGCCTTCGTCAGTGGGACATTCAGGCAGGCCGAGATGGCCTCGGCAAGCGGACGATTGCTGTTGCCGGCGATGAGCTTCATGGGGTCGCTCTTTTAAACAGGAAGTGGGCGACGCCGGAGCGTCTTCATACCTTCATAAAGGCGCGCGGACCATATCAAGCAAGGCCTAGGCTGTAAACCGCCGCCCCCCGCTGTCTGGGCACGGGGGGCATGCGCCGATACAGGGGCGCCGACCCCTCGCCGGAAGCGGTCTCAGCGGCTGGGTTCCAGGGCTATCATGCTGATATGACGACCATAATCACCTTCACGCCGCAGGGTGGACCGCCGATAGCTGAAGAACAGAATCCTCCCGCTCAACCGTGTCGTGGCCGGTATGCGCCACCCTGGCCAGGCCGCACCCAGACAGCCGGTGCCCGACGTAAGCGCCGATGTCGAACAGGGGATGGTCCGCCCGCCGGCCGGGATGGAAGAAGCGGGCGTTGCTGGCATCGGCCTCCAGGAAGCGGGCCTCGAACTCCGGCCCCACTTCATAGGAAGTGGCGCCGATGTGCGGACCGACGCCGGCGACGATGCGGGCGGGGTCGGCGCCCAGGGCCGCCATGGCCCGCACGGTGGCCTCCAGCACGCCCGTGAAGGCGCCCTTCCAGCCGGCATGGGCGGCGCCGATCACCCCGGCGGTCGAGTCGGCGAACAGCACGGGCACGCAATCCGCCGTCAGGATGCCCAGGGCGGTGCCCCGCCGGCGGGTGACCACGGCGTCGGCCCTGGGCGCGTCCTCCCGCGCCCAGGGCTGTTCCACCGTCACCACCGTGGGGCTGTGCACCTGGTACACGGTGACCAGGGTGTCCGCCGCCAGGCCCAGGTCGGCGGCGCAGCGCGCCCGATTCTCCGTCACCGCCGCCGCGTCGTCGTTGGAGCCGAAGCCGACGTTGCGCCCGGCGTAGAGCCCGGTGGAGACGCCGCCCCGCCGGGTGAAATAGCCATGGCGCACGCCGGGCAGATCCAGGGCGTCTAAGGTCAGGTAGGCGCGGCCTTCGGGGATCGGGGCGTCAGGGATCGGGGCGGTCATGGATCAGCCTTCATTGGGTTCGAAGCCGGCGGGCGCCGGCACGCCTGGGCTGGTCAGGGCCAGGGCCTTGAACAGGCGGCCCATCTGGTCGGGGGCGGTCAGGCGGTCCAGCGCCAGATCGATGGCATGGGCCTGCGGGGCCACCGCGCCCCGCTTCAAGGTGGCGGCGCGCTGCTGGATGCCCAGACGGTGCAGCAGGGCCCCCTGCTCGACAACGCCATGGGACTGGGCGCCGGCCGCCACCGCCATGGCGGCCAGGGTGCGGAAATCGACGTGGGCCGTCAGGTCGGCTTGGCCGGGGTCGTCCAATACGGCGGCGTAGGCGTGGCCGCGCACCGCCTGCAGCGTGTCGCCCAGCGGCGGCGCGTCATAACCATAGTCCACCACCAGGGCGGCGCCCGGTTGGGCGGCCAGGCGGCGCCCGATCTCCCCCGCAACGGTCAGCGCGGCGGGGCACAGTTCCACCACCGCGCCGTCGGGCGCGTCCCGTAGGCCGGGCGGCACCAGCAGTTCGGCGCCGCCGCCGGCGTCCAGCGTCCAGGCGAAGCGGCTTTCCGGCTCCAGCCAGGTGACGCAACGTTCGGCCCAGCCGCGCGCCGTCTTCTGCATCTGGCGGATGGGCAACGCGTCGAAGAATTCGTTGGCCAGCACCAGCAGCGGCCCATCGGGCACCGCCTCCAGGCTATCGGCCCAGGCGACGGGATGGGGTGGCTGGGCGGTGGCGGGCAGGGCCGCCAGGGTGGCGCGCTGACGGGCGCGCAAGGACGGGCTGGTTTCCACCATGTGGACGCGCAGGGCCTGGGTCAGGCCGGGTACCCGGGCCATGGCGCGCAGCGCGTCCGCCATCAGCGTGCCGCGCCCGGGGCCCAGTTCCACCAGGTGCAAAGGCGCAGGCGAGCCCAGGGTCAGCCACGCCTGGGCGCACCACAGGCCCAGCAGTTCCCCGAACATCTGGCTGATCTCGGGCGCGGTGGTGAAGTCGCCGGCGGCGCCGAGCGGGTCGCGGGTGGTGTAATACCCCAGGGTGGGATGGCCCAGCGCCTCGGCCATGAAGGCGGACAGACGTAACGGCCCCTCGTCACGGATACGGCGGATGAGATGGCCGGCCAGGGTTCCGGGGGGCGAAGACGTCCCTGGCATCAGGCCGCCGCCGGCACGCGGCGGCGGGCCAGGGCCACCAGGACCACGCCGATCAGCAGCATGGGCACAGACAGGATCTGGCCCATGGTGACGCCGCCGCCCAGCAGAAAGCCCACCTGCACGTCGGGCTCGCGGAAGAACTCGGCCGTGATGCGGCACAGGGCGTAGCCGATGAGGAAGGCGCCGGTCAGCGTGCCGGTGCGGTCCCGCACCGCCGGGACGCGCGACAGCAGGAACAGCGCGGTGAACAGCACGATGCCCTCCAGCCCCGCCTCATACAGTTGGCTGGGGTGGCGGGGCAGGTCGTCGGCGTGGGGGAAGACCATGCCCCAGGGCACGTCGGTGGGCCGGCCCCACAATTCCCCGTTCACGAAATTGGCCAGGCGGCCCAGGAACAGGCCGATGGGGGCGGCCACGGCGGCCAGGTCGCCCAAGGACAGCGGGTTGAAGCCGCGCCGCCGCGCGAACAGCAGCACGGCAAGGGCCACGCCCGTCATGCCGCCGTGGAAGGACATGCCGCCGTTCCAGACCTTCAACATGTCCAGCGGGTGCTGCAGGTAGAAATCCAGGTTGTAGAACAGGATGAAGCCGAGGCGCCCGCCGGCCAGCACGCCGACCACCGCCCAGACCAGGAAGTCGTCCAACTCCGCCGGGGTGGGACGGCCGTTCATGCGCCGGGCCATGCCCAGCGCCAGGCGGTAGCCCAGCGTGACGCCCACGATGTAGGCCAGCGCGTACCAGCGCAGGGCGAAGGGGCCGATCTCGACGATCGTTGGGCTGATGTTGGGAAAGGCGAGGGCCATGATGCTGCGGATATCCCCGTGGACGTCTTCTTCCGGCCTGTCATGCGGTGGGCGCCGGGCACGTCGGCACGCCCTTGTCCCGGCCGGCATCCACCCCCACATGGCCGGCCGTGTGAAAGAAATGGACTCGGCTGTTCGGCTTTATAGGGGCCCCGCGCCCCGGTCGCAACCGGCGGCCGGTATGCGAACGCCCTGCGGCACGCCCCATGACGGTCACCCGGGGCGCTTCGAAGGTGCTGTTGCACGTGCGAACGTGGGGCGCGATAATGGCGGCTTGATGGCCGTTCGCTTTCCGGGGTCCCGCCGCATCGGGGCCGAGGCGGCGGCACTGCTTTGAGGATAAGGGCGATGCAGGTGGACAACAAGGTGCTGGACGATTTGGCCCGCGTGGCCGGGGGCGCCGTCGGCGCCGTGGCAGGGCTGAAGAACGAGGTCGAGGGCCATGTGCGCCAGCGCCTGGAACGCGTGCTCAGCGGCCTGGACATGGTCCGCCGGGACGAGTTCGAGGCCGTGAAGGAGATGGCCGCCCGCGCCCGCGCGCAGGAGGATGAGATCAACCGGCTGATGGCCCTGCAGCAGGCGCTGCTGGATCGCGTCGCCCACCTTGAGTCGGTTGTGGCCAAGGCCGCGGCCGAGGCGGACAAGCCGGCCTGAGCGTGCGCACCCCTGGCCGAAAGGGGTGCCTTGGGCCGGAAACCCAAGGGATCCCGGGCTTCCGGCCCTGCCCACATGGGAAGTGGGGTTAAGCGGCCTAGGCGGCCGGGTAGAAGACGGTTGCGAGTGCGGTTGTCCTCTGGCACCGTACCCCTGGTAGCTCCCACGCCCGGCAGCACCAGATTTTGTTTTGAGCGGATCGGACGTTTCCGGTCCGGCGCCGGGTGGGATGGGTCGTCCCTTGCCATCGCGCGCGACAGGAGGGCGTATCATGTCGGCACTTGCCGTCGAGACTAGCAGCACCACCCACAATCCCCTTGATATCGTCGAGGAGATCGTCTCGGCCAACGAATGGCCGTTCGAGCGCGCCAGCGAAGACGAGATGATCGTCGAGATCAACGGCCGGTGGTGCGACTACCGGCTGTTTTTCGTTTGGCAGAACGAAGTCAGCGCCATGCAGTTCTCATGTCAGTTCGACATGAAGGTGCCGCCGGCGCGCAAGCTGGCCGTCACCGAGCTTTTGGCCGAGGTGAACGGCAAGATGTGGCTGGGCCACTTCGACGTGTGCAGTGAAGAGCACACGCCCATGTTCCGCCAGACCCTGCTGCTGCGGGGCGCGCGGGCCGCCAGCGTCGAACAGATCGAGGATTTGGTCGAAATCGCGGTGGCGGAGTGCGAGCGCTACTACCCCGCGTTCCAGTTCGTCATCTGGGGCGGCAAAAGTGCCGCGGACGCCGTTTCCGCCGCCATTCTGGACACGCTCGGCGAAGCTTGATACAGCCCACACCCCGGGACCTCCGTTTGAATGTCATGACTATGGTGCGGGGATGACGGCTGTGGATTTGTTGTTGGTGGGCTTCGGCAAGATGGGCGGCGCCATGCTGGCCGGATGGCAGGCGGCGGGCACCGTCCGTCGCGTGGTCATCGTCGACCCCGCGGCCCCTGCCGCGACCGCGCCGGAAGGGACCGTCCTGGTGTCCGATCCCGCCGCCATCCCTGCGGATTTCAGTCCCACCGCCGTGGTGCTGGCGGTGAAGCCCCAGATGATGGACCAGGCGCTGCCGGCCTACGCCGCGTATGCCGGCGGCGCCGTCTTCCTGTCCATCGCCGCCGGCAAGACCATCGCCTATTTCCAGAAGGTGCTGGGGGCGGGCGCCGCGCTGGTGCGGGCCATGCCCAACACGCCGGCGGCCGTGGGCCGGGGCATCTCCGGCGCCTATGCCACGCCGGCCGTCTCGGCCGCCCAGCGCGACCTGTGCCAGCGGCTGCTGAGCGCCGTGGGCGAGGTGGTGTGGGTGGAGGATGAGGGGCTGATCGACGCGGTGACCGCCGTGTCGGGCAGCGGCCCCGCCTATGTCTTTCATTTGGTGGAGGCCATGGCCGCCGCCGGCGCCGCCGTCGGCCTGCCGCCGGATCTGGCGCTGCGTCTGGCGCGGGCCACCGTGACCGGGGCGGGTGAACTGCTGTACCGCAACCCGGAAACCACCGCCACCCAGTTGCGCATCAACGTCACCAGCCCAAAGGGCACCACCCAGGCGGCGCTGGACGTGTTGATGGACGAAGGGCAGGGCCTGGCGCCGCTGATGACCCGCGCGGTCGCCGCCGCCAGTCGGCGGTCGCGGGAACTGGCGGGCTGACGCGTCATGGCCGGACCCCTCAGCCCCAGCGCGCAGAAGATTCAGAACCTGCTGAACGACCTGGGCCAGCCCATCCACGTCGTGGAATTCGCCGCCACCACCCGTACGGCGGCCGAGGCGGCGGCGGTGATTGGTTGCGATGCGGCACAAATCGCCAAGTCAATCGTTTTTCGCACGCGCGAAAAAAACGCCTCCGTCCTGGTGGTGGCGTCGGGCGCCACCCGCATCAACGAGGCCCTGGTGGCCAAGGCCCTCGCCGACATGCTGAACGGCGACCGGTTGCTGCGCGCCGAT
Organism: Nitrospirillum guaranorum; assembly: GCF_034653275.1. Taxonomy (NCBI): domain Bacteria; kingdom Pseudomonadati; phylum Pseudomonadota; class Alphaproteobacteria; order Rhodospirillales; family Azospirillaceae; genus Nitrospirillum; species Nitrospirillum guaranorum. The sequence continues at coordinate 2,715,170 of NZ_JAYEES010000003.1, read as the reverse complement.
CCGGAATATGTGCGGTTGACCACGGGTTTCCCCATCGGCGGCGTTCCGCCGCTGGGCCATGCGGTGACGCCTGTCACATTGTTCGACCGCCGTTTGCTGTCATTTCCCACGGTCTGGGCGGCGGCTGGCACCCCCAACGCCGTGTTCGCCATCGCCCCCGACGTGCTGGCCCGACTGACCGGCGCCCGGGTTGTGGACGTCGCCTAGGCGTAAGGGGCGGGTGCCACCGGTGTCTTAGCCGGTTCGACCTATGGCGGTGCTCGGCCGGCCCATACTAGCCAAAAGAGTTTATTGTGCGGTGCACAAAAACCATTGACCGGCTGGCTTACCCCGAGCATTATCCCCCCGGAATTGCCGCACCGCAGCGGCGCAAGCCGTATAGGGATCTGAACACTATGGCGACCAATCCGTTTCTCGACTTCGACATGACGAAGTTCTTCGACCCGTCCAAGTTCGCTGAGTTCACCAAGGTGGACTTCAGCAAGACGCTGGCCGACTACAAGGTGCCGGGCATCGACGTCGATGCCTTCGTCGCGGCCCAGCGCAAGAACATCGAGGCCGTGACGGCCGCCAACCAGCTGGCCGTGGAAGGCATCCAGGCCGTCCTGCGCCGCCAGGCCGAAATCCTGCGCCAGAGCCTGGAGGAGACCTCCTCCGTGGTTTCCGACTTCCTGTCCACCGGCACCCCGGAAGACAAGGTCGCCAAGCAGGCCGAGCTGGTGAAGACCGCTTTCGAGAAGGCCCTGGCCAACGTCAAGGAACTGGCCGAGCTGATCGCCAAGTCCAACAGCGAAGCCGCCGACGTGCTGTCCAACCGCGTGAAGGAAAGCATCGAGGAAGTGAAGGCCGCCATCGCCAAGGCCCAGACCAAGCACTAAGCCTGGTTGCAGCCTCGCGCTGAATGACGGACGGGCGGTACCCTCGGGTGCCGCCCGTTTTCATTTTTGCTTTCCGGATCGCGTGCTCATTGGGCGCGCGTTACACAGGCAGCCTGATCACCGCCCGCAGGCCGCCCCGGGGGCTGTCCTCCAGCAGGACGTTGCCGCCATGGCGGTTGGCGATGTCGCGGGCGATGCCCAGGCCCAGGCCGACACCGCCGGTGGCTTGGTTGCGGGAGCTGTCCAGGCGGTGGAAGGGTCGGAAGACCTCCTCCCGCATCTCGACCGGAATGCCTGGGCCGTTGTCGTCGACCAGGACATAGAGGTGGCCGCCCTGGCGCTGCAGGGTCACCCAGGCGCGGCCGGCATAGCGCACGGCGTTGCCCACCAGGTTGGCGACGCAGCGGCGGAAGTCGTTGGCGCGCAGCGGCACGAGGATGGTGGCGTCGGGCAGGCTCAGTTCCACCGAGCGGCCCTCGCGCCGGGCGTTGGCCACCACGTCGGTCAGCAGGGCGCCCACGTCGGTGGGGGCGGGCGGTTCGGCGCCTTCGCCCCGGGCGAAGGCCAGATAGGCCTCGATCATCCCCTCCATCTCGGCCACGTCGGCCTTCAGCTCCTCCACCTCCTGGGCCTCGGGCAGCATGGCCAGCTGCAGGCGCATGCGGGTGAGCGGGGTGCGCAGGTCGTGGCTGACCCCGGCCAGCATCTCGGTGCGCTGGCTGATCTGGCGCTGGATGCGTTCCCGCATCTGCAGGAAGGCCGTGGCGGCCTGCCGCACCTCCGACGCGCCCTCCGGCTTGAACAGGGGGGTGTCGCGGCCTTTGCCGAAGGCCTCCGCCGCGATGGCCAGGCGGCGGATAGGCCGGATCTGGTTGCGCATGAACATGATGGCGATGGTGAACAGCAGCAGCGAGCTGCCGGCCATCCACAGGATGAACACCCAGCTGGTGAAGCTGAACAGCCGCCGCTCCGGCGACAGGACGTGCAGCACGCCGTCGGGCAGCTGCACGTTGATCCCGTACCATTCGTGGGCGACGTGGGTGTCTATGGTCCAGGGGCGGCCCACCTTCTCATCCAGGGCCCGGCCCAGCGTGTGCTCCAGGATGCCGAACAGATGCTGGCGGTGCCAGTTGGGCAGCCGTTCGCCCGGGCGGAAGGTCACCATCAGGTCGGTGGTGCGGGTCACCATGTCCAGGGTCGCGTCCTGGTCTTCCGGTGTCTGGTCGCGACCCAGCTGCTCGATGACCATGGCGATCTCGCCCGCCACGCCGAAGGCCTGGTTGTTGGTCACCCGTTCCCAATGCTGGTCATAGAAATAGAAGGTGGCGATGGCCTGGGCCAGGATCACCGGCGTGGTGATGATCAGCAGCGACCGGCCGAACAGCGTGCGCGGCAGCAGGCGCTTCACCATGCCGGAAGGGTTGATCACCGGGGGCGCCCCCAGACTCTGGCGCCGGGGCGCCTGTTCACGCGTCATGCTCATGGGGCGTCCTTCAGCGACTCAAGGGCGGCGTCAGTCGGGCCGCAGCACATAGCCTTCGCCGCGCACGGTCTGCAGGTAGCGCGGCTGGCGCGGGTCGGTCTCGATCTTGCGACGCAGGCGGGTGACCTGCACGTCGATGGCGCGGGCGTTGCTGTCGATGCCGGCGCGGCCCAGATCCTCCCGCGTGAACACCACCCCCGGCTGGGCGGCCAGGGTGCGCAGCAGGCTGGCCTCGCCACTCGTCAGGCGCACGGTCTCCTCGCCCGAGCGCAGCTCCTCCCGTTCCGCGTCGAACACCCAGCGGCCCAGGCGCACCTCCGCCGCGGCCGCCGCCGGCTTGGGCAGGCGGCGCAGGATGGAGGTGATGCGCAGCACCAGCTCGCGCGGCTCGAAGGGCTTGGGCAGGTAGTCGTCGGCCCCCGCCTCCAGCCCGGCGATGCGGTCGTCCGGCTGGCCGTTGGCCGTCAGCAGCAGAATGGGCAGGCCGCCATCGGCGCGCAGGCTGCGGGTCAGCTCCAGCCCCGACTCGCCGGGCATGCGGACGTCCAGCACCATGAGGTCGAAGTTGAGGGAGGCCAGCATGCGCCGGGCCGCCGCCGCGTCCGCCGCGGCCGAGACGATGAAGCCGTTCTGCGACAAATACCGCCGCAGGGCCTCGCGCAGGCGGTCGTCGTCATCCACCACCAGGATGTGGGGCTGCTCCTCGGGCAGGGCCTGCTGCGTCATCGTCATGGCCGGATGCTCTCCCTAACGGTCGCGGGGCGGCAGCATAGCATAACTGGGGCTCAGCGCTTCGCCAGCGCCGCCACGGCGGGCCGCGCCTGGGCGAACGTGTCCCGGTCGCTGTCGTCCATGATGCCGACCATGACCTTGCGGAAGCCCTCCACCGCCTCCGCCCCCGCCCGGCGGTAGGCGCGGGCGATCAACTGGCGCTGCGGTTCGGACAGCTGGCGCTCCAGTTCCTGGCCCTTGGGCGTCAGGTCCAGCAGGCGCTGGCGCCGGTCGCGGGTGCCCTGGCGCTGCACGATGTATTCCTCCCGCACCAGATCCTGCAGCACGCGCGACAGGCTCTGCTTCGTGATGCGCAGGATGCCCAGCAGGTCGGTCACCGTGATGTGGGGATGGCGGCCCACGAAGTAGATGACGCGGTGGTGCGCCCGGCCCAGGCCGATCTTCTCCAGCATGGTGTCGGGCTCGGCGGTGAAGTCGCGGTAGGCGTAGAACAGCATCTCCATCGCCTGCCGTAGCTCCTCCTCCCGCAGGAACAGGGGGTTTACGCCGGTTTTCATGTCGGTCATGCGATGCAGGCTTTCGGTACTGGCACGAATACGGGCCGCATTATGCCAGTTGCGCCCGTGAAGGGGAGCGGTTTCACGGACGATCCGTCGCACCCGCCCGTCTCGGCCCTTCGGCGGAATATGGCTTCCGGGCTCTGGCTTTCGGGGGTCGGGCTTCGGCGGGGATTGCGCGGCGGGCGTCACCTTTGGCAAAAGGGGCGCTCGATCGGGGCGCCATCGATATTGGGGGGCGTTCACCAGGGGATGCAGGAGCCAAAGGGATGAAGATGAAGCTATCGGTCGCGGGACTGATGCTGCTGGCGCTGGCGGGTTGCGCCGCCAAGCCCGAGGAGAAGCCCGCGGCGCCGGCCGAACCGCCGGCCGTCGAGGCGCCCAAGCCGCCGCCCACGGACATCACGCTGGATGCCAGCGACCTGGCCGCGCTGCAGACGGCGCTGAAGGAGGCCACGGGCAAGCCCATCCAGGAAACCGTGAGCTGGACGAACCCGCAGACGGGCCGACAGGGCACCGTGAAGATGCTGCGCGACGGCTTCGACGCCAAGAACCGCCCGTGCCGCGAGTTCCACTCGGTGGTGTTCCAGGGCCAGTTGTTCCGCCATCAGACCGGTTTCATCTGCCGCCAGCCTGATGGCAGCTGGGAAGTGGTCGACGGCGTCGACTATCCGGTCCGCGAACGCAAGTAAGGCGGCCCCGCCAACTCTCGCTGCCTTGGCCGTGCCACAGTCACGGCCAAGGCTTATGGCGGAGTTCGTGCCGGGCCGGCGCCCGGGCGGACCCATCCGCCCCTGGGGAGCGTTACGTACCGATGTCCCAATCACCGAAATCGGGGCCGACCCCGCCCAAGCCCGGCGCTTCCAAGCCTGGTGAGCCGCGCGGCGGCTATCTTCGGGTGGCCCTGCTGCTGGCACCGGTGGCGGCGGTGGCCATCGGCGGCGGCCTGCTGCTGGCCCACTGGGGCAAGCGCGCGGAAACGCCGCCACCCCCGCCACCGGTGGCGGCGGAGCCCCCGGCCCCCCGCGGTCCGGTGACGGTGGAGGTTGCGGGCGGCGACGGGGCCATCCTGACGGTGGCCTCGCCCGATGACCGACAGATTTCCGATGAGGGCCTGAAGGCGCTGCACACCTTCGAGTCCAACACCGGCACCACCGCCCTGCTGGTCTGGTATCGCGGCGCCTTGCAGGTGGAGGACTACGGTCCCGGCACCCGCCCGGCCGATTTGATGGACGGCGCCGGCCTCCAGGCGGGCCTGCTGACCTTCCTGACCGGCAAGGCCATCCAGGACGGCTTCCTCACCTCCGCCGATCAGCCGCTGGGCCAGATCTTCCCGGACTGGAAGGACGATCCCCGGGGCCGGATCACCGTGCGCGACCTGCTGGTGGGCAGCAGCGGCCTGGGCTTCCCGCCCGATAACGGCACCCCGGGCGGCCCGGCGGCGGCCGATGCCGGCGCCTGGCTGAAGGGTTTGGCGCTGGAAGCGGAGCCCGGCACCCGCTACAAGCCGGCGGAAGGTGAATTGCAGGTGCTGGCCCTGGTGTTGGAGAAGGCGACCAGGCAGCCGCTGGCGGCCTATTTGTCGCAGGGGCTGTGGGCCGCGATCGGCGCCCGCCCGGCGGAGATGCTGCTGGATGACGGCGGCCGCGCCACCGTGGTGGGGTGCTGCGTCAAGGCGACGGCGCGCGACTGGTTGCGCCTGGGCCTGCTGTTGAAGGACGGCGGCCAGGTGGAGAACCGCCCCGTCCTGCCCATGCCCTGGGTGGAGGAGATGCAGCGCCCCACGCTGTTCGCCCGCAACGAGGGCATGCGGGTGCGCCTGGCTTGGCCGCGGGAGAAGGGCGGGCCCATCAAGGCGGCCGAAGCCTTCGCCGAGCCGGACACCGTCTTCATGGCCGGTGCCGGTGGCCAGCGGCTCTATGTGTCGAAGGCGGCGGACCTGGTGATCCTGCGCCTGGGCCGCGCGGTGGAGCCTTGGGATGACGCCACCCTGGTGAATCTGGTGACGCGCCACCTGGAGCGCCCGCCGGAGCCCAAGCGCACGCCCTACTCCTCCATCGCCGTCCAGCCGCAGGGGCTGGCCATGCCGCCCATCGTCACGCCTCGCAAGCCGCCAACGGTGGTGACGGTGCCGCTGGACGCGGCCCCGTCCCATGGAAAGGCTGCCCAGCCGGATTTGCCGACCGCCCCCGCCGTGCCCGGCGCCCCCGGTCCGTCGAACGCGGGCTCGCCATCGGCGGACAAAACGCCGCACCGGCGGTGAGGCGCCTTACCCGTTATCCGCCACTTAAGGTGGCGCCACCAAACGAGGCGCCACGCCGCCCGTCCGCCGGCCCCAGCAAGGGGCGGCGGAACGGAGGGCGTTAACCTTTATTTGGATTTGAAGGCCTTCAACTGTTTGTTGAATTCGCTCGCGAGCTTCTGCATCTGGTCGACGGCGTCGTTGTACTTCTTCTGCCAGTTGCCGTTGCCGTTTTTGCCTTCGAACTCGACACAGCTCATATAGTCCTGGGTCTCCGCCATGAACTTCTTCACGGCCGCGGATGCCGCCTGCATTTCCGCTTCCGCCGCCTTGCTGCCGTCCGGCACGGCGGGGGGCGCGCCCAGCGAGCACTCCGCCCGCGCCACGCCCGCAACCCCCAAACCAGCCATCAGGACGATGGCTGCCACCCGCTTCATCATCTGCACCAACCTCCCAGAGTCCAGTAAGTACACGGTCAAAAAAAGACTATCCGCCAAAGGTTTACGGATCGTTACCTACGGTTGTGTTCACGCCCGGGGCCCGTACGCTGCGGGCCCACGCCCTGTTCGCGATCAGCCGCCGTCCCGGTCGGCCGGAGCGATGGCGGCCGAGATCCGATGTGACGGAGCGATGATGTTTTTTGTCATCCGAGCTGAATTTTTATTACTTAAAATGCTAAGAAGAACAGCGGGGTCCGACCCCTTTCCCCCCATTTCGTTTACCTCACCCCGCTACCGCCTTGGATTCCGGCGTTTTAACCAGAGTCGGACGCTAATGGATCAGAACTGAAATCCTTTCCGCATTGCGAAGGATAAATTTCAGTCGTCGTGGTCCCTGGCGGCGTTAACTGTAGTTGAGGTTATAAGTCAGTTTACAGGTCTGCGAAAGCATGTCTAGGTATTAGCCCAGGGCCTAGGCCGGCCGCCACCGAACTGTGGGTGGGGCCCGGGGGCGCGCACCGGGTTCGGCAGGGTGGTTGCCGGTCTTGGCGATGAGAGCGGCGCGGGGCAATGAACAAAGCAGGGGTAGTTAATAATGTCGTATGAGGCAGATGGGTTTTTGGGACGCGTCAGTGGCCTGGTGAAGAAGCCGGAAAATTCCAAGAGCTGGTTTACCATTGGGCGCAAGATCGCCCCCGCGGTCGCCATTCCCACGATTATCGGCCTGGGTGCTGTCATTTGGCTCAGCACCAACCAGATGCATAAGGCCATGCTGGCCCAGTCCGTGGCGTCCGAGCGGCAGGAAACGGAAATGCTGGCGCAGCAGATGAGCGCCGCCGTCCGCTTCAAGCAGCAGGATTCTATCGCCGACGCCTATGCCGACCTCAGCACCCGCGCGGGCGGCAGCCTGGCGGGTGTGCGCGTGAACGACGCCGATGGCGAATCCCTGGACAGCTTCGACAGCAAGACCCTGCCGACCTACGCCATCGACAAGGACAAGGACCTGCCCAAGAAGGTCACCGAGACCAAGTCCTTCGACAAGGGCGACCACCTGATCGTCATGTCGCCGGTGAAGGCCGGCGCCAACCATGACCAAGTCGGCACCCTGATCGTGGCGTGGAGCCGCCAGGGCCTGAACGAGGCCATCTCCTCCACCGTCAAGGGCTCGCTGCTGACCGCCATCATCGTGCTGGCCATCCTGGTCGGCGGTCTGGCCGTGCTGCTGCACTTCCTGGTCAGCCGTCCGCTGACCACCTTGCAGACCGCCATGGGCCGCCTGGCCAGCGGAGACCTGACCGTGGACATCACCGGCACGGAGCGGGGCGACGAGATCGGCGCCATGGCCGCCTCCGTCCAGGTGTTCAAGGACAACGCCATCGAGGTGGAGCGCCTGAAGAAGGTGCAGGAACAGGCGGAGCGGGAGTCGGCGGAAGAGAAGCGCCGCACCATGAACCGACTGGCCGATGAGTTCGAGAGCACCGTGAAGGGCGTCGTGGCCCAGGTGTCCGAGGCCGCCACCCGCATGCAGTCCAGCGCGCAGACGTTGTCCGGTTCGGCCGACGAAAGCCGCAGCCAGGCCGGCGCCGTCGCTGCCGCCACGCAGCAGGCCTCGGCCAACGTGCAATCGGTGGCAAGCGCCACCGAGGAACTGGCCGGTTCGCTGGCCGAGATTTCCAACCAGGTCAACACCTCGGCCCGCATCGCCAAGGCCGCCGCCTCCACCGCCGAGAAGACGAACGAGACCGTGCAGTCGCTGGCCTCGCGCGCCCAGAGCATCGGCGACGTGGTGAAGCTGATCTCCGACATCGCCAGCCAGACCAACCTCCTGGCGCTGAACGCCACCATCGAGGCGGCCCGCGCCGGTGAAGCCGGCAAGGGCTTCGCGGTCGTGGCCAGCGAGGTGAAGAGCCTGGCCAACCAGACGGCCAAGGCGACGGAGGAAATCTCCGCCCAGATCTCCACCATGCAGGACGCCACCCGCGACGCGGTCGACGCCATCATCACCATTTCCAGGACCATCGCCGAGATCAACGACATCTCCGACATGGTCGCGGGCGCGGTGGAAGAGCAGGACGCGGCGACCAAGGAAATCGCCCGCAACGTCCAGCAGGCCTCCATGGGCACCATGGAAGTGTCGCGCAACATCGGCTCGCTGCAGCACGCGGCCGAGGATACCGGCAAGTCGGCCACCCAGGTTCTGGGCGCCGCCACCGGCCTGGCCCAGCAGTCCGACACCCTGGCCGGCCAGGTGGACCGCTTCCTGCAGCAGGTCCGCGCCGCCTAAGCCGCTCTCGCGCATCGAAAAACCCCGCGGGATCGCTCCCGCGGGGTTTTTTTTGCTGGAAAAGGGGACGGTGGGCTTTCAGGCGGTCACGCCCCACAGCGTCCTGGCCTCCGCCGCGATCACGTCCGGATATTCCTCGGGGAAGAACAGCTTGGCCTGGGGCAGATGGCGCACGCCCTGGCAATTGGGCAGGATGCCGGCCAGGTAGTCGCCGCCGGCGGGGTCGAAGATGGTGTCGGCGGTGCCCCAGACGATGCGCGCGGGTACCGTCACGCGGCGCAATTCCTTCTCGATGCCGGCCAGCGGGTTGGGGTCCAGGCCCAGGGTGTAGGCGTGCACCAGGTCCTTGCGCCGGGGGCTGCTGACCAGCGGGCCCAGGTAATAGTCGATGGCCTCGTCCGTGGGGCGGGTGGGGTCGCTGAAGGTCTGGCCGCCCAGGCCCGTGGGCCCGCGGGCCAAATCCTTGTCCGCCACCCAGCGCGCCAGCCAGCGGTCGGCGAAGGTTCCGGCCCGCGCCATGTCCAGCACCGGCCGCAGGGCCGGGGGTGGGCTGTCGGGCTCGGTATCGCAGTTGGTCAGCAGCAGGCTGCGCACCCGCTTGGGGTATTGGGTGACGAACAGTTGGGCCACGGCCCCGCCGCTGTCATTGGCCACGATGTCCACGGTGTTGGCGCCCACGCTGTCCAGGAAGGCGGCCAGCATGCGCACCTGGACCATGGGCGTCACCGCCTGGCCGTCCGGCACGCGGCTGTAGCCCAGGCCCAGGAAGTCCGGCGCCAGGCAGCGGCGATGGGCCGACAGCCGGTCGATGGCGCCGCGCCATTGGAAGCTGTTCAGGGGGAAACCGTGCAGGAACAGGGCGTCGGGGCCGCTGCCCTGGTCCATGTAGGCGACATGGCCGAAGGGCGTGCCGGCGTAGCGGCGCAAGGACCGGTAGGCGGCGGCGTCCAGCGGCCCGGTGCCGGACAGGGCGGCCGCGCCGGCACCGGGGCTTCCCAGTGCCAGCGTGGCGCCGGCCCCGGCCAGGCCTTGCAGGAAATGACGGCGGGCGAACGGTGCGGTCAGCATCTCTCATCCCCTCTGGAGCAGGGTGGTGGGGGCGGGTGGTTCGGATGCCCCAGGGATACGCCCGGGTCTCATGCGCGGTCGATAACCCGCCAGGTCATGGTTTCTTGACCTCCAAGGTCATGGCTTTTGCCCACGGCCGCCGTATCATTCACCCACCATGACCCATGCCGCCGCGACCGTGACCGCCATCCCCTCCCAGCTGACTCCGCTGGGCCTGCTGCTGCGCGAATGGCGGGCGGCGCGGCGCATGAGCCAGATGGATCTGGCGCTGGAGGCCGGCGTCTCCACCCGGCACCTCAGCTGTGTGGAAACCGGCAAGGCCCAGCCCAGCCGCGAGTTGTTGGCCCGCCTGGCCGATACGCTGGACATGCCCCTGCGGGAGCGCAACGCCCTGCTGGTGGCCGCCGGCTACGCGCCCCGCTATGGCGAGCGCACCCTGACGATGCCGGAGATGGCACCCGTGCGTCAGGCCATCGACTTCATCATCAAGCAGCAGGAACCTTATCCCGCCCTGGTGATGGACCGCCGATGGGACGTGGTGCGCATCAACCGTGCCACCGCCCGCATCGTCAGCCTGGCGCGTGGCCGCATGCCCCGACATAACAACATCCTGCGCCAGATCTTCGATCCAGAGGACATGCGCGCCGTCATGGGCAATTGGGAAAGCCTGGCCGGCGACCTGATCCGCCATCTGCACAACGAGGTGGCGGCCACGCCCCTGGATCAGGGCCTGCGCACCCTGCTGGACGACGTGCTGGCCTATCCCGGCGTGCCCGCCCGCTGGCGGTCGCGGGACCCCGACGCCTACCCCCTGCCGCTGTGCACCACGGTCTTCGCCGGCGGCGCCTTGGACGGCGAGGGCCACCCCCTGCGCTTCTTCTCCACTATCACCACCTTCGGCACCGCCCGCGACGTGACGGTGGAGGAACTGCGCATCGAGTGCATGTTCCCAGCCGATGAGCGCACGGCGGAACGGTGCAGGGCGTTGGCGGCCGAAGGTCCCGCATAAACAAACAGCGGCAGGGGATGGCCCTGCCGCTGTGAGGTATTCGCTGAGGTCGCGGGGAGGGGTTTATCCTTCCACCTTACCGCCGTTGGCGGCCGACCATTCGGCAGGGGCGTGTAGGAACTTCTCCACTTCCGCCATCGTTGCGATATCGAAATAGTTATGGTCGCGGGCCACTTTCAGCACGTCCCACCAGGTGGTCAGGGCATGCAGGGTGACGCCGATGTCGCGCATCGTCTCCACGCTCTTGGGGAAGATGCCGTAGTGGAAGACGACGAAGGCATGCTCGCATACCGCCCCCGCCTGGCGCAGGGCATTGACGAAGCCCACCTTGCTGCCGCCGTCGGTGGTCAGATCTTCCACCAGCAGGATGCGGTCGCCCTCGTCGAACTGGCCCTCGATCTGGGCGTTGCGGCCGAAGCCTTTGGGCTTCTTGCGCACGTACTGCATGGGCAGGCCCATGCGGTCGGCCATCCAGGCGGCGTAGGAGATGCCGGCCGTCTCACCGCCGGCCACACCGTCAAACGCCTCGAACCCGGCATCGCGCATCACCGTCTGCACGGCGTAGTCGATGATGGCCGAGCGGGCGCGCGGGAAGCTGATGACCTTGCGGCAGTCGATATAGACCGGGCTGGCCTTGCCCGAGGTCAGGATGAAAGGCTGGGTGGCGTTGAAATGGATCGCCTTGATGTCCAGTAGGATGCGGGCGGTCAGGCTGGCGGCGGTCTGGGCGTCGATCATCGGGGGCCTCGGGCACTGAATTGGGATTGGTGTCGGGTTTAATCTTGCAGCAGGCGCCAGTCCAGCCGTTCGCCGGCGCGGAAGGGCAGGACAGCGTTGCTGCCGCCGGCGTCCACCAGGTCGGGAACGGTATAGCCGTCGCGCACCAGGGTGATGGTGTCCTCATTCGGCGCCAGGCCGTGGAAGCGCGGGCCGTTCAGGCTGGCGAAGGCCTCCAGCGCGTCCAGCCTGCCTTCCTCGTCGAAGACCTGGGCGTAGAGCTCGATGGCGCTGGCCGCCGTGTAGATGCCGGCGCAGCCGCAGCCGGATTCCTTGGCGCTGGTGGGGTGCGGCGCGCTGTCCGTGCCCAGGAAGAACCAGGGCTGGCCGCTGGTGGCGGCGCGGCGCAGGGCCAGGCGATGCTTCTCCCGCTTGGCGATGGGCAGGCAATAGAGGTGGGGCCGGATGCCGCCCGCGAAGATGGACGACCGATTGATCATCAGGTGATGGGCGGTGATGGTGCAGGCGAGGCGGCCCCCGGCCCCGTGCGCCTCCACCACGGCCACGGCTTCCTCGGTTGTCGCGTGTTCCAGCACGATCTTCAGGGCCGGGTAGCGGTCCATCAGCGGCAGCAGCACGCGCTCGATGAACACCGCCTCGCGGTCGAAGATGTCGATGGCGGGGTCGGTCACCTCGCCATGGACCAGCAGGGGCATGCCGATGTCCTGCATGCGCGCCAGCACGCCGGCCACGTTGGCGAGATCGGTGACGCCGTGGGCGGAATTGGTGGTGGCGTGGGCGGGGTACAGCTTCACCGCCCGGAACAGGCCCTCCTCATAGCCGGCGGCGATCTCGTCGGCGCTGCTGCCATCGGTCAGGTAGGCGGTCATCAGCGGCTGGAAGCGGGCGCCGCCGTCTTCCGGCAGGGTGGCCAGGGCTTCCTGGATCTCCGCCTTGTAGCGCCGGGCGGCGGTCCGGTCGGTCACCGGCGGCACCAGGTTGGGCATGATGATGGCCCGGCCCATCTGGCGGGCGGAGTGCGGCAGCACGGCGCGCAGCATGGCACCGGTGCGAACGTGCAGGTGCCAGTCGTCGGGGCGGTGCAGGGTCAGGCGGGCGGCGGTGGTCGCGCTCATGGGGCAGGGTCCGGCTTATGATGTCCGGGCGCCAGTCCTACGCGCTCAGGCGCGCGGGCTCAAGCCCCGGTGGCCCGGGGCAGGCCGCTGGCGCCCATGCCTGTGGCGCACCGCTGGGCAAATCGGGTATGAAGCCCGTCTTGTCCGTCTCTTAGATTCCGAGTCCGATCCCATGGCCCTGATCGCCCCCCGCACGCCGCCCGGCACGATGGAACTGCTGCCGTCCAAGCAGATCGCCTTCCAGCGCATGCTGGACACCATCCGGCGGGGCTATGAGCGTTTTGGCTTCCTGCAGATCGAAACGCCGGTGTTCGAAACCGTGGACGTGCTGCTGACCAAATCGGGCGGCGAGACGGAAAAGCAGATTTATTTCGTGCAGTCGACCGGCGCCCTGGAACAGGCCAAGCGCCCGGACATCGCCCTGCGCTTCGACCTGACCGTGCCCACCGCCCGCTACGTGGCGGAGCATGAGCATGACCTGAGCTTCCCCTTCCGCCGCTATCAGATCCAGCGCGTCTATCGGGGGGAGCGGGCGCAGAAGGGGCGCTATCGCGAGTTCTACCAGTGCGACATCGACGTCATCGGCAAGGACAGCCTGTCCGTCGCCTATGACGCGGAAATGCCGGCCGTCATCTACACCGTGTTCCGCGACCTGGCGCAGGTGGGCATCGATGTCGGCCCCTTCCAGATCAACCTGTCCAACCGCAAGATCCTGCGTGGCTTCCTGGAAGGGCTGGGCCTGACCGAGGGTGAGGCCCAGGCCGCCGTGCTGCGCGAGATCGACAAGCTGCCCAAGGTGGGCGTGGACGCCGTGCGTACCACCCTGACGGGGGAACAGGCGCTGTCGGCCGCGACGGCCGACGCCATCCTGGCCTTCGTCGGCATCGACGGCACCACGGACGAGATGCTGGCCAAGGCCAAGGATCTGGGCAGCGCCAGCGCCTTGGCCCAGGAAGGCCTGGACGAACTGACCCAGGTGGTGGCGGGCCTGCGCGCCCTGGGCGTGCCCGACAGCCACTTCCGGGTCAACTTCTCCATCACCCGCGGTCTCGATTACTACACCGGCACGGTGTATGAGACCTTCCTGACCGATTTCCCGCAGATGGGCAGCGTCTGCTCCGGTGGGCGCTACGACAACCTGGCCAGCCAGTACACCAAGAGCAAGCTGCCGGGCGTGGGCATCTCCATCGGCGCCACCCGCCTGTTCTACGTGCTGGACCAGGCCGGCCTGGTGAAGGACCAGACCAGCACCATCGACGTGCTGGTCACCCAGTTCGCGCCCGAGCTGCTGCCCGACTACCTGGCCCTGGCGGGTGAGCTGCGCACCGCCGGCCTGAACGTCGAGGTGCATCTGGAGCCGGCAAAAATCGCCAAGCAGATGAAATATGCCGACCGCGCCGGCATCCCCGTGGTGTTGATGATGGGTCCGGACGAGGCCGCCGCCGGCACCGTCACGGTCAAGCGCCTGGCCAGCGGCGAGCAGGCCGCCGTGGCCCGCGCCGATCTGGCCGGCCATCTGCTGGCGGCGTTCGGCCGCGCCCGGTAAAACGCCCGGGCGGGATGCTCCTGCCCGGCACGGGCTTTGCGTCGACGCCCGCGCATTTGGTCAAACCGGCGGCAAAACCTACCCCCTACAGGGGGCTGACCCTGATATCGCTTGATCGCGGGCAGGATAGGCCGCTTAGTTGAGGTGGGGGGTGAGCCTCTGCCCGGTGGCCTATGATGGGTCTGCGCTGAGGGGGGTACCGCGTACGCGGGCGATGACGACCAGCACCGACAACAGCTTGGGCGGGGCTTCCCTGACGGGTGTCAATGGGCGGGCCGATACCTTGGCCGCCTTGCGCCCGCCCGTCTCCCGCCTGGCGCCGGGGGCGGGGTCACGGGCGGAGACGGCCGACGCCGCGCCCAAGCCGCCGAAAGTCCGGCGGCGGGGCACGCCGCTATGGGTGCGCATCCTGGGCTGGACCACCAGCCTGGCCATCCTGGGCTGCATCGGCGGCGCCGCCTGGCTGGAGACGGAGACGTCGGGCTTCGAATCCGTGCTGCTGGCCCGGGTCGGGCGCGACCTGCGCTATTCCGTCTATCCCGGCCCCACCACCGCCGTGCGCTATCCCACGGCGGGGCCGTATGACGAGCGGTTGGGCTACACCCAGATGCCCAGCTTCCTGGAACGGCTGACGGCCGGGCCCTACCGCGTCACCGCGCAGGCGCGCATGTCGCCCACCCTGCTGGACTATCTGGACCTCAGCTTCTACCCGCCATACGCGGAAAAGACCTCGGCCGGGCTGCAGGTGCTGGACCGGGGCGGCACGCTGCTCTACGGCGCCAGCTATCCGGAGCGGGTGTTCACCAGCTACGCCTCCGTCCCGCCCCTGGTGGCCAACACCCTGCTGTTCATCGAGAACCGCCAGCTGCTGGACCCGGCCCATCCCTACCGCAACCCGGCGGTGGATTGGGATCGCTTCGGCCTGGCCCTGCTGCAGATCCCGTTGCAGGTCGTCAACCCCGGCGCCCAGCGGATTGGCGGCAGCACCCTGGCGACCCAGACGGAGAAGTACCGCCATTCCGCCGGGGGCCAGACGGCGGATGGGGTGGAGAAGCTGCGCCAGATGGCGTCGGCCAGCATGCGCGCCTATATGGACGGCGCCGACACCACGCAGACCCGTTACCGCATCCTGGTGGATTATCTGAACTCCACGCCCCTGTCGGCGCGGCCCGGCATCGGCGAGATCAACGGCCTGGGCGACGGCCTGTGGGCCTGGTACGGCACCGACTTCGTGGCCGCCAACCAGATCCTGCGGGCGACGCCCCGGACGGAAGAGGATCTGGCGACCCAGGCCGTGGTCTACAAACAGGTGCTGAGCCTGCTGCTGGCCCAGCGGCGGCCATCCTTCTACCTCACCACCAACCGCACGGCGCTGGACGCCCTGTGCAACGAGCATCTGCGGGTGCTGGAGAAGGCGGGCGTCATCCCGCCGGCGCTGGCCGACGCCGCCCAGAACTTCAAGCTGCGCTTCCGGGAGGAGACGCCGGACCCGCCCGACGTGTCGTATGTGGAGCAGAAGGCGGTCAACGCCATCCGCAACCGCCTGACCACGATGCTGGGCGCCCATACGCTGTACCAGTTGGACCGCCTGGATCTGACGACCGAGACGACGTTGGACCAGGCGGCGCAGGAGCGGGTGACCGGGGTGCTGAAGCGCCTGGCGGACCCGGCGGCGACGGCGGAGCTGGGCCTGACCGGCGACCGGCTGCTGACCGGCGCCGATCCGGCCAAGGTGGTCTATTCCGTCACCCTGTATGAGCGGGCCCCCCATGCCAACCTGGTGCGGGTGCAGGTCGACACCCTGGACCAGCCGCTGGACCTGAACGAGGGCGCGCGGCTGGACCTGGGCTCCACCGCCAAGCTGCGCACCCTGATCTCCTACCTGGAGATCATCGAGAAGCTGTACCGCGACTATCACCAGCGCGACGCTGCCGCGCTGCGCGACATCTCGGCCGCGGCGGACGACAACCTCACCCGCTGGGTGACCGACACGCTGGCGCAGACCGGGGACCAAGGCCTGCCGGCCATGCTGAACGCGGCCATGGAGCGCACCTATTCCGCCGGGACGGGGGAGCGCTTCTTCACCGGCGGCGGCCTGCACAGCTTCAACAACTTCGAAAAGTCGGACGACCACCGCATCCTGACGGTGTCGGAGGCGCTGCGCCGCTCGGTCAACCTGGTGTTCATCCGCCTGATGCGCGACGTGGTGAACCACTACATCGCCGAGGGCCCGGCGCGGAAGGACGACGTCCTGGACGATCCGCACCATCCGGCCCGCCAGACCTATCTTGCCCAGTTCGCGGACCGGGAGGGCAGCACCTTCCTCAACCACTTCTGGGACGAATACGGCGGCCTCAGCCCCGACAAGGCGCTGGAAAAGCTGGCGGCCAAGGCCGGCACGCGGGAGGAACGGCTGGCCGTCATCTACCGCTCCGTCCGGCCGAATTCGACACCGGAGGATCTGGCCCGCTTCCTGGCCGCCCATGGCGCGGTGGAAAACGACAACCGGCAGCCCGGGACGCATGCCAACGCCAAGCCCCAGCCGCTGAAGCCGGCTACCGTGGCCGCCCTGTTCGAGAAGGCCGATCCGGAAAAGTGGAGCCTGAACGACCGCGGCTACATGGCCGGCGTGCACCCGCTGGAACTGTGGCTGGTGGCCTATCTGCAGGAAAGCCCCAAGGCGCCGAAGCGTCAGATGCTGAAGGAGAGCAGCACCTCGCGCCAGGAAAGCTATCAGTGGCTGTTCTCCACCCGCTACAAGCACGCGCAGGACACGCGCATCGGCATCGTGCTGGAGGAGGAGGCCTTCGCCCGCATCCATGCCGACTGGAAGCGCCTGGGCTATCCCTTCGAGGCGCTGGTGCCCTCCTACGCCACCTCCATCGGCAGCTCGGGCGACCGGCCGGGGGCGCTGGCCGACCTGATGGGCATCGTCGTCAATGACGGCATCCGCCTGCCCACCGCCCGCGTCACCCGCCTGCACTTCGCCGCCGGCACGCCCTATGAGACGGTGGTGGGCCTGGATGACCAGATGAAGGGGGAACGGGTGCTGTCCCATGACCTGGTGGAGGTGGTGAAGGCCCATCTGCTGGACGTGGTGCAGAACGGCACGGCCCAGCGTGCAAAGGGCGCCTTCCACGATGCCGAGGGCAATCCGCTGCCGCTCGGCGGCAAGACCGGCACCGGCGACCAGCGCTTCGACCGCTTCGGGCCGGGCGGGGTGCTGCTGGAATCACGGGTGGTGAACCGTACCGCCACCTTCGTCTTCTACGCCGGCGACCGCTTCTTCGGTGTCATCACCGCCCACGTCCACGGGGCCCAGGCCGCCAACTACCACTTCACCAGCGCCCTGCCGGCCCAGCTGCTGCGCGTCCTCGCCCCGGCGCTGCAACCCCTGATGCTGATGCCGCCGGACCAGGGGTGAGGCGGCGTTTTTCCGACGCTTCAACGAAAGTCGGAAAAACTCTAAAACCCTACAGCCCGGTCTCTTCCAGGAAGTTGTCCACATCCTCCCACACGGCGCGGCGGATGGTGTCGTTCTCCATCATCAGTTCGTGCCGGGCGCCCGGGTAGTTGTGGAAACGGGCGTCGGGCAGGCGGCGGGCCAGGGCACGCAAGGCCGGGGAACTGACGATCCGGTCGGCGCCGGCCGCCAGGATCTGGATGGGCAGGTCCAGGCCCGACATGGTGGTGTGGGCGAGATAGTCGGTGGAGCGGTAGGCTGCCGCCAGCCAGCCATAGGTGACGCCGCCCAGGCATAGGTCCGGCTGCTTCCGGCAGGCGTCCAGCGCCACGTTGAAGCGGCGCGGGTCGCTGGTCAGGGGGTTGCCCTCGAACCGTTGCGCGTCAGGGTCGAAGTCACGCTGGCCGGGGGCGTACGCCTCCGCCTTGCCCTGGCGGCAGGCCAGGTTGGCGATCAGGGCGGCGGCGCGGCCGGGCAGGGGGGCGGTGTTGATGCGCAGCATGGCGGCCGACAGGATCAGGGCCTTCAGCCGCGGCACCTCCATCGCCGTGTCGCAGTCCAGCACATGACGCAGCATCAGGTGGCCGCCCATGCTGTGGGCGAAGGCGACGACCGGCCCGGTGGGCGGGCACAGGGCGGCCACGATGGCCTCCAGATCCTCCAGGTAGGTCGAGAAGTCGTCGATGTGCCCCAGCTGGCGGTTGGGCAAGGGCCGGGTGGACAGGCCCTGGCCGCGCCAGTCGAACGACACGACGCGCCACCCCCGGGCGGCCCACTCCGCCGCCTGCTCCGCATACTTTTCCAGGAATTCGCTGCGGCCGTTGACCAGCAGGCAGGTGCCGCGGCGGCTCTCGCTTCCCCCGCTCTGCCAGCAGCCCAGGCGCAGCCGCGCGCCGTCCGGGCGGTCCAGATACAGGAAGGCCCACCCGGCGCCGCCCGATGGGTAGGTCCATCCCGCCGGCGTGGCGCCGGGGGATGGCGCGCCCGGGGTTGTTTCGACTGCGTTGTCCATGACGGCGACGGTTCCGGCCCGCATAGTTCTCGGCGCTGTTGTCCCCATTGTCGGCGCGATTCGGGGCCGCGATCAAGTCGCCGATCCATATCTGCACATTTTGTCAGATTATTGGCGGGGTGCCGCTTCCCGCTATGCGCGCGCTCACAGGGATGTGGAAGAAGTTTCATCCGCGCCCTCGGGTTCGGCCAAGGCGGGGCCCGCGTGGTTGATGAAGTTGCGCACCAGTACACGCGTGTCACCCCGCCGCCAGGCCAGCGCCAGCCGGGCGGTCGGCTGGGGGATGTCCGGCAGCGGGGCCAGGGGCCGGAAGACCACGCCCGCCACCCGCACCTGGGACATCGACGCCGGCATGATGGACACGCCCAGTTCGGCCGCCACCAGGTTGACGATGGAACTCATCTGCGGCGCCGTCTGGTACAGCCGCGGCTCGAACCCGGCGGCGCGGCAGGCGGCCAAGGTGGTTTCGAACATGCTGGGCCCGGCACCCCGGGGAAACAGGATGAAGGGATCGTCCCGCAGCCGGCCCAGATCCAGCACCGGGGCACCGGCTGCCGGATGGCCGGCCGGCAGGACGGCCACCATGGGCTCGACCGCCAGCAGGCGGCTCCGCACCGGGCCGCCCGGGGGCGGATCGGTACGCAGGAAGATGATGTCGACCTCACCCGCTTCCAGTGCCGCCAGCAGGGGAATGGAATTCGATTCGACCAGGCCCAGGTCCACTTCAGGGTAGGCCCGGCGAAAGGCCCGGATGGCGCCGGCCACCGCCGGGTTGAAGGCGGACGAGGAGGTGAAGCCCGCCCGCAGGCTGCCCAGCTCCCCCCGCGCCGCCCGCCGCGCGCCGTCCAGGGCCCGCTGCGCCAGGGTGGGGAAGGGGCGAACGCGGTCCAGGAAGGCGCGGCCCGCCTCCGTCAGTTCGGCGCCATGGGGCACGCGGTGGAACAGCGCGGCCCCCACCTCGCGCTCCAGGGCCTTGATCTGCTGGCTCAGCGGCGGCTGGCCGATGCCCAGGCGCGCCGCGGCGCGGGTGAAGTTGCCTTCCTCGGCCACCGCCAGGAAATAGCGGACGTGGCGTAGTTCCATGGTCCTGGCCCCGCCATTGCTGAAAGCGATCACGATCGCCTGCGCCATATATTGGACCTCTGGCGTCAGCGGCGCCAGTTTCCAGGGCGAACGGTTGATTTTGAGGATGGCCATCATGGAATCCCTGCATTGGCGACGGAACCTGTACGTCTGCCTGTTCGGGTCCTTCACCACCATCGCGGGCCTCAGCCTGATCCTGCCCTTCCTGCCGCTGTACGTGGAGCGTCTGGGGGTGGTGGGGCACGCGGCCATCGTGCAGTGGTCGGGCATCGCCTATGGCGCCACCTTCTTCGGCGCCGGCGCCACCGCCCCCCTGTGGGGCAAGTTCGCCGACCGCTACGGCCGCAAGGTCATCCTGATCCGCGCCAGCCTGGCCATGACGGTGGCCATCGCCCTGACCGGCCTGGTGCAGGACGTCTATCAGCTGGCGGCCCTGCGCCTGCTGGCTGGCCTGCTGGGCGGTTACGCCTCCGGCTCCATCGTGCTGGTGGCGACGCAGACGCCCAAGGCGCGCTCGGGCTGGGCGCTGGGCATCCTGTCCACCGGCATGCTGGCCGGCAGCCTGGCGGGGCCGCTGATCGGCGGGGCGCTGCCCGGCCTGATCGGCCTGCGGCAGACCTTCTTCGCCGCCGCCGGCGTCATCTTCCTCACCTTCATCGCCACCGCCACCCTGATCCGGGAGGAGCCGCGGGCCAGGGCCGCCGGTCCCCACGTCGCCGGCAGCCCGTGGCGCCAGATTCCCGACCGGCGGCCGGTCTACGCCATGCTGCTGACCGCCTGCATGCTGATGGTGGCCAACATGTCGATCGAGCCCATCATCACCGTCTATGTCGGCCAGATCGCTGCCCCCGGCAGCGACATCGCCTTCCTGTCCGGCCTGGTGATGGCGGGCGGCGCCCTGGCCAGCATGCTGGCGGCGCCCCGCGTGGGGCGGCTGACCGACCGGCTGGGGCCGCGCACCGTGGTCATCGCCTGCCTGGCCGCCACCGGCGCGCTGATGATCCCCCAGGCCTTCGTCACCCACGTCTGGCAGCTGGTGGGCCTGCGTTTCCTCATGGGCCTGACCTTGGCGGGGTTGCTGCCGGCCATCACCACCCTGATCCGCCATGCCGTGCCCGACCGGGTGGCGGGCGCCATCCTGGGCTATTCCACCTCCGCCCAGTTCGCCGGTCAGGTGGCGGGGCCGCTGCTGGGCGGCTTTGTCGGGGGCCATGTCGGCATGCGCGCCGTGTTCTTCGTGACCGCCATCCTGCTGTTCGCCAGCGCCGCCCTGAACGCCCGGCTGAAGATTTATTCCGGCCCCGCCCATGCGGCCTGAGGGCAGGGGGCTTGCGCGGGAAGGGCTTTGCACGGCGGGGTGTTAGAGCCTATATCCGGACGCATCGGATACCCGCCTGTTCACGGCCCACCTCAAGTCGACGGAAAGCCGCCGGTCATGAAGTTATTGCGCCACTATGAGGATGCGCCCGCCGACCTGCGCGGGGCCGTGGTGGCCCTGGGCAATTTCGACGGCGTGCATCTGGGCCACCGCGCCGTCATCGGCCAGGCCCGCGCGCTGGCCGACGACCTGGGCCGCCCAGCCGCCGTGCTGACGTTCGAGCCGCACCCGCGCGGCTTTTTCCGCCCCAACGACCCGCCTTTCCGTCTGACCCCCCTGCGCATCAAGGCCCACCTGGTCGAGGCCCTGGGCGTGGACGCCATGGTGGTCCTGCACTTCGATGCCGCCCTGGCGGGCATGACGGCCGAGGAATTCGTGGAGACGGTGCTGGTCCAGGGTTTGGGCGTGCGCCATGTGGTGGCCGGCTACGACTTCCTGTTCGGTCACAACCGGAGCGGCGACATGGCGTTGCTGCGCGCGCTGGGCGACCGCCACGGTTTCGGCGTGACCGAGGCGCGGCCGGTGGCCGATGGCGCGGGCGAGCCCTATTCCTCCACCGCGGTCCGCCGTCACCTGCAGGAGGGCCGGCCGCAGGACGCGGCGGCCATCCTGGGCCACCCCTTCGAGATCGAGGGCCGGGTGGAGCATGGCGACAAGCGGGGCCGCACCATCGGCTTTCCCACCGCCAACATCGAAATCCACGATTATCTGCGGCCCCATTTCGGCGTCTACGCCGTGCGCGCCGGCGTGGACGAAGGCGCGGGCACGGTCTGGCACGATGGTGTGGCCAACCTGGGCCGCCGCCCCACCGTGGGCGGCACGGTGGAACGGCTGGAGGCCCACCTGTTCGACTTCGACGGCGACCTCTATGGTCGCCATGTCCGCGTGCGGCTGCTGGACTTCATCCGGCCGGAGATGAAGTTCGAGAATTTCCAGGCGCTGAGGGACCAGATCGCCCGGGACGCGGACGAGGCGCGTGTCCGCCTCGCGACCCTGCCCCCGGCGTGAACCCGGTCACCGCCTTGACACCCGCCGGCCGCTTCCCATCTTGCTTGACCCACGGGGGGCGGCTGCTAACATCCGCCCCCATGTTGCCAACGCGCCAGATCAGGGTCATGGACCTGCGAATTATCGACCCGGTCTCCTGAGGGGGGCCGGGACCAGGGCGTGCTCATCCGCGTACCATCACCGCCGACTATCCCGCCGGCCTTACCCCCGGGGCGCCCGCATCCGCCTCCGGACAAGGGCAAGGCCGCCATCCGAACACCGGATTTTCTGACCCGCCATGACCCGTGATCTCAAAGACACCGTTTTCCTGCCGCGCACCGATTTCCCCATGCGTGGCGGCCTGCCGAAGAAGGAGCCGGAGCTGCTGGCCCACTGGGCGGCCATCGACCTGTACGGCAAGTTGCGCCAGGACGGGGCGGACCGCGCGCCCTTCGTGCTGCATGACGGCCCGCCCTACGCCAACGGCAACATCCACATCGGCCACGCGGTCAATAAGATCCTGAAGGATGTGGTCGTCCGCAGCCAGCAGATGCAGGGCCGCAACGCGGTCTACGTCCCCGGCTGGGACTGCCACGGCCTGCCCATCGAGTGGAAGATCGAGGAGAAGTACCGCAAGGCCGGCAAGGACAAGGACCAGGTGCCGGTCCTGCAGTTCCGGGCCGAGTGCCGCAACTTCGCCGCCGAGTGGGTGGGCATCCAGGCCGCGGAGTTCCGGCGCCTGGGGGTGGAGGGCGACTGGCAGAACCCCTACCTGACCATGGCGTTCGACGCCGAGTCCGCCATCGTGCGCGAGATCCACAAGTTCCTGCTGAACGGCGGCCTGTACAAGGGCGCCAAGCCCGTCATGTGGTCGGTGGTGGAAAAGACCGCCCTGGCCGAGGCGGAGGTCGAGTACCAGGATGTGACCTCGCCCATGATCTGGGTGCGCTTCCCCGTGGTGACGGCGCCCACGCCCGTGCTGAACGGCGCGTCGGTCGTCATCTGGACCACCACCCCCTGGACCATGCCGGGCAACCGCGCCGTGGCCTACGGCGAGGAGATCGCCTATGCGGTCTACACGGTGACCGAGGCGCTGGAAGGCTCGCTCGCCAAGGTGGGTGAGACGCTGATCCTGGCCCAGGCGCTGGCCGAGGGCGTGGCGGCGTCGGCCAAGGCGACGTTTGAGAAGGGGGCGGACGTCACCGCCGCCGACCTCAAGGGCGCCATCCTGGCCCATCCCTTCCGGGGCCATCCGGAGGCCAACGGCGGCTACGACTACCCCGTGCCGCTGCTGCCGGGCGACCATGTCACGTCCGACGCCGGCACCGGCTTCGTCCACACCGCCCCCGGCCATGGCGCGGAGGACTTCGACCTCGGCCGCAAGTTCGGGCTGGAGGTGCCGCAGACCGTGGACGCGGACGGCAGCTACTACCCCCATGTGCCGCTGTTCGCCGGCGCCCGCGTCTATACGCCGGAAGGCAAGCCGGGCGACGCCAACGGCAAGTCCATCAGCGCGCTGATCGCGCAAGGGGCGCTGCTGGCCAAGGGTAACCTGAAGCACAGCTATCCGCACAGCTGGCGCTCCAAGGCGCCGCTGATCTTCCGCACCACGCCGCAGTGGTTCATCTCCATGGACACCAACGACCTGCGGGCGCGGGCGCTGGCGGCCATCGATGAGACGCAATGGGTGCCGCCACAGGGCCGCAACCGCATCCACGCCATGGTGGAAAGCCGTCCCGACTGGTGCATCAGCCGCCAGCGCGCCTGGGGCGTGCCCATCGCCCTGTTCCTGTCCAAGGCGGATGGCCAGCCCCTGAAGGATGAAGGCGTGTTGAACCGCATCGCCAGCTTCTTCGAGACCGAGGGGGCGGACGCCTGGTACAACCGCCCCGCCGCCGACTTCCTGGGTCCGGACTACGACCCGGCCGATTTCGACCAGGTGTTCGACATCGTGGACGTCTGGTTCGAATCGGGCTCCACCCACGCCTTCGTGCTGGAGCGGCGCAACGACCTGTCGTCGCCCGCCGACCTCTACCTGGAAGGGTCGGACCAGCATCGCGGCTGGTTCCATTCCTCGCTGCTGGAAAGCTGCGGCACCCGGGGCCGCGCGCCCTTCAAGGCGGTGCTGACCCACGGCTTCGCCCTGGATGAGCAGGGCCGCAAGATGTCCAAGTCCCTGGGCAACGTGGTGGCGCCGCAGCAGGTGATGGAGGAATACGGCGCCGACATCCTGCGCCTGTGGGTCGTCGGCTCCGACTATTCGGAGGACCTCAAGGTCGGCAAGGAGATCCTGAAGAGCAACGCCGATCTCTACCGCCGCCTGCGCAACACCCTGCGCTACCTGCTGGGTGCCCTGGCCGACTTCACCGAGGCGGAGCGGGTGGAGCCGGCGGCCATGCCGGACCTGGAGCGCTGGGTGCTGCACCGCCTGGCGGAGATGGACGCCATCGTGCGCCAGTCCACCAAGGAATACGACCTGCACCGCCTGATCACCGAGCTGCATAACTTCTGCGCCGTGGACCTGTCGGCCTTCTACTTCGACGTCCGCAAGGACAGCCTGTACTGCGACGCGCCGGCCAGCGCCCGCCGCCGCGCCGTGCGCACGGTGCTGGAACGGCTGTTCGTGACGCTGACCGCCTGGCTGGCCCCCATCCTGTGCTTCACGGCGGAAGAGGCCTGGCTGGCCTTCCTGGCGGAGGGCGACGACACCCGCCGCGCCGCCTGGCCGGAAAGCGTGCACCTGCGCCAGTTTCCCGAGATCCCGGCCGATTGGCGCGACGACGCCCTGGCCGCCCGCTGGACCGTGGTGCGCGATGTGCGCCGCGCGGTCACGGGCGCGCTGGAACTGAAGCGTGCCGACAAGACCATCGGCTCCTCCCTGCAGGCGCACCCCACGGTGTACGTGCAGGAGGCCCACCACGCGGCCCTGGCCGGCCTGGACCTGGCGGAGATCAGCATCACCTCCGGCATCACCGTGACGGTGGGCGCCGCACCCGAGGGCGCCTTCGCCTTGGCCGACGTGGCCGGCGTGGGCGTGGTCTTCAGCCCGGCCGAGGGCGAGAAGTGCGAGCGCTGCTGGCGCATCCTGCCGGAGGTGCCGGCCGCCGCCGAGGGGGTGGAGCAGCTGTGCCATCGCTGCGATGACGCCGTCGGTCTGGCGGGGGGCCATCCCGTATGAGCATGCTGACCCGCGTGTTGGGGCGGTTCGGCGTTCCCGGCCTGTTGGCGGCGGCCGTCATCCTGGCCGCCGACCAGGCCAGCAAGGCCGCCATCCTGGACCGCTTCGCCGAGGCCGGCGACGGCGTGACCCTGCTGCCCTTCTTCAACCTGGTGCTGGTGTGGAACCACGGCGTCAGCTTCGGCCTGTTTAATCAGGGCGGCGCGACGGGGACGGTCATGTTGATCGTGTTAGCCCTGGTCATCACCGCCGCCATGGCGGTGTGGATGCGCCGCGCGGCCCGCCTGATCGAGGCGGTGTGCGCCGGCATGGTGATCGGCGGGGCTTTGGGGAACGTGATCGACCGGCTGCGCCTGGGCGCCGTCGTTGATTTTCTGGACTTCCACATCGCGGCGTGGCATTGGCCGGCATTCAACGTTGCCGATAGCGGCATCGTCGTCGGCATGCTGGTGCTGGTCGTGGATGGGCTGTTCGTCAAGCCCGCGACGCGGTAGGGTGTCGCCGTCAACGGAGCGGTGGGGCTCCGCGGATGGGGTTGGTTCCGTTTTTGGGTCAGGTTCACGGGGGTCCCGGGGTTCGGGGCCTACATTCGACGGACGAGGATATGGGCGAGAATTCTAAGGTGTTTAGCGCGCGGCTGATGCTCGCGGCGGCCGGTTTGGCAGCCCTGACGGGGTGTGACAGCCTGGACTACCTGTTCGGCGGGTCGCGCCCGACTCCGGACGAGTTCCGGGTGCTGGCGCGCGCGCCGCTGGAGGTGCCGCCCGATTTCAACCTGCGTCCGCCGCAGCCGGGCAGCCCGCGCCCGCAGGAAATCGTGAAGGAGACGCGCGCCACCAGCACCGTGTTCGGCGCCGCCACCACCGAGGCGACGGCCGTGGCTTCCGCCACCGCCAACCAGAGCAAGGGCGAGGCCGCCCTGGTGGCCAAGGCCGGCGGCGACCAGGCCGATCCCCAGATCCGCAAGATCATCGACAAGGAATGGCCGGGCACCGTGGTCGGCGACCGTGGCTTCCTGGACAGCCTGATGTTCTGGAAGGGCGACGACAAGCCGGCGGCAAACGGCCCGACGGTGCAGCGCGACAGCAGCTCCGCCGGTTCTTCCCGCTAAGGGAGCAGGGTTCAAAGGCCCGGACGGGATGACATCCCGCCCGGGCCTTTTGTTGTGCGCGTGATGGCGGCTGGCAGGACGGTGCCGGCGTGCGCATCCCAACGCCAGCTTCCCTTGGGGCCGTGCCGCACCCATGTTATTCCTCTGGGAAACGGGGCGGCATGTAGCGGGAGTGGCGGGGCCTTGGGCGTCTTTTGGCGGCCTTTCTGGGGGACGCGGTTCGCGGCCCTGGCGCTTGCCCTCATGATGCCGGCGGCGGCCCTGGCCCGGGTTTTCGATCCCGAGACCTTCACGCTGGCCAATGGCCTGCAGGTGGTGGTGGTGCCCAACCACCGCGCCCCGGTCGTCACCCAGATGCTGTTCTACAAGGCCGGTGCCGCGGATGAGCCGGCGGGCAAGTCAGGCGTCGCCCATTACCTGGAGCACCTGATGTTCCGGGGCACGGCCACCGTGCCATCCGGCGCCTTTTCCCGGCGGGTGGCGGCGCATGGCGGGGTGGAGAACGCCTACACCAACCAGGACCAGACGGCCTATTTCCAGACCATCGCGCGCGACCAGTTGCCCCTGACCCTGCGGTTGGAGGCCGACCGCATGGCCAATCTGCGCATCATGCCCGCGACGGCGGCGCCGGAACTGGCGGTGGTGCTGAACGAGCGGCGGCAGCGGACGGAGGCCAGCCCCGCCGCCCGCCTGCGGGAACGGGTGCAGGCGGCCCTGTTCCAGGCCTATCCCTATGCCAGGCCCGTGGTGGGCCGGCCCGGGGAGGTGGCCGCCCTGACCCCGGCCGACGCCCAGGCCTACTATCGCGCCTGGTACGCGCCCAACAACGCCGTGCTGGTGGTGGCGGGCGACATCAGCGCCGCCACCCTGCGCCCCCTGGCGGAGGCCACCTTCGGCCGCATCCCCGCCCGCCCGGTCCCCGACCGGGTGGCGGCGCGGGGGGCGGTGTCGGCCGGCGGGGAGGGGCGCCGCATCGAACTGAAGGACGCCCAGGTGCGCCAGCCGTCGCTGAGCCGGATATGGTTGGCCCCCTCCCACGGTTGGGCCGCCGAGCCGGCGCAGGTCTACGCGCTGGAGGTGTTACAGACCATCCTGGGCGGTGGCGCCACCGGCCGCCTCTACCAGGCGCTGGTGGTGCGCCAGCGCCTGGCGGCGGGGGTCAGCGTCGATTACTTGGCCGACGCGCTGGGGCCGGGTCAGTTCAGCCTGGGCGTGGTGCCCGGGCCGGACGTGGCGGTGGCGGATGCCGAGGCCGGCCTGAACGCCGAGCTGGCCCGCCTGCTGCACGACGGCGTCGGCGCGGCGGAGGTGGCGGCCGCCATCCGGCGCCTGCGGGTCGGCGCCATCTACGCCCGCGACAGCCTGCAAGGCCCCGCCTCGGAATTCGGCGTGGCGCTGACCACGGGGCAGGGCGTCGCCGATGTCGAGGCCTGGCCCGACCGCATCGCTACCGTGACGGTGGACGACGTGAACCGCGCCCTGCGCGGGGTGCTGGGGGGCCAGGGCTCCGTCACCGCCCTGCTGCTGCCCGACCCCGACGCCCCGACGCCGGAGGAGGAACTGGAGGACGTGGCGGCGGCGCAAGGCATGGCGCAGGGGGCCGTCCGATGAAGTGGGGGAAGGGCCTGTGTGGGGTGCTGGCGCTGGGGCTGCTGGCCGCCCTTCCGCCGCGCGCGCCGATGGCGGCTGAGGCGTCCCCGGCCGAGGCGCTCCCGGTCAGGGCGTCTCTCATGGAACGCGTGGTCAGCCCGGGCGGCATCGAGGTCTGGCTGGTGCGCGACGCCAAGAACCCCATCATCGCGCTGGACTGGTCCTTCCGCGGCGGGGCCGCCACCGATCCCGCCGACCAGCTGGGCTTGGCCGCCATGGCGGCCGGCCTGCTGGACGAGGGGGCGGGTGACCTGGACTCCGCCGCCTTCCAGAATCGCTTGGCCGACCATTCCATCGGCCTGGCCTTCAACGCCAGCCGCGACTGGTTCTCCGGCGCGCTGCTGACCCTGCGGGAGAATCGGGAGGAGGCGTTCACCCTGGCCCGCCTGGCCCTGACGGCGCCGCGCTTCGACGCCGACGCGGTCGCCCGCATCCGGGGCCAGTTGCAGGTGGCCGTGCGGCGGGAGGAGGCGGACCCTGTCACGGTCGCCTACCATGCCCTGGCCCGCCAGCTGTTCCCGGGCCATCCCTACGGCCGCCCCCTGCGTGGCACGTCCGACACATTGGCCGCCATCACCGCCGACGACCTGCGGGGCTTCGCCGACCGGCGCCTGGCCCGGGAAGGACTGCTGGTGACGGCGGCGGGCGACATCGACCCGGCGGAACTGGCGGCGGCGGTGGATTGGATTTTCGGCGCGCTGCCGGCCGCCTCCGCGCCCGCCACCATTCCCGATGCGCGCCCCGCCACTGGCGCTCCGCCGGTCGCCGTGCCCTGGCCGGGGCCGCAGAGCCTGTTCGTGCAGGCGGGGGCGGGCATTCCCCCGGGCGACCCCGACTGGCCCGCCGCGCTGTTGCTGAGCCACATCCTGGGCGGGGAGGGCCTGGAGTCGCGTTTGGCGGATGCGGTGCGCACCCGGAGCGGCTTGTCTTACGATGTGCAATGCAATTTGCAATCCTATGCCCATGCCGATCTGTTCATCGTCAGCGGCTCCACCGCCAACGCCACGGTGGAACAGGCCTTGGGCCTGGTGCGCCACACCCTGGCGGAGGTGGCCGCCCACGGGGTGACCGCGCGGGAACTGCGCGACGCCCAGACCTATCTGACCGGCTCCTTTCCCCTGCAATTCACCAACGACCGCGCCATCGCCGCGCTGTTGCTGGATATTCGCCGCGATGGCTACGCCGCCGGTTTCCTCGACCATCGGAACGCCCTGCTGCGCCGGGTGACGCTGGCCGATGTCCAGCGGGTGGCTGCCAGGCTGTTGCGTCCCGATGCCATGGCCACTGTGGTGGTCGGCGGGGCCACCGGCCCGCTGCGTTGAGCAACGGTTCCCCGGCTAACCTTTGGCATAGGAGTTGCTGAGGTATCCCCGTCCGCGATCTTGGCAACTGGGGGTTTCCGATGACGTTCACGTTCGAGGATTTCAAGGCACGCTTCTTCCCGGTTGCCGCCCTGACGGGTCGCAACGCCCCGGAAAGCCCGGCGCCCGCGGTTTTGCAGGACAATCCCATGCCCAATGGCCTGGACCGGCGCCGTGGCGGCGCCCGCGCCGCCCCCGCTCCCGACCATATCGACGGCATTCCCATCGCGGCGATCCTTGCCGCTATCAAGGCGGATCCTGCCGCCCTGCACCGCCGCCGCGAGGTGTTGGAGGGGGAAATCCGGTCCGTGTGGGCCACCCTGCAGGAACTGGTGCGGGAATACCGCGCGCTCAGCGACGACGCCATGCTGCCCCAGGGCGTCACCCCCACCCTGGCGGTCAAGACCATGGCGGGCGGCCCCCTGCCCAAGGAGATGGCGGAGGCCCTGGGCAGCGCCATCGGCCTGCCGCTGACCGTCATGCCCAACGCCCTGCGGGCGCCCATGCCGGCCCCCGAGATGGCGGCGGGGGCGAAGGACAGGGCCAAGGACAGTCTATTCGACGTGGATGAGGATGAGCCGGCCGCCAAGGCGGAACCGGTGCGCCTGCCCCGGTCCCGGACCATGGTGCGGCCAGCCCGCCGTCAGGCGCGGTAGGAAGGGGCGCGGTGGCAAAAGGCCGGCGGGTCAGCGTCCGCCCACGTGGACGCTGCCGCTGCCGCTGTGCGCCTGGTCCAGCCGGCCGGTCACCTGGTCGATCTTCACGTCGCCGCTGCCGCTCAGCGAGAGGGTGGCGTCGGTGACCTTGACGCGCAACACCTGGTCGCCGCTGCCGCTGATGGCGGACGACAGGGTGCCAATTTCCCCCCATCGATGGTGATGTCGCCGTTGCCCGACTGCTTCAGCTGGGCGGTGGGGGCCGACACGGCATGGATGGTCAGCGTGCCCGAGCCGCCCAGGTGGGCCGACAGCGCCCCTTGCGCCTTGGCCACCACCAGGTCGCCCGAGCCGTCGATGGTCAGGCGCAGGTCCTGAACGGCCGGCAGCGTCACGTTGCCCGAGCCGCTGAGCTTGGCCTGGGTGGTGCCGCCGCTGCCCCCGCCGATGGTGATGGTGCCGCTGCCGCTGCTCTCCAGGTCGGTGGACGGTCCCGCCATCTGGGTGATACCGACATTGCCCGACCCAGCCACCCGCACCTTCAGCGCGCCCTCCAGGCGGTCCAGCTGGGTATCGCCCGACCCGTGGACGCGCACCTGGGCGCCGCCGGCCACGCGGTCGACCTTGAAATTGCCCGAACCGTCCAGCGTCAGCGCCAGGGCCCCGAAGCCGCCACTGGCCTGGTAATCGGTCGACCCGCCCTCCTGCACGTCAAGCGGGATGCCGGCGGGCACGGTGATGGTGATGCGCAGCGTCGGCTGCCAGCGCTTCCAATCGTCCCCCTCGCGGTAGCAGCGGCGGCCGCTGATGCCCAGTTGGGCCGTTCCGCCGCCGCTGGCGGTCAGTTGGTCCAATTCCTTGGGGTCGTCGGCCGTGGCCTGGATGCGCACGTCGCGCGCGCTGGCGGAGGCGGTGATGTCCACGGTGCGGGCGCAGGGGGTGGTGACCCGCAGCTCCCGCCCATCCAGGGCCCA
Organism: Nitrospirillum guaranorum; assembly: GCF_034653275.1. NCBI lineage: Bacteria > Pseudomonadati > Pseudomonadota > Alphaproteobacteria > Rhodospirillales > Azospirillaceae > Nitrospirillum > Nitrospirillum guaranorum. The sequence continues at coordinate 2,684,225 of NZ_JAYEES010000003.1, read as the reverse complement.
GCTGCGCTCTCCCGCCCAGGCGGCGCCGGCGGCGGTGAGCGCCGCGAGCGACAGGGGCAGGGCGAGGGCGATACGGTGGGGACGGGACATGGGACCGGACTCGTCTATGGTTGCGGCATTATCCCCATTGTCACCGCGCGGCCGTGGGGATCAAGGACGCAGCGGGCGATGGAACCGGTCCGGGCGGCCGGCGCACGCCAAGTGGCCCCATGCGGTCCACCCATGTGGTCCGGCCGGGCCGCCGCGCCAGACGTCAAAAACGAAGACAAATTCGCGTCAAATGGACGAAATCCCCATCCGAAACGCTGCTTAACCATCCCCAGCCGTGCTACACCCCTGGGGCTTTCCAGGGGCGGGATAATGGGATCCGGGCGCCCCTGGCCACAGGTCAGGAGAGAACGATGTCCGCCACGCAGACCCCCACCCAGGACGCGCCCCCCCAAGACCCGACCCTCGTGGACACTCCTCTGGTTGAGACACCCGCCTGGCAGGCGCTGGCCCGGCACCGCCAGGCGCTGGACGGCGTGCACATGCGCGACCTGTTCGCCGCCGACCCGGAACGGTTCGACACCTACTCCCTGAAGTTGGGCACCCTGCTGCTGGACTATTCCAAGAACCGGCTGACCGACGAGACCCTGCCCCTGCTGCTGGACTTCGCCCGCGCCCGTGATCTGGAAGGCTGGCGCGACCGCATGTTCGCGGGTGCCGCCATCAACCTGACGGAAGGCCGCGCCGTTCTGCACACCGCCCTGCGCCAGCCCAAGGGCGCCACGGTGCTGGTCGAGGGCCGCAACGTGGTGCCGGACGTGCACGCCGTGCTGGACCGCATGGGCGCCTTCGCCACCGCCGTGCGGGATGGGGCGTGGCGCGGCTGGACCGGCCAGCCCATCACCGACATCGTCAACATCGGCATCGGCGGGTCCGACCTGGGCCCCGTCATGGTGACCCAGGCGCTGACCCCCTACCACCACCCGCACCTGCAGGCGCATTTCGTCTCCAACGTCGATGGCACCCACATCGCGGAGGTGCTGAGGAAGGTGGATGCGGAGACGACGCTGTTCATCATCGCCTCCAAGACCTTCACCACGCAGGAGACCCTGGCCAACGCCCATACGGCGCGCGAGTGGCTGCTGGCCCAGGGGGCGCCGGCGGACGCGGTGGCCAAGCACTTCGTGGCCGTGTCGACCAACGCCAAGGAGGTCGCGGCCTTCGGCATCGACACCGACAACATGTTCGGCTTCTGGGACTGGGTGGGCGGCCGCTACAGCCTGTGGTCGGCCATCGGCCTGCCCATCCTGCTGATGATCGGGCCCGACCGCTTCGCCGAGCTGCTGGCCGGCGCGCATGCGATGGACGAGCATTTCCGCACCGCCCCGCTGGCCGCCAACATGCCCGTGCTGATGGGCCTGATCGGCCTGTGGTACGTGAATTTCTGGGACGCCCAGTCCTACGCCGTGCTGCCCTATGACCAGTACCTGGCCCGCCTGCCGGCCTATCTGCAGCAGGCCGACATGGAGAGCAACGGCAAGGGCGTGGACCGCGACGGCCGCCCGGTGGACTACGCCACCGGCCCGGTGCTGTTCGGCGAGCCCGGCACCAACGGCCAGCACGCCTTCTACCAGCTGATCCACCAGGGCACGCCGCTGATCCCGGCCGACTTCCTGGCGCCCATCGAGACGCAGAACCCGGTGGGCCGCCACCACACCCTGCTGCTGGCCAACTTCCTGGCCCAGACCGAGGCCCTGCTGCTGGGCAAGACCGAGGACGAGGCGCGGGCGGAGCTGGCGGCGCAAGGCCTGGATGGCGAGGAGCTGGAGGCCCTGGTGCCGCACAAGGTCTTCACCGGCAACCGCCCGACCAACACCCTGCTGTTCCAGAAGCTGGACCCGCATACCCTGGGCATGCTGATCGCCCTCTATGAGCACAAGATTTTCGTGCAGGGCATCCTGTGGAACCTGAACTCCTTCGACCAGTGGGGGGTGGAGCTGGGCAAGCAGCTGGCCAAGGCCATCCTGCCGGAGCTGGAGGGCGGCGCCCGCCGTGGCCATGACTGCTCCACCGCCGGCCTCATCCGCGTGGTGCGCGAGGGCCTGCGCTGACCGCCGCGCCGGGAAGGCCGGGCATCCCTTGGCGCATCCCCCCTGGCACGTCGCTTGGGAGGCGGCCGGCTTTTCCCCGTGACGGCTTTTTTCCTACAGGCGTAAGCTTGCCGTGGAACGGCGGCGTATCCAAACTCCCTGGTATCGTCCGCCGGCAAGGTTGATGACATGGAAAGCGGCACGCGCGGCCTTGGTGGACCCGCCTCCGAACGACCGGGGGCGGTACGCCTGACCCAGGAACAGCTGGACCTGGTGCTGAAGCGCCACGCCATGTTCCGCACCGCCAAGGTGGGTGGGGCCCGTGCGGTGCTGGCCCGCATGGACCTGTCGGGCCTCAGCATGGCCGGCCGCGACCTCAGCCATGCCGACTTCACCCACGCCATCCTGCGCGATGTCGACCTCAGCGGCGCCTTTCTGGAATGCGCCACGCTGTTCGTCACCGACCTTCGCGGGGCCAATCTGCGCAACGCCCGGCTGGTGAAGGCCGACCTGCGGGGCGCCTGCCTGCGCGGGGCCGACCTGTCGGGGGCGGATCTGTTCGATGCCGACCTGCGCGACGGCACCTTGGCCGCCCGCGCCCGCGACGGCAGCCTGCAGATCATGAGCGTGGACCCCACCAATGCCGACTTGGCCGAGGCCAACCTGCGCGGATCCAACCTGACCAATGCCAAGCTGTCGGGTTCGGTCGCCATGCACACCGACTTCACCGACGCCATCATGCGCAACGCCAAGCTGGTGCGCGCCAACCTGCGCCACGCCAAGCTGGACGGCACCAATCTGGAGGGGGCGGACCTGTCGGGCGCCGACGTGCGCGGCGCCAGCCTGCGCGGCGCGGTGCTGATCGGCACCGTCATGAACCTGACGGAGCTGGGCGGCGCCGACATGACCGGCGTGCTGACGGAAAAGCCCCAGGGACGCCCGGCGTCGGAGCTGGGCCGCTCCCTGGCCGAGCTGTTGAACCTGCACGCCACCTGGGTGTGCACGGCGGCCAAGGAGGGCATGGCCCTGGACTTGAGCGGCGTGGACCTGCGCGGGTCCGGCGTCCTGTCGCGGGCCATGCTGACACGGGGTGTGGGGCGCGGCGCCGTGTTCTACGGCATGGACCTGACCGGTATCCAGATGCAGGTGGGCCAGTTCGACAACGCTGACTTCCGCACCGCCATCCTGGCGGAGGCGGACTTGCGCGGTGGCAGCTTCCAGGGCGCCAACTTCAACGCCGCCAACCTGCGCCACGCCACGCTGGATTACCTGCAGATCGATGCCGAGCGGCACGTCCGCACCAACCTGACCGGCGCCGTGCTTCGCAACGCCGATCTCGGCGGCGCCCGCCTGCGCCGCGTCCGCCTGGCCCAGGCCGACCTCAGCCACGCCGATCTGCGCGGCGCGGATTTGCGCGAGGCCGACTTGCGCGACGCCAATCTCAGCGGCGCCTTGGTGCAGGAGGAGCAGATGAAGGCGGTGGACTTCACCGGCGCCCGCGGCCTGCCCCGCACCTGGCGCGTGCGCTATATGGCGGATGATTGAGCCGAGCTATGACAAGGGCTTGCCTTGATCTGAGCCGTTTACGCGGCAAGTACTTATCTTTGTCCCTCATCATATGGGGGACACATGCAGCCATAACCGCAAAATCAGGTAAAAAAGAGATAGACACTATCGCTTTCTTGCAATAGTGTCTTACGCTGATTGGCAAAGATGACCTTATTCGGAGGTGGTATCCCGAATGACGGCCGTTGCCTGCCAGGGTCCGCATTAACCTTCAGGGAGGCCGACGCGGATCACATGCGTTTTTGAACGTTTTAGTTCGTCTCTTCGGCCGGACTATAGGCGTTGCTTGACTCGTGTTCAAGTCGGTTTCTCCCGGAAATCGGAGAAATTATGAGTTCTTCCCATTTTTCTAATCGGCAGGTCAGTGAGCGCGAGCTCGCTATTCCCACCCTCGAGGCTATGGCAAAGCGTCCTGATGGGTTTATTCCGACGTCGGAATTGATCTCCGAATTGACTTTGGCATTCCGTCCGTCGGGCCATGACGCTGAAATCGCTGCTGGCCGGCGTGACACCTATTTTTCGCAGAAAGTGCGAAACATGGTTTCGCATCGTGACTGCTCGACCAGCTTTATCAAGAAGGGTTATGCCACGTACTTGAAGGAACGAAACGGGTTCCTGATTACGGACGAGGGCCGTACCCAATTGATGAATAGCTAAGTTTAGCAGCCAGGTTTAGCTGTACTTAGCTTTGTATCCGGGCTTGAGCCACGCCAGTTCTGTTGGGCCGGCGTGGTTCTTGTCCCAAACAAACCAAGCATATGCCGTTGTTCCGCTGCCAGAAACTTTTGCTCCCTTAGGGTAAAAGGTGATTCTTTCGCTGAAGACCCATACTCGCGCGGGCGGAGAGCAAGAAAATATAGTATTAGATCTATTTGATCCCTCTAGAAACGCAAGTCTGAGCAAGAAAGCGAATTTTGATTTCGCTTTCTTCAGGCCGGAATGTACAAATCCTTCCGCGCTATTATAAGGTGGATTTGTAATAATATTTTCAGTAATTCTGTTTTGCTCTAAAAAATCTTTGCCAATCTCGCCATATCCTCGATTGTATAAATCGGAACTCAGAACGGTATTTCCTGTTTCTTGCAAGACTTTGGACATTGCGCCATCTCCACAGGCACATTCCCAAATATCGCCAGAGAACTTCTCGTTATCAATTAGTGCATAAGTTGCCCAGCGAGGGGTTGGATAAAAATCGGGGCCGTCTAAATCCGCAATCCGCTTGGCGGTCGGTTTAAAGCCACCGTTTAGATTATACGTTGCGTCCATGGTGCTCGCTTTCAGGGAAAATATTGAATCATACGTTCATTTGTCTCGAGGTGTCCAGAAAAGCCTGAGGCGACAAGCGCTCTGTCCTTAGATTCCTGCTGTGTCTACTGGGAATGCTTGGCTTGCTAGAGTAAATGATCCCTTGCATTGCCCGGCGGCCCCGCCGCCCGCTACAATGCCGCCATCATGCCCATTCGCCTTCTGCCTGAGACCCTGGTCAACCGCATCGCCGCCGGCGAGGTGGTGGAGCGTCCCGCCGCCGCCGTGAAGGAGCTGGTGGAGAACGCGCTGGACGCCGGCGCGCGGCGCATCGACGTCACCCTGCGCGATGGCGGCAAGGCGCTGATCCAGGTGGTGGACGACGGCGGCGGCATGACGGCCGACGAGCTGTCGCTGGCGGTGGAGCGCCACGCCACCTCCAAGCTGCCGGGCGACGACCTGCTGAACATCCACACCCTGGGTTTCCGGGGGGAGGCGCTGCCCTCCATCGGTGCCGTCAGCCGCCTGACCATCACCAGCCGCCAACCGGGCAGCGATAGCGCCTGGGCCTTGACGGTGGAGGGCGGGGCCAAGGGCCGGCCGGTGCCGGCGGCCCATCCCGTGGGCACCCGCATCGAGGTGCGCGACCTGTTCTATGCCACCCCGGCGCGGCTGAAGTTCCTGAAGACCACGCGGACGGAGACGGACCACGCCGTCGACGTGGTGCAGCGCCTGGCCATGGCCCATCCCGAGGTCGCCTTCACCGTGGCGGACGAGGGGCGCACGCCCCTGCGCCTGCCGGCCCAGAGGGGGACTCTCAACGGCGAGGATCCGCTGCTGGCCCGCCTGGGCGCCATCATGGGGCGGGAGTTCCAGGAGAACGCCCTGCCCATTGACGCCCGGCGCGAGGGTGTGCGGCTCTACGGCCATATCGGCCTGCCCACCCTGAACAAGAACACCACCGCCGGCCAATACCTGTTCGTGAACGGCCGGCCGGTGCGCGACAAGCTGCTGCTGGGCGCCGTGCGTGGCGCCTATGCCGATTTCCTGGCCCGCGACCGCCACCCCCTGCTGGCCCTGTTCCTGGACATCCCCTGCGAGGATGTGGACGTCAACGTCCACCCGGCGAAGACGGAAGTGCGCTTCCGCGACCAGGGCCTGGTGCGCGGCCTGATCGTGGGCGCGCTGAAGCACGCCCTGGCCGGCGCCGGCCACCGCGCCTCCACCACCGTGGGCCAGGCGGCCCTGGCCAGCTTCCGCGCCGACGGCGCCCGCCCCATCCCCCAGACCGCCTTCCAGTGGCAGCCGCAGCCGCATGCCGGTGGCGGGGGCAGTTGGCCCGGCATCACCCGGCCCACCGCCGGCCAGGTGGAGGCCGCGCGCGCCTTCCAGGCGCCGGTGGCGGCCTGGGAGGGCCCGACGGCGGAAGGCTCGGCGGCGGCCCAGCCGGCTTATGCGCCCTCCATCCTGGCCGATGCGCCGCATGGCGACATGGTACCCGGTCCGCTCTCGCCGGGCTTGGCGAGCGCCGTCGCGGCGATGGCGCGGGCCAACGCCGACGACGTGCCCGACTTTCCCCTGGGCATCGCCCGCGCCCAGGTGCACCAGACCTACATCGTCTCGCAGACCCGGGACGGCATGGTCATCGTCGACCAGCACGCCGCGCATGAGCGCCTGGTCTATGAGCGCATCAAGCAGTCCATGGTGGCCCAGGGCGTGAAGCGGCAGATGCTGCTGATCCCCGAGGTGGTGGAGTTGGAGGAGGCCGCGGCCAGCCGCCTGGCCGAACGTTCCGACGAACTGGCGGAGCTGGGCCTCTGCCTGGAATCCTTCGGCACCGGCGCCGTGGTGGTGCGGGAGATACCGGCGCTGCTGGGCGCCAAGGCCGACATCAAAGCCCTGGTCACCGACATCGCCGATGAGTTGGCGGAACTGGGCGACCAGCACGCGCTGAAGGAACGGCTGGAGGAGGTCTGCTCCTCCATGGCCTGCCATGGCTCCGTCCGCGCCGGCCGGGTGTTGACGCTGGGCGAGATGGACGCGCTGCTGCGCGAGATGGAGGCCACGCCCCACAGCGGCCAATGCAACCACGGCCGCCCCACCTATGTTGAGCTTAAGCTGGCGGACATTGAGAGGCTGTTCGGCCGGCGGTAGGGGATGGGCGCGCGGTTGTTCGTGCCGCTGTAGGACGCGATTGCGTCCGCCGGCGCCTGAGGGAATCGTCGAAAAGCAAAAACGCCCCGGAAGGCGGACCCTCCGGGGCGTTTCGCTGTTCGGCCCGTTGGGGCCGCGCAGTGCTTGGTGTTTCCTCTATCCCTGTTCGCCCGTCCGGTGTTTTCCCGGATTTGCGGGCGGCACTCTCACTGGGGCGGCCACCAGGGCCGTCCGAACTCTGGACCGGTCAGCGCAATTCCCAGGGGAACTCAACCTTCACCGGGGCACCGGCGACGCTGGCGATGGGGTTCTGGCGCAGCCAGTTGAAGAAGTCATCGAAGGGCAGGGCGGGACGCGCCACCACCCGGCGGCCGGACAGGCCGGTCGCGCGTTCGGAAAGGGTACGGGTCATCTGCTCGTACGCCACTTCCGGAACACCGTGGGATACCGCGATGGCACCCGTGGCCGGATCCTCCACCTGGAAGGAATGGGCCCCGTTCCGGAACGCATAAGCAACCTGAACCGTGTCAACCCGACGCATGATTTCCACTCAGCTCCGCAAAACGGAACTTTATGTACCATAGGGGCATGACATTGGAAAGGAAAAAACAGCGGACACCAAAATGACGCAACAGAACGTCGTTTTCGCATTCCGTTCGCCGTGCGGCACCTGTGGACCGCTGTTTTTCCAAGGGTTTACCTATGGGGTGATAGATTTATTCAATCACGAAGCGGGGCGCCGCCCGGCCGCCGCCAGCCTTGATCTTCTCCGCCACGCGCGCCGCGATGGCGCGATAGGTCTGGGCGTGCACCCCATCCGGCTGCTGGATGGTGATGGGCGTGCCGGCGTCGCTGGTCTCGCGGATGGCGATGTCCAGCGGCACCTCGCCCAGGAAGTCGATGCCCAGCTTCTCCGCCTCGGCCCGGGCGCCGCCGTGGCTGAAGATGTCGCTGCGGTGGCCGCAGTTGGGGCAGCAGAAATAGCTCATGTTCTCGATGATGCCCAGGACAGGCACGTCCACGCGGCGGAACATGTTCAGGCCCTTGCGCGCATCCAGCAGGGCGATGTCCTGCGGGGTGGAGACGATGACGGCGCCGGCCAGCGGCACGCTCTGCGCCATGGTCAGCTGGGCGTCGCCCGTGCCCGGCGGCATGTCGACCACCAGCACGTCCAGCTCGCCCCAGTTCACGTCGCGCAGCATCTGGGTCAGGGCGCTCATCACCATGGGGCCGCGCCAGATCATGGGCGTGTCCTCGGCCACCAGGAAGCCCATGGACATGACCTTGACGCCGTAGTTGACCAACGGGTCCAGGCGCTTGCCGTCGGCGCTGTCCGGCTTGCCGCTGAGGCCCATCATGCGTGGCATGGAGGGCCCGTAGATGTCGGCATCCAGCAGGCCCACCTTCAGGCCGTTGGCGGCCATGGCCAACGCCAGGTTGGTGGAGGTGGTGGACTTGCCCACGCCACCCTTGCCCGAGGCGACGGCGATGATGGCCGCCACGCCGGGCACGCCGGCCTTGGGCTGCTTGCCCGCCCCCGGCGCGCCGGTGCCCGGGGTACCAGTGCCGGGGGCGCCGCCGCCGGAAACGGCCTTGGGGGCGGGGCGGTGGGCGGTCAGCACCGCCGTCACCGACAGCACGCCGGCCAGGCGGTCCACCGCCTTCTCCGCCGCCTGCCGCAGCGGCTCCAGCGCGGCGCCCCGCGCCGGATCGACCTCCAGGGTGAAGTGGACATGGCCTTCCTTCACCGCGACGCCGGAAACCATCTTGAGGCTGACGATGTCAGACCCGCGATCGGGGTCCACCACCTGCCGGAGGGCCTCCAACACCTGGGACTCGGTTACCGCCATGATCAAACGCCTTCATCTTGTAAAGTGGGGGGCGGGGGGTCATATCGCCCGCGTAGGGCTTCCCTGCGAACGCCCGACTATATACGGTGCCGCCGAAATGGGGGGAAGCCCGGGGGAGAGATGGCCGCCATGGTGGCCTTGAGGCCGCCGTCGCCCTCTGTCTAGGGTGCCCATCATATAGGGTATCGGTTTCCGGATAATCAGATCCCCTGCAGATCTTGTGGGAAACGGGAAAGGCGAACATGCCCTGGTCCAATCAAGGGTCGAACGGCGGCAACAACGGATCGGGGGACGATCCCGGCAAGGACAAGCCGGCCGACAGGCCCAACGCGCCCCACAATCCCTGGGGCCAGAGCGAGGGCATCGCCGGCGGCTCGTCCGCATCCTCGTCCAAACCCTCTTCTCCCAAGTCGGCCGGCAAGCCCGGCGCCCGCCCGCAACCGGGGCTGGAGGACGCCGTGCGCCAGAGCGGGGAGCGCCTGCGCGTCCTGCTGGGCGGGGGGCGGAACGGCGCCGGTGGCCCGGGTGGGAACGGCCGGCCGCGCGGCGGGGCGCCGTCGGGCGCGCCCTTCAACCTGGGCGGCTGGAGCACCGGCCGCGTCATTGGCGTGGGCGTGGCGGCGGTGGCCGTCCTGTGGCTAGCCACGGGCGTCTACCGCGTGGCGGCGGATGAGCAGGGCGTGGTCCTACGCTTCGGCAAGCCGGTAAGGGTGGAACAGCCGGGCCTGCGCTACCACCTGCCGGCGCCCATCGAGCAGGTGCTGCTGCCCCAGGTCACGCGCGTCAACCGCATCGAGATCGGCTACCGCAGCCAGGGCGACGGCCGGCGCAGCGTCAGCGACCGCGACGTGGCCGACGAAAGCACCATGCTGACCGGCGACGAGAACATCGTCGACATCGACTTCGCCGTGTTCTGGGTCATCAAGGACCCGGCCAAGTTCCTGTTCAACATCCGCGAACCGGAAGAGACGGTGAAGAAGGTGGCGGAAAGCGCCATGCGCGAGATCATCGGCCGCACCGAGATCCAGCCCGCCCTGACCGACGCCCGCCAGCGCATCGAGAACGACAGCCGCCAGTTGCTGCAGACCATCCTGGACCAGTACCAGGCCGGAATCGAGATCACCCAGGTGCAGTTGCAGCGGGTGGAGCCGCCGCCGGCGGTGGTCGAGGCCTTCAACGACGTGCAGCGGGCCCGCCAGGACCGGGAGCGCCTGCGCAACGAGGCGGAAACCTACCGCAACGACATCATCCCCCGCGCCCGCGGCGACGCGGAACGCCTGAACCAGGAGGCGCAGGCCTACCGCGACCAGGTGGTCGACCTGGCCCAGGGTGACGCCAAGCGCTTCCAGCAGGTGCTGGACGCCTATGCACAGGCCCCCGACGCCGCCAGCCGGCGCCTGTACATCGAAACCATGGAGCAGATCCTGAAGGGCACCCACAAGATCCTGCTGGACGACAAGGCCGGCGGGGGGGCCGTGCCCTATCTGCCCCTGAACGACATGCTGAAGACGCCCACGCACCCCGCCACGCCGCCGGCATCCCCGGCGCAGGCCGGCAAGTAAGGGGGACCGCATCATGGAAAAGCGCTGGATCCTTCCCCTGGGCCTGCTGGTGCTGGCCGCCATCCTGCTGCAGGGCAGCTTCTTCACACTCAACCAGACGCAGCAGGCCCTGGTGCTGCAGTTCGGCGAGCCCAAGCGCGTGATCCGCGAGCCCGGCCTGTGGGTCAAGATTCCCTTCGTGCAGAACGTGGTGGTGCTGGATCGCCGCGTGCTGGACATCGACCCGCCGGTGGAAAGCGCCATCCTGGCCGACCAGAAGCGGCTGGAGGTGGACGCCTACGCCCGCTACCGCATCGCCGACCCGCTGATGTTCTTCCAGACCCTGGGCAATGAGCAGCAGGCCCGCCTGCGACTGTCGGTCATCGTGAATTCGGCCATGCGCCGCGTCCTGGGCAACGTCAACCTGCCGGCCGTGCTGTCGCAGGAGCGTGAGAAGGTCATGGCCGACATCAAGTCCCAGGTGAACCAGGAGGCGCAGCGCCTGGGCATCGAGATCGTGGACGTGCGCCTGCGCCGGGCCGACCTGCCGGAACAGACCAGCCAGGCGGTGTTCGCCCGCATGCGCTCCGAACGTGAGCGCGAGGCGGCGGAGGCCCGGGCCCAGGGCCAGGAACTGTCGCAGCAGATCAAGAGCCGGGCCGACCGCGACCGCACCGTGCTGCTGGCCGAGGCCCAGCGCCAGGCCCAGATCACCCGGGGCGAGGGCGACAACCAGGCGATTCGCATCATGAATGAGGCGATCGGCCGCAACCCCGAATTCTACAGCTTCTACCGCAGCCTCCAGGCCTACCGCGACACACTGAAGCCCGACGACACCACCCTGGTGCTGTCGCCCGGCGCCGACTTCTTCAAGTACCTGGGCGCCGGCGGGGGCGCCAGTGGCGGCGCCAACGACAGGAAGCGCGGGGACAAGTAGGGCGCGGGTGGCGTGGAAGAGCGGGGAGCTTAAGGTTTTGAACGACTTGATGACGGGGGCCGCGCTGGCCCTGGTGCTGGAGGGCGTGTGTTATGCCCTCATGCCGGGGACCATGCGCCGGCTGGCGGGCCGCATGGCCGAGACGCCGGCGGACCGCCTGCGCTGGGCTGGACTGGCGGGGGCGTGCGTCGGCGTCGGCCTGGTGTGGCTGGCGCGCCGCTAAGGGGAACAATCGGCGGCGCGCCGCCCTATCCCCTTGCGATATCACGAGCCATTCCCCTTAACAGGCGCGACTTCACCCCCCTATAGTGGGGGCCCCAAAAACGGGAACCCGGAAAGGGAACCGTGTAACGGGAATATGGAATGATGACGGGCGGATGCCATCTTCAAGGCGTCCCCCTGCCAGGAGTGGCCCCACAGTGACGTCCCCCGCCTTCACAGCACCCTCGCCGACGGCCCCGTCCCCCAAGAAGGAAGGGCTCCGCCGGTTCCCGGCCCTGCGCCGGTCACTGATGGTGCTGGGCGTCCTGCTGCTGCCCACGGCCTGTGGCGACCCCGCCCCCGCCCGGGCGGAACCGCCGCCCCACAGCTTCGCGCCCCTGGTGGAAAAGATGCTGCCGGCGGTGGTGAACATCTCCACCACCCAGACGATGAAGAACAAGAAGCAGGGCCAGCTGCCCATGCCGGAGTTTCCGCCCGGCTCGCCCTTCGGCGACTTCTTCCGCGACTACCAGCAGCGGCAGAAGGAGAATGACCAGGGCGGCGGTGACGACAAGGGCGGCGCCACCTCCCTCGGGTCCGGCTTCATCATCGACGCGTCCGGCTATGTGGTGACCAACAACCACGTCATCGAGGGCGCCGACGAGATCACGGTGCGCCTGCAGGACGACACCCAGATGAAGGCGACGCTGGTGGGCACCGACAAGGCCACCGACATCGCCCTGCTGAAGGTGGAACCGTCCTCCAAGCTGCCCGCCATGGTGTGGGGCAACAGCGACGCGCTGAAGGTGGGCGACTGGGTCGTGGCCATCGGCAACCCCTTCGGCCTGGGCGGCACGGTGACGGCGGGCATCATCTCCGCCCGCGGGCGCGACATCGGCGCCGGCAAGTACGACGACTTCCTGCAGACCGACGCCTCCATCAACCTGGGCAATTCCGGCGGCCCGCTGATCAACCTCAATGGCGAGGTCATCGGCATGAACACCGCCATCTTCTCCCCCGGGTCCAACGAGGGGGAGGCCGGCTCGGTCGGCATCGGCTTCGCCATTCCGGCGGTGGTGATCAAGAACGTGGTGCAGCAGCTGCGCGAGACCGGCAAGGTGCGGCGCGGCTGGCTGGGTGTGCAGATCCAGGACGTGACGCCCGACATCGCCGAAACCCTGAACCTGAAGCAGCAGCGCGGCGCCCTGGTGGCCGTGGTCAGCCCCGGCGGGCCGGGCGAGCAGGCCGGCCTGAAACAGGGCGACGTCATCGTCAGCATCGACGGCAAGGATGTCACCAACGGCCGGATGCTGCCCCGCATCGTGGCGGAGGAGCCGGTGGGCCACAAGGCGGCCCTGGTCGTGCTGCGCAAGGGCGGCAAGACCAACGTGACCGTGTCGCTGGGTGAGCTGAAAGAGGATACCGAGGGCGGGGCGGCGATCGCGGCCACCGGCAACGGCCCGGCCGAGGCCGAGGGCACCATCGACAGCGTCGGCCTGACCCTGGACGCGCTCAGCCCCAAGATCCGGCAGAAGTTCAGCGTGCGTGACGACGCCCAGGGCGTCGCCGTGGTGCGCGTCGCCCCCAACAGCCCGGCCGCCAAGCGCGAGATCAAGGCGGGCGACCTGATCGTGGAGGTGGGCCAGGAAGAGGTCAGCACCCCCAACGACGTCGCCACCCGTGTGGCCAAGGCCAAGGACAACGGCCAGAAGGCCGTGCTGCTGCTGGTGGAGCGGGCGGGCGACCTGCTGTTCGTGGCCCTGCCGCTGGAATAGGCCGCGCGGCGCCCGCCTGGGGGGCCAGGACGCGGCGGCGGTGGTGGGGCTACAGCCGCACCACCTCGCCATCCTCCTTGGTGAAGGAGGCGGGGCGGCGCTCCAGCAGGTCCAGCACCGTTTCGGACGGCCGGCACAGCTTCACGCCCTTGGGTGTCACCACGATGGGCCGGTTCACCAGGATGGGGTGGGCCACCATGGCGTCCAGGATGCGGTCATCCCCGGCATCGGGGTCCAGCAACCCCAACTCGGCCGCCGGCGTGCCCTTGTCGCGCAGGATGTCCCGCGCGCGGGCGCCCATGGCGGCCAACAGGCCTTCCAGCTGCGGGCGCGTCCAGCCGGCCCGCACATACTCCACCACCGTGGGCTCGTATCCGGCGGCGCGGATCATCGCCAGCGTGTTGCGCGAGGTGCCGCAGGCGGGGTTGTGATGGATGGTGACGGGGAAGTCGCTCATGCGGGTCGCGCCTCTCGGAAAAGCCAGCCGCCCAGCGCCGTCGCGATGGCGGCGCCGGCCAGTTGAGCCAGGATGAAAGCGGGAACGGAGGCCGGGGCGATGCCGGCGAAGCTGTCGCTCAGCGACCGCGCCAGCGTCACCGCCGGGTTGGCGAAGGAGGTGGAGGCCGTGAACCAGTAGGCGGCGGTGATATAGAGGCCGACCAGGACCGGCGTCGCCTGCGGCCGGAAGCGCTGCGCGCCAAGGATGGTGGCGACCAGGCCGAAGGTGGCGACACCTTCGGAAAAGGCCTGTGCCGGCCCGTCCCGCAGCTTGGTGGAGATTTGAAGCACCGCCTCCCCGAACATCAGGTGGGCCACCCACACGCCCACGATCGCGCCCAGCACCTGCGCGACGCCGTAGGCGAGGGCGGCCGGAAGGTCCAGTTCACGCCGCGCCGCCGACATCAGGGTGACCGCCGGATTGAAGTGCGCGCCGGAGAGGGGGCCCAGGATGGTGATCAGCACCACCAGGCCGGCGCCGGTGGCGATGGTGTTGCCCAGCAGGGCGATAGCGACGGTCCCGCCGGCCAGTCGCTCCCCCATGATGCCGGACCCGATGACGATGGCCAGCAGCAGGGCCGTCCCCAGGCCCTCCGCCACCAGGCGGCGGGCCATGCCCGCAGACGGGGCCGGGGCTTCTCGGGAGAGGGGGGTGTCCATGGCTCAGCAGCAGGCGGCGGCGGGTTTGGCGGGGCCACAACGACCGGTCTTGGCGGCCGTGTCGGCCAGGGGCGCACAGATCTCGGGCCGGCCCTGGCAGCAGTCTTCCATCAGATAGACCAGCAGCGCGCCCATGCCGGCGTAGTCGGCGGCATGGATGATGGACCGTCCCTCCCGCCGGCTGACCGTCAGGCCGGCATTGGCCAGGACGGCCAGCTGCGCCGACAGGGTGTTGGGCGGAATGTCGAGGGCCCGGGCGATGTCGCCCGCGGCCAGGCCGTCCGGCCCCGCCTTGACCAGCAGGCGGAACACGGCCAGGCGGCTTTCCTGGGCCAGGGCGGAGAGGCGCTTGACGGCGGGTATCGATTCCATATTTCAACGATTATAGAAATAAATGGCCAGGTCAAGCGGCGTTTTCCGACGCCATGCCCACCGCCGCAAGGGCGGCTGGTCCGCTTCTAAACCAAATCCAGATACCCGAACAGGGCGCGTCCGATCCGCTCCCGCAGGGCGTGTGCGTCAGTGTCGCCGCGGGCGCCGGCCTGGTCGGTCAGGGCGCGGACGAGGGCGAAGATGTCGTCTTGCGCCGTTTCCAGGCTCAGGCCTGCGGGCAGGGAGGTGCGGGCCAGCACCTGGGCCAGCAAAGCCCGCAGCTCCGCCCCCCGATCCTCCTGCGCCGGCCCCAGGGGCAGGCGGCTTTCCTGGACGTCCAGCAGATGGGCCAGCACCGGCCGGCGCATCTGGTGCTCCACGGCGGCGGCGATCATGCCGGTCAGGGCGGCCTTGGGGTCGGGCAGGGCGGCGGCGGCCGTGACCTCCGCCCGCAGTGTCTCACTGTCCCGTTCGATGAGGGCGGCGGCCAGCGCGTCCTTGCCAGGGAAGTACTGGTAGAGCGACCCGACGCTGACGCCCGCCCGTTCCGCCACTGCGTTGGTGTTGAACCCCTCCAGCCCCCGCGCCTCCAGAATGCGAGCAGCCGCCTCCAGGATGATGCGCACCGTTTCCGCCGCGCGGGCCTGGGTGGGGGATTTGCGGGGTTTCAGGTCGGGTGTCTTGCCCATGGGGATGCGAGTAGGGGAATGGGGCCGTCCGCCGCATACTGACGCCATCGCAATCCATTGCAAAGGCGAACAAAATGACCATCGAAACCAGAGAGGGCTTTCGGCCCGCCCTGACCGTCTTCATGCTGGTGAAAAGCCTGCCGGAATGGCTGGCCCTGCCGGGCGAGCAGCGGCGCCAGGCCTTGGCCCAGCATGTCGAGCCGGTGCTGGCCCGATACCGGGATGACGTCCGCCTCCGCTTCTATGACGTGGAGTTCTACTCCGCCGCCGTCACCGACGTCTGGGTCTGGGAGGCGCGCAGCCACGAGGCCTATCAGCATCTGGTGGAAGACCTGCGCGACACCCCGTTCTGGGACCGCTACTTCCAGATTAGCAACATCCTGCCCGGCGTGGCCAACCCCTATGGTGGTACATCCCAGGCGGCCTGACCTCAGCCGACCACGATCTCGCTTTCCCGATAGCCCTGGGCGTAGAGCAGGGCCATCAGGTCGCCGTGGTCGACCTTGGCCCGCGCGGATGCCGCCACCGCCGGCTTGGCGTGGAAGGCGATGCCGAGGCCGGCGGCCAGCAGCATGGGCAGGTCGTTGGCACCGTCGCCCACGGTGACGGCGGCGGCCAGGGGCACGCGCCGCTGGGCGCAGATGCGGGTCAGCGCCGCGGCCTTGGCATCCTTGTCCAGGATGGGTTCCACCGGCTGGCCGGTCAGCTTGCCGTCCTGGATGACCAGGTCGTTGGCCTGGTCCTCGTCAAAGCCCACCATGCCGCGCACATGGGCGGTGAAAGGCTTGAAGCCGCCGGACACCAGGGCGCAGTGGGCGCCGTGCTTGCGCATGGTGGCGACCAGCGACCGGGCGCCCGGCATCAGGGTGACGATGCCCTTCAACTCCTCGATCACGGCGGCGTCCATGCCGGCCAGCAGGGCCACGCGCTCGCGCAGGGCGCCCTTGAAGTCGATCTCGCCGTTCATGGCGCGGCGGGTGATCTCGGCGATGGTGTCGCGCCGGCCGATCAGGGCGCCCAGCTCATCCAACATCTCCTGGTGGATGATGGTCGATTCCATGTCGGCGACCAGCACGGCCTTGCGCCGGCCGGCCGCCTCCTGCGTGATGGCGTCCACCGGCTGGCCCAGCAGCGCCTGGGCGCAGGCGGCCTGGGCCTGGTCGGCATGCAAGCCGGCGAAGGCGATGTCGCAGGCGCGGCCCGGGGCCAGCCAATCGGGGGTGCTGGTTTCCGCCCCCAGCGCCTGCAGGGCGGCGCGCGCCGCCCGGACCATGCTATCGTCCAGCGTCGCCGCCGCGGCCTCCGCCTCTGTCAGGGGGGCGCCGGCGATTAGGGTCACCACATGGGTCATGGCATGTCCGAAGGGTTTGAGGGGGCTTCCGCCGGTCTTGATACGGGGGGCGGGGCCGGCAGGCAAGACGCAGTGGGGCATCCGGCCCCTGCGATCCGTGCTGTCGCGGGTCCCGATTCAGCAACAAAGGAACCCAAGCGGGTCCCCAAGGCGGTGATCGTCATCGGTGGCCCCACCGCCTCGGGCAAGTCGCGCCTGGCCTTGGACCTCGCGGTGCGCCTGGGCGGCACCGTCATCAACGCCGACAGCATGCAGGTGTACCAGGGCCTGGCCCTGCTGACCGCCCAGCCCGGTCCGGACGATCTGTCACAGGCGCCCCACCGCCTCTACGGCACCGTGCCGCCGTCGCTGCGCATGTCGGCGGCGCATTGGCGCGACCTGGCGCTGGCGGAGGTGCGGGCGGCGGAGCGGCCCATCCTGGTGGGCGGCACCGGCCTTTACCTGCGCACCCTCATGAGCGGTATCGCCGACATCCCCGCCATCGACGACGCCGTGCGGGACCAGGCCAAGGCCCTGCACGCCAGGCTGGGCGGACCCGCCTTCCACCAGGATTTGGCGGCCAGGGATCCGGAGGGGGCGGCTAAGCTGGCCGCCGGCGACACCCAGCGCCTGGTGCGCGCGTGGGAGGTGGTGGTGGGCACCGGTCGCACCCTGGGCGATTGGCAGCGCGCGGCCGCCGCCACGGCGCCCACCGACCTCGCCTTCCATACCATCGTGGTCGATCCGCCGCGCGACCGCCTCTATGCCAACGGTGACGCGCGCTTCCTGGCGATGATGCGGCAGGGGGCGCTGGACGAGGTGCGGGCGCTGCTGGACTTGGGCCTCGATCCCGACCTGCCGGCCATGAAGGCGCTGGGCGTGCCGGAACTGGCGGCCCACCTTGCCGGCACGCTGACGGTGGAGGCGGCGGTGGCCTTGGCGCAGCGCCACACGCGCAATTACGCCAAGCGGCAGACCACTTGGTTCCGTCACCAAATGGCGGAAGCCCGCCGGGTTGATCCCGGTTTCAGTCAGACGCATACCGGTTATGAGAAATTAATCGAAAGTCTGTTGAGTGAAATCTTTGCGATAATTCGCAAAACCGGTTGACCCTGGGTACGGTTCCGTCTACGGTCCCAATCCGCCCGGCCTTCGCGTCTGCGAAGGGGGCTGGGGTATTCCCGAGCGGGTCCGGTGAGCGGGCCCGACGGGGTGACTGGAAACCAGGATTTTTGGGAAATGAGTGCTGCCACGAACGAGACCAGTCTGACCGGTGCCGACATCGTCCTGAAGGCGCTGCGGGACCAGGGCGTAGAGGTCATTTTCGGCTATCCGGGTGGCGCCGTACTTCCCATCTATGACGCGCTTTTCCAGCAGAACGACATCCGCCACATCCTGGTCCGCCATGAACAGGCGGCGCTGCACGCGGCCGAGGGCTATGCCCGGTCCACGGGCAAGGTCGGCGTCGTGCTGGTCACCAGCGGCCCCGGCGCCACCAACGCCGTCACCGGCCTGGCCGACGCCCTGATGGACAGCATTCCCATCGTCTGCCTGTCCGGCCAGGTCGCCACGCACCTGATCGGCAACGACGCCTTCCAGGAATGCGACACCACGGGCATCACCCGTCCCTGCACCAAGCACAACTACCTGGTGAAGGACGTCAACAACCTGGCCCGCACCCTGCACGAGGCCTTTTACGTGGCCAAGAACGGCCGCCCGGGTCCCGTCGTCATCGACATCCCCAAGGACGTGCAGTTCGCGGAAGGGACCTACCGTTCCCCGGCCGACAGCATGCCCAAGAGTTATCGCCCGCAGGTGAAGCCGGACCTGAACCGGGTGGAAGAGGCCATCGACCTGCTGGCCAAGGCCAAGCGGCCCATCTTCTACGTCGGCGGCGGCGTCATCAACGCCGGCCCCGTGGCCAGCCAGCTGCTGACGCAGTTCGTGCGCATGACGGGCTATCCCTGCACCACCACCCTGATGGGCCTGGGCGCCTATCCCGCGTCCGACCGGCAGTGGCTGGGCATGCTGGGCATGCACGGCACGTACGAGGCGAACCTCGCCATGCACGGCTGCGACGTCATGGTCTGCATCGGCGCCCGCTTCGATGACCGGGTCACCGGCAAGGTCTCGGAATTCTCGCCCAACTCGGTCAAGATCCACGTCGATATCGACCCGTCCAGCATCAACAAGAATGTGCGGGTGGACGTGCCCATCGTCGGCGACGCCGCCCATGTGCTGGAAGACATGATCCGCATCTGGAAGGCGCGCGGCAAGCAGCCGGACAAGGCGGCCCTGGCCGAGTGGTGGGAGCAGATCGAGTTCTGGCGGGCGCGTGATTGCTTGCGCTACGACAAGACCACCAAGATCATCAAGCCGCAGTACGCGCTGGAACGCCTGCGCGCCGCCATCTCCGGCCGTGACGACGTCTTCATCACGACCGAGGTCGGCCAGCACCAGATGTGGGCGGCGCAGTTCCTGCCCTTCGACAAGCCCAACCACTGGATGACCTCCGGCGGCCTCGGCACCATGGGCTATGGCCTGCCGGCGGCCATCGGCGCCCAGGTGGCCCATCCCGACGCCCTGTGCATCGACGTGGCGGGCGAGGCCAGCATCCTGATGAACATCCAGGAGATGGCGACGGCCCTGCAGTACCGCCTGCCGGTCAAGGTCTTCATCCTGAACAACCAATACATGGGCATGGTCCGCCAGTGGCAGGAACTGCTGCACGGCGGCCGCTACTCGGAAAGCTATTCCGAGGCGCTGCCCGATTTCGTCAAGCTGGCCGACGCCTTCGGCGGCGTGGGCCTGCGGGCGACCGAGGTCAGCCAGGTGGACGACGTCATCGCCGAGATGATCAAGGTGAAGCGCCCGGTCATTGTCGACATGTGCGTGGACCAGAAGGAAAACTGCTTCCCCATGATTCCCGGCGGCCGCGCCCACAACGAGATGCTGCTGGGCCCGGACGAGAAGGTGGAGAACGCGACGCCGGAGGACGGCATGGTGCTGGTATGAGCGCCATCCC
The DNA here is from genome assembly GCF_034653275.1 of Nitrospirillum guaranorum. Classification (NCBI taxonomy): domain Bacteria; kingdom Pseudomonadati; phylum Pseudomonadota; class Alphaproteobacteria; order Rhodospirillales; family Azospirillaceae; genus Nitrospirillum; species Nitrospirillum guaranorum. The sequence continues at coordinate 2,664,304 of NZ_JAYEES010000003.1, read as the reverse complement.
TCCCATCGCCGCCACACCCGCCACACCGCCTGACCGGAGCCCATCTTGACCGCCCGTTACGCCCAACCCGCCCCCGCCATCGAACGGCACACCATCTCCATCCTGGTTGACAACGAGCCGGGCGTGCTGGCCCGCGTCATCGGCCTGTTCTCGGGCCGTGGCTACAACATCGAAAGCCTGACGGTGGCGGAGGTCGACCGCGACGCCACCCTGTCGCGCGTCACCATCGTCACCAGCGGCACGCCCATGATCATCGAGCAGATCAAGGCGCAGCTGGGCCGGCTGGTGCCGGTGCACCGGGTGCACGACCTGACGATGGAAGGCCCCTTCGTCGAGCGCGAGACGGCGCTGGTCAAGGTGGCCGGCACGGGGGAGAAGCGGGTGGAGGCCCTGCGCCTGGCCGATGTGTTCAAGGCGCGGGTGGTGGACGCCACCATCACCAGCTTCGTTTTTGAGATCACGGGGCAGGGCGAGGAGCTGGACCGCTTCATCGGCCTGATGGCGGAACTGGGCCTGGTGGGCGTGTCGCGCACCGGCGTGGTGGCCATGTCGCGCGGCCCCGGCGGCATCTGACCGGTTTTTTCCCAAACCGCTTTTCCCGGGTGACCGGGACGGCGACAATCCATGAGAGCGCGCCCCCAAGGGTTGGCGGGCGCAACCAACAAAAGGCTGAGACCCATGCGCGTTTATTATGATCGTGACGCCGACGTTAACCTGATCAAGGGCAAGAAGGTTGCCATCATCGGTTACGGCAGCCAGGGCCACGCCCACGCCCAGAACCTGCGCGACAGCGGGGTGAAGGAGATCGTGGTGGCGCTGCGCGCCGGCTCGGCCACGACCAAGAAGGCCGAAGGCGCCGGCTTCAAAGTGGTCACCCCGGCCGAGGCCGCCGCCTGGGCCGACGTCGTCATGATCCTGACGCCGGACGAGCTGCAGGCCGACCTGTACCGTGACGAGCTGGCCGCCAACCTGCGCCAGGGTGCCGCCATCGCCTTCGGCCACGGCCTGAACGTGCACTTCCGCCTGATCGAGCCGCGCCCGGACCTGGACGTGTTCATGATCGCGCCCAAGGGCCCCGGCCACACCGTGCGCGGCGAATACCAGAAGGGCGGCGGCGTCCCCTGCCTGGTGGCCGTGCACCAGAACGCCTCGGGCAACGCCCTGGAAGTGGCGCTGTCCTACGCCTCCGCCGTGGGCGGTGGCCGCTCGGGCATCATCGAGACCACCTTCAAGGAAGAGTGCGAGACCGACCTGTTCGGTGAGCAGGCTGTGCTGTGCGGCGGCCTGACCAAGCTGATCCAGGCCGGCTTCGAGACCCTGGTCGAGGCGGGTTACGCGCCTGAGATGGCCTACTTCGAGTGCCTGCACGAGGTGAAGCTGATCGTGGACCTGATCTACGAGGGCGGCATCGCCAACATGCGCTACTCCATCTCCAACACCGCCGAGTATGGCGACTACGTCACCGGCCCGCGCATCGTCACCTCGGAGACCAAGGCCGAGATGAAGCGCGTGCTGGACGACATCCAGTCCGGCCGCTTCACCCGCGACTGGATGCTGGAGAACAAGGCCGGCCTGCCCAGCTTCAAGGCCACCCGCCGCCGCGAGGCCGAGCACCCGATCGAGGAAGTGGGCGGCAAGCTGCGCGCCATGATGCCCTGGATCGCCAGCAACAAGCTGGTGGACAAGAGCCGCAACTAAGCGGTTCGCGGACCATTCCCGGGGCGGAGTGGCGAGGACGCGACCGCGCCCGGCGATTGAGAAAAAGAAAGGGCCGGCGCCTGACGGGTGCCGGTCTTTTTCTTTTCGCGGGCGCAGCATTCCAGACGCATTCCTGTCGTCCGCATCTGCTTTGCGGAAACAAAACGCTGGTCAAATGTTGCCAGGGGCGGGAACGGGGCGTAGACCAGACGGATCCCGAGCCCAGGATTTTTCGCCATGACCCACCCGTCCTCCGACCGCGTCATCATCTTCGACACCACCCTGCGCGACGGCGAGCAGTCGCCCGGCGCCTCCATGAACCTGGAAGAGAAGATCCGCATCGCCCAGACGCTGGAAGAGATGGGCGTGGACGTGATCGAGGCCGGCTTCCCCGCCGCCTCCAACGGGGATTTCGAAGCGGTGCGGGAGGTGGGCCGGGTGGTGCGCAACGCCACCATCGCCGGCCTGGCCCGCGCCCACCGCAACGATATCGAGCGCGCGGCCGAGGCGTTGAAGGGGGCGGCGCGCCAGCGCATCCACACCTTCATCTCCACCAGCCCGCTGCACATGAAGTACAAGCTGCAGATGGAGCCGGACGCCGTGGTCCAGGCCATCTGGGACAGCGTGACCCTGGCCCGCAACCATGTCGAGGACGTGGAATGGTCGGCCGAGGACGGCTCGCGTACCGAGCTGGACTTCCTCTGCCGCTGCGTCGAAACCGCCATCAAGGCTGGCGCCACCACCATCAACATCCCCGACACCGTGGGCTATGCCGTGCCGGAGGAATACGGCGCGCTGATCCGCGCGGTGCGGGAAAAGACGCCCAACAGCGACCAGGCCATCTTCTCGGTCCATTGCCACAACGACCTGGGTCTGGCCGTGGCCAACTCGCTGGCCGGTGTCGCCGGCGGCGCCCGCCAGGTGGAATGCACCATTAACGGCCTGGGGGAGCGCGCGGGCAACGCCGCCCTGGAAGAGATCGTGATGGCGCTGCGCACCCGCGCCGACTACCTGCCGTACAAGACGGGCATCAAGACCGAGGCCATCACCCGCGCCTCGCGCCTGGTGTCCACCATCACCGGCTTCGTGGTGCAGCCCAACAAGGCCATCGTCGGCGCCAACGCCTTCGCCCATGAGTTCGGCATCCACCAGGACGGCATGCTGAAGCACGCCGCCACCTATGAGATCATGACCCCGGAATCGGTTGGCCTGAACCGGTCCACCCTGGTGATGGGCAAGCATTCCGGCCGCGCCGCCTTCCGCGCCAAGCTGAAGGAGCTGGGCTACGAGGATATGGGCGACAACGCCGTGAACGAGGCGTTCCGCCGCTTCAAGGATTTGGCCGACCGCAAGAAGGACGTGTTCGACGAGGACATCATCGCCCTCATCGATGACGAGGTGGGCCGCCAGCACGACCACATCCAGTTCGTCTCGCTGCAGGTGGTGGCCGGGTCGCGCGGGCCGCAGCACGCGGTGCTGGAGGTGACGGTGGGGGGGAGGCCGTGCCGCCGGTGGTCAGCTTCGGCAACGGCCCGGTGGACGCCGTGTTCAACGCCATCAAGCAGGTCTTCCCGCACGAGGCCCGGCTGCAACTTTACCAGGTGCACGCCGTGACGGCCGGCACCGACGCCCAGGCCGAGGTGACCGTGCGCCTGGAGGAGGGTGGCAAGACCGTGAACGGTCAGGGGGCGGACGCCGACACCCTGGTTTCCTCCTGCCGCGCCTACCTGCACGCCTTGAACAAGCTGCTGGTCAAGCGGCAGAAGACGGCGCCGGCGGCGATCAGCGCCTGAGGCCCGGGATGTGAGGGCCCGGGATGTGAGGGAATGCCCATATTAACCTCTTAATCCCGAGTCCCGCATGGGGGCGGGCGACCGGGCGGTGCAGGCGGCGGGCTAGTGCGCCCGCAGGTTGCCGGGGCGGGTTTGGTGAGCGGTGAAGGTGCCTGGGCGCACCGGAACCGCCCCCTGGGCGTCCCTTGGTTCACAAGCGTTCCGCGCCGCGGCGATAAAATCACGGGCGGGGTGTCATCAGGGCTTGAGCGGCCTAGCAATTCTGTTCTATGCAACCCCTATGGCGGTGCGATGCTCGTTTCCCACGCGGAAACCGCGGTGCGCAGGGCCACTTTCCCGCAACCCACTAACCGATGTCCTACGAACTTGCTTGGCATTTTCTCCGCCGATATGGCGATCGACCTCGGCACGGCCAATACGCTGGTCTACGTCAAGGGTCGCGGTATTGTCCTGAACGAACCGTCCGTGGTCGCGATTGCGAACGTCCGCGGCAAGAAGCAGGTCTTGGCCGTCGGTGACGAGGCCAAGCTGATGCTGGGCCGCACGCCGGGCAACATTCAGGCCATCCGTCCGTTGCGCGATGGCGTCATCGCCGACTTCGAAGTTGCGGAGGAAATGATCAAGCATTTCATCCGCAAGGTGCATAACCGCCGCAGCTTCGCCAGCCCGCAGGTCATCATCTGCGTGCCGTCGGGTTCCACCGCCGTTGAGCGCCGCGCCATCCAGGAATCGGCCGAGGCCGCCGGCGCCCGCCGCGTCTTCCTGATTGAGGAGCCCATGGCCGCCGCCATCGGCGCTGGCCTGCCGGTGACCGAGCCGACGGGCAGCATGGTGGTGGACATCGGCGGCGGTACCACCGAGGTGGCCGTCCTGTCGCTGGGCGGCATCGTCTATTCCCGCTCCGTCCGCGTGGGCGGCGACAAGATGGATGAGGCCATCATCGGCTACATCCGCCGCAACCATAACCTTCTGGTGGGCGAGGGCTCGGCCGAGCGCATCAAGAAGGAAATCGGTTCCGCCTGCCCGCCGGAGGATGGTGAGGGCCGGGTGATGGAGATAAAGGGCCGTGACCTGATGAACGGGGTTCCCAAGGAACTCATCATCAGCGAACGCCAGATCGCCGAGAGCCTGGCGGAACCGGTGAGCCAGATCATAGAGGCCGTGAAGGTCGCGCTGGAGCATACCGCGCCCGAACTGGCGGCGGACATCGTGGACAAGGGCATCGTGCTGACCGGTGGCGGCGCCCTGCTGTCCAACCTGGACTTCGTCCTGCGTCACGCCACGGGGCTGCCGGTGTCGATCGCCGATGATCCCCTGTCCTGCGTGGCGCTGGGCACGGGCCGGGCGCTGGAGGAGATGAAGACCCTGCGCAACGTGCTGATCAGCATGTATTGACCAAGGGCCTTCGGGCGCCCACATGGGCGCCTGGGATGTTTTTTTGGGACGGGGCCGGCATCGTATCCAAACCGGATGCATTGCCGGGCCCCCTGTAGCGGGACGGGGACTGCCTGTGAAGATGCGCAGCGGTGGCACCGCGCTCAGGATCGCAGCACCCATGCGGGCGCTGCTGCAGCGATTCTCATTTCTGCTGATGGTACTGGCCGCCATCGGGCTGATGATGATGACGCGCGTCGACCCTGTGTTCATCGACGCCGCCCGCGCCCGCGTCACCGACGCCTTCGCCCCCATCCTGGGCTTCATCGCCCGCCCCGCCGGCGCCGTGGCCAGTGTCCTGGAATCCGGCCGCCAGCTGACGGCGCTGTATGCCGAGAACCAGCGCCTGCGCGAGGATAACGAGCGCCTGCGCCAGTGGCAGCAGACCGCCCTGCGGCTGGAGGCGGAGAACAACTCCCTGCGCGGCCTGCTGGCCTACAAGCCCGACCCGGCCGCCTCCTACATCACCGCCCGCGTCATCGCCGACCCCGGCGGGGCCTTTGTGCGCACCCTGGTGGTGATGGCCGGGCAGCGCGACGGCGTGCGCCGGGGCCAGGCCGCCATGGCCGGCCAGGGCGTCATCGGTCGCGTGGTGCAGGTGGGCGAATGGTCGTCCCGCATCCTGCTGGTCACCGACCTCAACGCGCGCATTCCCGTGGTACTGGAAACCACCCGCCAGCGCGCCATGCTGTCGGGCGACAACTCCGATCAGCCGCGCCTGATGTACATCCCGCGCGGGGTTGAGCCCACGGTGGGTGAGCGGGTGTTCACTTCCGGCCATGGCGGACTGTTCCCCGCCGGCCTGCCGGTGGGCATCGTCGCCGCCACCCATGATGGGGAGACGCGGGTGACGCCCATCGTCGACCTGTCGCGCATCGAATATGTGCAGCTGGTCGATTTCGGCATCCCCGGCGGACTGGCGGCCGAGGCGGCCCAGCCCGGCGCCATGCAGTAACGCCGCCATGGCGGTTGGCATTTGGCAGCGCCTGGACCAGGCCGGGCGGAACTCGGTGCCCTTCAGCACCACGGTGGCGGCGATGCTGGTGGGGATGATGCCCCTGCAGCTGCCCGACTATTCCTTCGTGGCGCCGCCCCTCACCTTGATGGCCATCTACTACTGGGCGATCTATCGCCCCGATCTGCTGAAGCCGTATATGGCCTTCGGCATCGGGGGGCTGCAGGATCTTCTGGGCGGGTCGCCCTTGGGGATGAGCGCGCTGGTCTATGTGTTGGCCTACTGGCTGGTGCTGACCCAGCGGCGCTATTTCCTGGGGAACTCCTTCTGGTTCCTGTGGCTGGGTTTCTCCCTGGTGGCGGTGGGCGCGGGTACCGTGCAGTGGGTGGCCTACAGTCTGATGACCGCGCACCTGGTGGCCCCGGGCAACGTGGTGGCTCAGGCGCTGCTGGCCATCGTGCTGTTCCCGCTGCCGGCCTGGTGCTTCAGCAAGCTGCACCGCAGCCTGCTGAGCTGACCCGAAGCGAAATGCCAACGGCATGAGGCATTTCTCATGCCGTTGTAGGACGCGACTGCGTCCGCCGGAGGTTTCCGGGGAACGAAGTGGACTGGAAGCCGAGGAAGCCCAAGCCCGCGGATGCGGGCGCCCGGCGTCTGAGGGGGTAAAAACTTACGATGTTCAACGCGATCGATAGGGACGCCGAGCGCCAGCGCGTCATGAACCGCCGCACGCTGGTGCTGGGCGGGCTGAAGGCCGGCGCCTTGTCCGCCCTGGTGGCGCGCCTCTACTACCTGCAGATCCTGGAAGGCGACCACTACACCACCCTGGCGGAGGACAACCGCATCTCCTTGCGCCTGCTGGCGCCGTCGCGCGGCATCATCGTCGATCGCAGCGGCGTGCCCCTGGCGGTGAACGAGCAGAACTTCCGCGCCGTACTGGTGTCCGAACGCACCGACGACGTGGATGAGACGCTGGACAAGGTGGTCAAGCTGCTGCCGCTGACCGACGCCGACCGCCGCCGCATCCTGCGCGACGTGGACCGCCTGCGCTCCTTCGCGCCCGTGACCCTGCGTGAGAACCTGACCTGGGACCAGGTCTCGGCCATCGAGGTGAACCTGCCCGACCTGCCCGGCGTCTCCATCGAGGTGGGGCAGGTGCGCTCCTACCCCTTCGGGGAGCAGGCGGCGCACATCCTGGGCTATGTCGGCGTGGTGTCGGAACAGGAGCTGCAGAACGCCCGCGATCCGCTGCTGTCCCTGCCGGGCTTCCGCATCGGCAAGAGCGGCATCGAGCGCAAGCACGATCTGGCCCTGCGCGGCACCGCCGGCACCAGCCAGCTGGAGGTCAACGCCGTGGGTCGGGTGGTGCGTGAGCTGGCGCGCAACGACGGCCAGCCGGGCCACCAGGTGACGCTGACCATCGACGCCAAGCTGCAGTACTACGCCCAGCAGCGCCTGGCGGAGCATGAGAGCGCCGCCGCCGTGGTACTGGATGTGCAGACCGGCGGTATCCTGGCGCTGGCCTCCCACCCCAGCTTCGACCCCAACCAGTTCGCCATGGGGATCCCGCAGGATCTCTATGACAGCCTGATCAAGAACGAGGCCTCGCCCCTGACCAACAAGGTGGTGGCCGGCCACTACGCCCCGGGCTCCACCTTCAAGCCCATGACGGCGCTGGCGGGGCTGGAGGCGGGGGTGGACCCCACCCACCGGGTCTTCTGCCCGGGCCACTACGATTTTGGCGGGCACACCTTCCACTGCTATAAGAAGGGTGGCCACGGCTCCGTCGACATGCACGACGCCATCCGCATGTCCTGCGACGTCTATTTCTACGACCTGGCGCGGCGCATCGGGGTGGACCGCATCGCCGACATGGCCCGGCGCTTCGGCCTGGGCGATCGCACCGACCTGGACCTGCCGGGCGAGAAGACGGGCATCATTCCCGACACCAAGTGGAAGCGCCGTACCTACAAGGAAAATTGGTACGATGGCGAAACGTTGAGCGTGGCCATTGGCCAGGGCTACGTCACCGCCACCCCCATCCAGCTGGCGGTGATGTGCGCCCGCCTGGCCAGCGGCGGCAAGGCGGTGAAGCCCCACCTGACCAAGGCGGTGGAGCAGGAATACGCCGAGCAGACCAATTGGCCCGACATCGGGGTGAAGCCGGAATTCATCCAGCGCGTGCTGGCCGGCATGGCGGGCGTCACCTCGGCCGGCGGCACCGCCTACGCCGCCCGCATCACCCAGCCGGGGTTTGAGATGGGCGGCAAGTCGGGTACCGCCCAGGTCAAGCGCATCACCATGGCGGAGCGCAACGCCGGCCTGCTGAAGGCCGAGCGGCCCTGGAAGGACCGCGACAACGCCCTGTTCATCGCCTTCGCGCCGGTGCAGGCGCCGCGCTACGCCTGCGCCATCATCGTGGAGCATGGCGTGGGCGGCAGCTCGGTCGCCGCCCCCATCGCCCGCGACCTGCTGCTGGAAATCCAGTTGATGGAAGCCGCCCGGGCGCAGCAGGCCGATGCCGGCGCCGCCGCCCCGCCCGCCCCCACCCAAGTCACTGCCGCCCCCGCCATGCCCGGGGAAGGAACGCCGCGATGATCAATCTCGACATGGGTCTGGACCCCCAGTCCAACATGAGCCTGGGGGAGAAGCTGGGCCAGATCAGCTGGAGCCTGGTGCTGCTGATCACGGCCGTGGCCTGCATCGGCTTCGCCATGCTTTATTCCGCGGCGAACGGCAACTTCGACCCTTGGGCCACCCGCCAGATCATGCGCTTCGCCGTCGGCCTGGTGCTGATGCTGGTGGTGGCGCTGATCGACATCCGCCTGTGGCTGAAGTTTTCCTACTTCCTCTACGGCATCGCCTTTTTCCTGCTGATCGTGGTGGAGGTCATGGGCCACGTCGGCATGGGCGCGCAGCGCTGGATCGACCTGGGCTTCATGCAGCTGCAGCCGTCCGAGCTGATGAAGGTGACGCTGGTGATGGCGCTGGCGCGCTATTTCCACGGCGCCTCGCTGGAGGATACCGGCCGTATCACCTTCCTGATCCCGGCCCTGGTCATGATCGTGGCGCCCGTCTGCCTGGTGCTGCTTCAGCCCAACCTGGGCACCTCGCTCATGCTGCTGATGGTTTCCGGCGCCATCTTCTGGCTGGTGGGCGTACGGCTGTGGAAGTTCGCCCTGGTCATCGGCAGCGTGCTGGCCGCCATCCCGGTCATCTGGCACTTCATGCACGACTACCAGAAGAACCGGGTGAACACCTTCCTGAACCCCGAGAACGATCCTCTGGGGCATGGCTACCACATCATGCAGTCCAAGATCGCCCTGGGCTCCGGCGGCATGTTCGGCAAGGGCTTCCTCATGGGCTCGCAAAGCCATCTGAACTTCCTGCCGGAAAAGCAGACCGACTTCATCTTCACCATGCTGGCGGAGGAGATGGGCATGGTGGGGGCGCTGGTGTTCCTGGCCATGTACGCCCTGCTGCTGGTCTACGGCTATGTCATCGCCATGCGCTGCCGGCACCAGTACGGCCGCCTGGTGGCCATGGGGCTGACGGTGAACCTGTTCCTGTACATGTTCATCAACATCGCCATGGTCATGGGCCTGATCCCCGTGGTGGGCGTGCCCCTGCCGTTGATCTCCTATGGCGGATCGTCGGCCCTGACGGTCATGATCGGCTTCGGCCTGCTGCTGTGCGTCCATGTCCACCGGGACGTGCGCATGTCCCGCCGCGGCATGAGCGATTTCTGACCACCCCGGTGCGGAGGGGCGCCCATGCCGCCCCTTTGTTCCTGCAAGGGCGCCATGTCGAGGCGCCGATGCATTTTTCTGTCGACAAGCGCCGCCTATCGCCGTATGAAACCGCCCTCACCGGGACGCAAGACCCGGCTGGCTGGCGCCACGGCGGCGGCCTTCGAGGGGCGGGTGTATAGCTCAGTTGGTAGAGCAGCTGACTCTTAATCAGCGGGCCCAAGGTTCGAGTCCTTGTACACCCACCACTCCTCTTCCCGTTAGCATCGCCGTGCTGTCGCGCCGGGCCTCCCAAGGCCGGGCCGTTTGTGTTTGGGCGTGCGCTAAGTCTTTAATATTCCCTATATTTCCAGCTGCCGGCGCCCGCATGGGTGCCATTCGCCAACGCCGGGCGGCATCGCGTTTTTTCTGTCATTTTTCTGTCGACAAGCCCGCGCCAGGACGTTACAAAGCCGCCCTCACCGGGACGCAAGACCCGGCGGCCGGCGCCACGGCGGCGGCTCTGAGGGGCGGGTGTATAGCTCAGTTGGTAGAGCAGCTGACTCTTAATCAGCGGGCCCAAGGTTCGAGTCCTTGTACACCCACCACTCCTCTTAAATCCTTCTCCTGTTATTGATGGTCAATCGCCCTGTCCCCATTGGGACCGAGGGCGTTGTCGCATGCGCGTTCGGCATGGGCGTCGCCGCGAGGCCGGTGGCAGGGCTGGTTCCGCCTTCCATTCCGCGCAAACGAAAAGGGCGCCCGGAGGCGCCCTTTGTCATTTCAGCCCGACGTAGCTTCGGCTGGCTTACCAGCCGCCGAACAGCCAACTGGTGGGGATGTGGTAGTACAAGGTCACGATCTCGGAACCGGGGTTCACCTCGCCGATGCCGGCGTTGGAGATGTGGCCGAAGGACAGGCCCAGGCGGCTCTGATTTTCGAACTTGTACGAGATTTCGGCGGTGGAGCGGAACTCCACCCAGCTGCCCAGGTTCTTGCCGCTGCCGGTGCCGTAGACGCCGACGCCGAAGTTGGGTGTGAAATCGAAGGAACTGCCCAGCGGAATGTCGAACAGGATGCCGCCCACGCCATACGCGCCGCCCTGGCCGGTGAACTCACCGCCCACCCAGGGGCTGATGCGGATCCAGCTGTTGCTGAACAGCGAGGTGTTGGGGCGGTACTCGACACGGTAATCGGTCGTGTTGTGCTTCGGCCCCGTCCGCAGCACGTCGTACTCGCCGATGCCGAAGCTGAGGAAGCTGGGGGTGTCCTCGGCGAATGCCGGCGCCGCGGCTGTGACCAGCCCCAACGCCAATACCGTGGACTTCAGAAGACGCCGTATCACGACCGCGATCCTTATTAAGCAGTTTTCAGGATGATTCCCGAATAGGCCAAGCAACTCAACGACCAAAGCAGTGACCGCTACCTTTTGCCTCGCATAGCCGACGACTGTTGCGCATATGCGACAAACAGGCGTCCAGCCACCCAGGCTACACACGCGCAAGGCCACACCCGCACGACCGGGCGCCGCCTTAATAGAGCCGACCCGGTTACGATTTCATGAAAGCGCCCCGCATAGGCGCAATGCCCTCACATTATATGGTTTCGCAGGTGCACAATGTCAGGGGTATAGGCCGCAAGGTGGGGGTGGGGGCAGTGCCCGGCGTCACTGGCCGGAAAAATCGGCGTAGGGCGCACGACAGCCTGTCATAAAACGCCTTTAAAATCAGGACATGGATCTGTGTCCGGCGCCCGCGAACCCGACCCTGATGGACCAGGCCGCCACGATCGCCCTGCTGGGCGATCCGGCGACCCACCAGGGTTTGGCGGTGGAGCGAATCGATACCGACGGCGCCATCATCTTCCTGGCCGGCGATCGCGCCTACAAGATACGGCGCGCCGTCCACTTCCCCCACCTGGACCTGTCCACCCCCGACCGTCGGCGCCGCGTGGCCCTGGCCGAGGTCGCCGTCAACCGCCGCACGGCGCCCGGCCTGTATGAGGGCGTCCTGGCGGTGGTGCCGGGGCCCCATGGCCGCCTGATGCTGGCGCCCGCCGGGTCCGGCGCCGACGCGACATTGGCGGACTGGGCGGCGGTGGACTGGGTGGTGGTCATGCGCCGCTTCGCCGAATCCAGCCTGTTCGACCGCCAGGCGGAGGCCGGGCTGCTCACCCGCGACGGCATGCGGGCCGTGGCCGACGCCGTGGCCGCCCTGCATGAGAGCGCCCATGACGAGGGAGCGAACCGCGCCAGCTGGCCGCCCCCCGGCGGGGTGGAGGTGGTGCGGGCGGCGGTGACCGGCGCCCTGGGCGCGTTACGCCAGCACCCGGATCTGTTCGATCCCCCGGCGCTGGAGCGGCTGGAGCGGGGCTTGATGGCGGCCGTGGCCCGTCAGGAATGGCTGATCGAACGCCGCCGCCGCTCCGGCTATGTCCGGCCCTGCCATGGCGACCTGCAACTGGGCAACATCTGTCTGTGGGGCGGCCAACCCACCCTGTTCGGCGCCGCCATCCTGCTGGACGAAGCCGGCGCCCCCCGGGATGGGCCCCCCCGGGATGGGGACGTGGTGGACGGGGGCCCGGCGGTCATCGACGTCTTCAACGACCTCGCCTATCTGCTGATGGATTTGGAGCACCGCCGGCTGCGGCCCTTCGCCAACCTGGTGCTGAACCGCTATCTGGAGCAGACGGGCGATTTCGCCGGCCTGGCGCTGCTGCCGCTGTTCATCAGCCTGTGCGCCGCCATCCGCGCCCACATGACGGCCAGCACGGCCGCGGCGCGGCGGCCGGTGGGGGCGGGCGCCTCCTTCCGGCGCGAGGCTGCGGCCTACCTGGATCTGGCCCTGTCCGCCCTCAATCCCCGGGCACCCCGCCTGATCGCCATCGGCGGCCTGCCGGGGACGGGCAAGTCCACCCTGGCCCGCATGCTGGCGCCGGAGATCGGGCCCATCCCCGGCGCCGTCATCCTGCAATCCGAGGCGTTGCGTCGCCGCCTGCTGGACGCGCCGGAGGAGGGGACGCTGGCGGCATCCGGATACAGCGAGGCGGTGACCACCCGCGTCTATGGCGAGATGGCGGGCCGCGCCGGACTGGTGCTGGAGGCCGGCCACGCCGTGGTGGCGGACGCCGTCTACGCCCGGCCGGACCAGCGCGCGGATATCGAGGCGGTGGCCCACGCAGCACCTGTGCCCTTCCTGGGCCTGTGGCTGGTGCTGAACCAGCAGCAGGCGGCCGATGAAGGGCGCCCCAAGGGGGAGCGTGGCGGCCGCGGCCTGGGGGAGATGCGCTGGGACATCCTGTCGGTGCTGGGCTCCGCCGCCGACGTGGCCCGCCGCCTGCTGAGCCAGTTGGCCCGGCCGGAGCCCTGGCGGCCCGAGGTTTAGGTACGGTTCCCTCAGCCGTCTCCGGCCTTAAGCGCTTGCCCTCCGTCTGCGCCGGGTCCAGGCTTGAGGCACGTCAATGCGGGCGCCCGCCCCAACGATGAAGCTTCTCCATGATGTTCCGGCCCGCGCGGGCGCGGGTGACAAGAGGAGAACGGCCCCATGTCCTATGCCCCCCCGGCTTATGCCCCCCCGGCTTATGCCAAGATCCTGTCGGTGCTGACCGGCGGCGCCGGTGACCGCGCCGCCCTGGCGGCGGCCTTCGCCCTGGCGCGGCCGGCCGGCGGCCACGTCCTGGGCCTGGTGCCCAACCCCGACCCGCGCGAGGCGGTGCCGGCCCTGGGCGAAGGCGTGTCGGGCGCCCTGGTCGAGGAGATCATGGCCATGGTGGAGCAGGAGTCGCGCAACCACCGCACCCGCGCGCGCCAGGCCTTCGACGCCGCCCTGGCCGAGGCCGGCGCCACCCTGGCCGAGACCCCGGACGCGGCCGCCGGTGCTTCCCTGACCGGCGACTTCCGCGAGGTTGTGGGCAGCCAGGAGGATGCGGCCGTGGTCGAGGCCCGCCTGGCGGACATCAGCGTCATGGCGCAGGTGGGCGAGACGGTGGGGGGTGAGGCCCTGCTGATGCTGGAGGCCATCCTGCTGGCCAGCGCCCGGCCCCTGCTGGTCGTGCCGCCCACCTTCCGGGCGGAAACGGGCGTGGGCCGCCGCATCCTTCTCGCCTGGAACGGCAGCCGCGAATCGACCCAGGCCGTGGCCCAGTCCCTGCCCCTGCTGAAGGCGGCGGAGGCGGTGACCGTGATCGCGGTCGAGACGGACAAGACCGAGGGCGCCGCCGGCCGCGACCTGGCAGGCTACCTCGCCTGGCACGGCATCAAGGCCCAGGTGCGGCAGCCCATGGCGGAGGGGCGGCCGGTAGGGGCCTTGTTGCTGGCCACGGCGGAGGCCGCCGACGCCGACCTGCTGGTGCTGGGCGGCTATGGTCACAGCCGCCTGCGGGAGATGATCCTGGGCGGCGTCACCCGCCACGTGCTCTACAACGCCGCCCTGCCGGTCCTACTGGCGCATTGAGGCGTCAGCCGGCCAGGCTCTTCGACGCGATCTCATAGACGTCGCGCGACAGGCCGGCGGTGCCGACGATGCGCTCCAGCGCCGCCTTGGCGTGCTGCTGCCGGCCGGCGTCGTAGGGGCGCCAGCGGGCCAGGGGCTTCACCATGCGGCTGGCCACCTGGGGGTTCAGCTTGTCCAGCGTCAGCACCGTATCGGCCAGGAAGGCGTAGCCGCTGCCGTCGGCGGCATGGAATTTGGATGGGTTGGCGGCGAAGCTGCCCACCAGGGCGTAGACCTTGTTGGGGTTGCGGATGGAGAAGGACGGGTGGTCCATCAGGCCCCGCACCCGCTCCAGCGTGTCCGGCCGGTCGCTCAGCGCCTGCACCGCGAACCACTTGTCCATCACCAGCGGCTCATGCTTCCAGCGGTCGGCGAAGTCGGCCAGGCAGCCCGCACGCTCGTCCATGGCGCTGTCGGCGATCAGGGCCAGCGCCGCGATGGCGTCGGTCATGGTGGCCGCACCCTGGTATTGCGCCAGGCACAGGGCGCGGGCCGGGGCGTCGTCCAGCGCCATCAGGTAGGCCAGCGCCGCGTTCTTGAGCGCGCGGCGGCCCATGGCGTCGGGGGTGATGGTGAAGGCGCCGTCGGTGCGGTTGCCGTCATAGGCCTTGCGGAAGGCGCCGTTCAGCTCTCGCGCCAGGGTGCGGCGCAGGGCCAGGCGGGCGGCATGGATGCCGTCCACGTCCACCGTGGCCCGCTGCTGGCCCAGATAACCCTCCGTGGGCAGGGCCAGCGCCAGGGCGGCGAACGCCCGGTCCTCCCCCGCCCGCGCCAGGGTTTGGGCCGTGGCGTCGATGTAGGCCTGGGGCACGGCGGCCTCGGCGCCTTTGGCCCGGGCGTCGACATCGGCCAGGATCAGGCGGGTGGCCAGGGTCTGCCCCGCCTCCCACCGGTTGAAGGCGTCGCTGTCGTGGGCCATCAGGAAGGTCAGCGCGGCGTCGTCCTGCTTGAGGTCCAGCCGCACCGGGGCGGAGAAGCCGCGCAGCAGGGAGGGCACCGGCGCTTGCGGCACGCCGGTGAAGGTGTAGCTCTGCTCCGCCTCCGTCAGGGCGAGGGTGCGCGTGGTGGCGCCGGTTTCGGTTTCACCCTGGAGGGTGAGGGGCAAATCCGTGCCGTCCGGGCCCACCAGGCCCAGGGCCACGGGGATGACCTGGGGCAGCTTGTCCGGCTGGCCCGGCGTCGCCGGCACCGTTTGGCGCAGGGTCAGGGTGTAGGTGCCGGCGGCGGCATCGTGTCGGCCTTCGCCCGACACCACCGGCGTGCCGGCCTGGGAATACCAGCGCTGGAACTGCGCCCACAGCGGATCGGTGGGCTTTTGGCCGTTGGCCTCAACCATGGCGGCCAGGAAGTCGTCCGTCGTCACCGCCTGGCCGTCGTGGCGGGCGAAGTACAGGTCGATGCCCTTGCGATACCCCGCATGGCCCAGCAGGGTGCGGTACATGCGCAGCACCTCCGCCCCCTTCTCATAGACGGTGGGCGTGTAGAAGTTGCTGATCTCGATATAGCTTTCCGGCCGCACGGAATGGGCGGTGGGGCCGGCGTCCTCGTTGAACTGCACCTGGCGCAGGCGCTGCACGTCCTGGATGCGTTTCACCGGCGCGGAGTTCATGTCGGCGGAGAATTCCTGGTCGCGGAAGACGGTCAGGCCTTCCTTCAGGCTCAGCTGGAACCAGTCGCGGCAGGTGACGCGATTGCCCGTCCAATTATGGAAATACTCGTGCGCCACCACCGTCTCGATCCCGAGGAAGTCGGTATCGGTGGCCGTCTCCGGCTGGGCCAGGATGTACTTGGTGTTGAAGACGTTCAGGCTCTTGTTCTCCATCGCCCCCATGTTGAAGTCGGACACGGCGACGATGTTGAAGATGTCCAGGTCGTATTCCAGGCCGTAGACGTCCTCATCCCACTTCATGGACTTCTTCAGCGACTCCATGGCGTGGCCGCACTTGGCCTCGTTCCCCGGCTCGACATAGATGCGCAGGGCCACCTCGCGGCCCGAGCGGGTGGTGAAGCGGTCCTCGATGTGCACCAGGTTGCCGGCCACCAGCGCGAACAGGTAGCAGGGCTTGGGCCAGGGATCCTCCCACCGCGCCCAGTGGCGCCCGGCCTCGGTCGCGCTGTCGCCGCTGGCCGTCAGGTTGCCGTTGGACAGCAGCACGGGATAGCGCGCCCGCTCCGCCTCGATGGTGGTGGTGTAGCGGGCCATCACGTCCGGGCGGTCCAGGAAATAGGTGATCTTGCGGAAGCCTTCCGCCTCGCACTGGGTGCAGTAGTTGCCGGAGGACTTGTACAGCCCCTCCAGCGCCGTGTTGTCCTGCGGCCGGGTGCGGGTGGTGATCTCCACCGTGGCGTGGTCGGCCAGGCCGGCCAGGGTCAGCCGGTCCGGCGTCAGGGTGTAATCGTCGGGCCCCAGCAGGCGGTTGTCCACCCGCACGGCCAGCAGTTCCAGTTCCTGGCCGTCCAGGTCCAGCGTGGCGGTGGTGTTCCCCGAGGCCGGGTTCCGCCGCACCGCCAGGGTGGAACGGATGGTGGCCGCCTCTTCCCGCAAATCGACATGCAGGTCCACGGTATCGATCAGCCAGGCCGGCGGGGCGTGGTCGCGAAGGTGGATGGCGTGGGGCGTGGCCGTGTCGAGGCGGCTGTCCATGGGGCGGGTTCCGTTGGAATTATGGTTGACGGCCAGGATAGGGGAGGGGGTGGCGCGGCGCCAACCCCCCTTTCCCAGCGGGGCGGAAGGGCATCGGGCCAGCGCCTGCGGCCATTGCTGCCCATCTGCCCTCCCCGGTTGGACAGGGGGCCTGTCCTGATGACTTAGGCGGGTAATTTGGGCGGGCCGCCTACGGCCTTAGGCTGTATCCTTCGGGTATGAGCGGGAGAGGTAAGTCAGGGTAGGTCCCCGTGCAGGTCGCGCAGTCGGATCTGGTGGTGCTGTCGGTCGCGGGCGCCGTTGTGGCCGCCATCGCGCTGCTGGAAGTGCTGCGCCTGGTGATCGTGGACATCTACGAATGGGCGGCGAAATACCGTCGCATCAAGTACGAGATCCAGCAGACCCGCCGCACCACGGAAAACTTGTGGGCCACCAACCGGGCCAACGCCGCCCTGCGCGACCGGCGCAATGCCGAGCGCTTCCGCCTCAACACCATCCTGCACCGCATGGAGCAGGAGCGGGAGGAACTGGAGCGGCGGCGGGTGGAAGTGTGGCACGAGGTGGGCGACGCCACGCTGGACGACCAGCTCTATCTGGCGGACCTGAACAACCGCAGCCTGATGGAACGGGCGGCGGCGGGGATGGAGGAAATCTGCCCCATCTGGCGCTACACCCACCGCGTCCGGGTATGGGCGGGGAATGAGCGCCAGGCCCGTTCCCGCCTGCTGCTGGCCTTCAGTCCCAAGGATGGCTTCAGCGTCAACAATTTGCGCGCCGCCCAGGGCTTCAAGGCGGTGGCGGAGGCGGCGGCCGCCGGCCGGTCGGCGGCGCAGTCCTGCCTGGTGCGACCGCACCGGCGCATGGTGCGCTGATGACGGGCGGCTACAGCAACCTCAACTTCATGGTCTTCATCATCCTGGCCATCGGTGGGGCCTTCCTGGCCTTCTCCGTCCGCCGCATCCTGTTCAAGATCCGCGAGACGGAGCGGCGCATCGCCGCCACGGTGGACGAGAAGAACGAGGCCGCTGCCGACCTGCGCGTCGCCCGCCAGCAGGAGGAGCAACTGCTCCAGGCGCTGGAGGAGGGGGAGGAGGCGCTGCGCGAGATCGCGCGCCGGACGGAGGAGGTGCAGAACCGCATGGCGGTGCTGCGCCAGGCCACGCCCCGGCCGTTGAACCTGGTCTCCCTGGAGTGGGCCCAGGGTGATCACCTGTACGAGGCGCATCTGCGCAGCGTGGTGGCGCCCCGCCACGTGGGCCGCACCGTGGGCGGCATGGCCGAGGCCGGGGTGGTGCACGGCTACGCCCCCACCGAGGCCGACTTCCGCGCGTTGGTCACCAACCGGTTGGCGAACGAGGGCGGCTACACCATCAGCAGCGTCCTTCCCATCTCGTTGGGTGACGAGGGGCCCGCCGTCGACGGTGCCGGCGCCGCGACGGTGGAACCGCCGGCGGAGGATGAGGCCCTTAGTGACTTGATGGGGGGTGACTTGATGGGCGGCGGCGTGATGGGAAGCGACGGGGTGGGCGTTGGCGCGGTGGGGGAAACACCCGTTTCCGCCGGCTCCTCCACCGGCCCCAAGCCGCTGCCGGTGCGCCCGCCCGCCGCCATGCAGGGCATGCCGCGCGGCATGGGCCTGACCCCCGCCCCGGCCGCCAGCGGCTGAGGCCGCGCCGAAGATCACCCATGCCGCCGCCGCCGCCTCTGGGGGCTTGCGCCCGCGGCCGCCAGCGGCTATCCCTCTGCCCGTGCATCAAGAGTTGAGCTGACGCTCAACGCCAACCTGCTCTACCCGGCAAGGTGGCGCTTCCCCCAAAGGGGAAGGATGTGGCCGATCCGGCAATGAACGGGAAGCAGCCACGTGAGTCCGTTTCGCTCTTGGTCCGGACTTGAGACCATGAAGGCTGCGTTCCCCATGACCACCGATACGCTACCCGCCCAATTCGCCGCCCAGCAGTTCGCCGCCCAGCAATTCGCCAGCGACAATTATTCTGGTGTCTGCCCGGAGGCTTGGGCCGCCATGGCGGAGGCCAACAGCGGCCACGCCGCCGCTTATGGCGAGGATGTATGGACGGCGAAGGCCGCCGACGCCTTCCGCCAGCTGTTCGGCACCCCCTGCGACGTGTTCTTCGCCTTCAACGGCACCGCCGCCAACTCGCTGGCCCTGGCCTCGCTCTGCCAGTCCTACCACAGCGTCATCTGCTCGGCCTCCGCCCACGTGGAGACGGATGAATGCGGCGCGCCGGAGTTCTTCTCCAACGGGTCCAAGCTGTTGGTGGCCCAGACGGCGGACGGCAAGCTGACGCCCGACGCCATCCGGGCGCTGGCCACCGGCCGGTCGGACATCCATTTCCCCAAGCCCCGTGCCATCACCATCACCCAGCCGACGGAGACCGGGCAGGTCTACAGCCTGGATGAGATCCGCGCCATCTCCGCCGTCTGCCGCGACCTGGGCCTGCGCCTGCACATGGATGGCGCCCGCTTCGCCAACGCCTGCGCCAGCCTGGGCTGTTCCCCCGCGGAGATGACCTGGCGGGCGGGGGTGGACGTGCTGTGTTTCGGCGGCACCAAGAACGGCATGGCGGTGGGCGAGGCCATCCTGTTCTTCGACCGGGCCCTGGCCGAGGATTTCGACTACCGCTGCAAGCAGGCGGGCCAGCTGGCGTCCAAGATGCGCTTCCTGTCCGCCCCCTGGGTGCGCATGCTGGAGAACGGCGCCTGGCTGCGCAACGCCGCCCATGCCAATGCCGGGGCCCAGCGGTTGGCGGCGGGCCTCGCGGGGGTGCCGGGCGTGGCACCCCTATTCCCGGTCCAGGCCAACGCCGTGTTCCTGACGGCGCCGGCGGCGGTGCTGGACGGCCTGCGGGCGCGCGGCTGGCGCTTCTACACCTTCATCGGCGGTGGCGCCCGCTTCATGTTCGCCTGGGATACCCAGTCGGATCGGGTGGAGCAGCTGGTGGCCGACATCCGGGATTTGGCCCGCGCGGCCGCGTAAGTTCCTCCTCACCCGCCGTGACGGGCCCTATACGGAAGATTTTATTTAAAATTTCGGATTTAGGGCCCGTTAACCATCAATTGACCGTACAACCTTGAAGTGGACTTCCATGCGATAGCGCGACCGTTCATTCCCCGACTGCCGAGGCCCTGGTGCACTTCGAGAAACCGGATCTGGTGATCATAACCATCGTGGGCGCCATCCTGGCGGGGGTGTTGCTGCTGGAACTGCTGCGCCTGGTCATCAACGACGTCTATGAGATGATCGCCCGCCACGCGAAGGTGAAAAAGGAAATCGAGCAGATCCGGCGCACGGCGGAAAAGGTGGCGGCGGCCAACCGCGACACCGCCCGGGTGCGCGACGCGCGCATCGCCCTGCGCTTTCGCGAGACCAGCACCCTCCAGCGCTTGGAAAAGGAATGTGAGGAGTTCGAGCGGCGGCGGGTGGAGGTGTGGCACGACTTGGGCGGCCCCTCGGCCAGCGGCTTGGCGCTTTATTCCGCCGACATCAGCAACAGCGCGCTGACCAACGGCGTGGTCGCGGGCATGGAATCGATCTGCCCGCTATGGCGTCATCTGCACCGCGCCCGCGTTTGGGCCCGGACGGAGATGGAGGCCCGCACCGCCTTGCAGCAGGAATTCGCGCTGGCCGACGGCTACAGCGTCACCAACGTGCGGCAGGTCCAGGGCTCCGGCGCCCCCGGTGCCCAGCGCGGCGTTGTGCGGCCGGGCTGAGGAGAGTGTTGCCATGATGCTGTCCGACGCCCTGGCCGAAGCCTACGCCAACCCCAACCCCGCCCACGTCTGCGCCATGGCGGTGGGCGGCGCCATCATGGCCTGGTCACTGAAACGGCTGATCACCGAGGTGCGCAAGACCGAGCGGCGGGTGAGCGCCGCGGTGGAGGAGCGCAACAAGGCCGCCGCCAGCCTGCGCCAGGCCCGCCTGCAGGAAGGGGAGCTGCGCACCGCCCTGCAGGACC
Organism: Nitrospirillum guaranorum; assembly: GCF_034653275.1. NCBI lineage: Bacteria > Pseudomonadati > Pseudomonadota > Alphaproteobacteria > Rhodospirillales > Azospirillaceae > Nitrospirillum > Nitrospirillum guaranorum. The sequence goes on along the minus strand of NZ_JAYEES010000003.1, from coordinate 2,643,588 downwards.
TGGATGGGGAGTTGGAGGAGATCGCCACCCGCGCCCGCGACGTCGAGGCCCGGCGCGGTACGCTGCAGCAGGTCATCCCGCGCCACCTGAACCTGTTCTCCCAGGCGTGGTCGCAGGGCGACACCCTGTTCGAGGCGCGGATCAGCCTGGTGACGGGCCTGGGCGGCGGCAAGAGCGGCGCCCGCGTCGTCCACGGCTACGCCGCCGGTCCCCGCGACTTCCGCAACAAGCTGATGGTCCGTTTCCCGCCCGCCTCCTATGTCGTGGTCGAGATGGCGGCCGTCGACCTGGGTGAACTGGACATGGCCGTCAGCAATCTGGGCAGCGCCAACCAGCCCTGACCGCATGGGGAAAGGGCCGGCGTCGGCCGGCCTTTTCCCGCGCGATCTGGTTGCCGACGCGCCGTTTCAGCCGGCGCGCAGCACCGACAGGAAGCCATCCACCTGGGCACGCAGGGCGCTCGCATCGGTCGACAGGCGTCCGGCCGTGCCCAGCATCTGGGTGGCGGCGCCGCCGGTGTGGGTCGCGGCCTGGGTGACGCCGGCGATGTTGGACGCGATCTCGGACGTGCCCGTCGCCGCCTGCTGGACGTTGCTCGCGATCTCCCGCGTCGCCGCACCCTGCTCCTCCACCGCCGAGGCGATGGCGCTGGCGATCTCGTTGATGCGGGTGATGGTGCCGGTGATGGCGCCGATGGAACTGGCGGCGTCCCCGGTGGCCGCCTGGATGGCGGCGATCTGGGCGCCGATATCCTCCGTCGCCTTGGCCGTCTGGTTGGCCAGGCTCTTCACTTCGCTGGCCACGACCGCGAAGCCCTTGCCGGCGTCGCCGGCGCGCGCCGCCTCGATGGTGGCGTTCAGCGCCAGCAGGTTGGTCTGTCCGGCGATGGTGGAGATCAGGGTCATGACCTCGCCGATGCGGTTGGCGGCCTGCACCAGCGATTCCACCTTGGCCTGGGTGCGTCCCGCCTCATCCACCGCCTCGCCAGCGATGGCGGTGGACCGCGCCACCTGCTGCCCGATCTCGTTGATCGAGGCGCTCAGCTCCTCCGCCGCGGCGGCCACCGTGTGCACGCTTTGCGAGGCCTGCTCCACCGCGCTGGCGGCCGACGTCACCTGGCGCGAGGTCTGTTCCGCCGTGGTCGACAGCGACTGGGCGGCCTGTTGCATCTCGGTGGAGGAGGCGGTCACGCCGTCCACCACGCCCATGACCGTGCGTTCGAAATCGCCGGCCAGGCGCTCCATGGCCTGGCGCTTTTCCATATCCGCCCGGGCCTTCGCCTCCGCCTGCTCCATTTCCAGCCGGCGCACGGCCAGGGCGTTGTCCTTGAACACCAGCAGCGCCTGGGCCAGGGTGCCCACCTCGTCCGTGCGGTCGGCGCCGTGAACCTCGGTTTCCAGCTGGCCACCGGCGATGGCGGTCATGGCGCCGGTCACGCGGCTGATGGGACGCACGGTCAGGAAGATGACGATGGCGGCCATCAGGCCAAAGCTGGCGACCAGGCCGGTGACGGCCAATGTCATCAGCATGGTGCTGACGTCATCGGCGAGCACGTCGGTATCCACCTTGGCCTTGGCCATGGCCCCACCATCGGCGTCAACCCGCTTCTGCAGTGCGTCCATCATCGCGACGCGGGCGTCCCGCGCGGATCCCATGGAAATCTTGGCGGCGGTGGCGTCGTCATTGCGCCGTGCGGCCTCGACGGCCGGTTCGTTGGCGGCGATGTAGGCGTCCAGCAGCCGCTTCAGGTCCACGTTGATGGCGCGCCGTTCCGCCGTATCCGCCAAGCTGGTCAGCTTGTCGATGTTGGCCTCGGCCTTCGCGACTTTGTCGCGGTAGGTCCTCTCGAATTTGTCGGAGCCGCTGTCCATCAGGATCATGTTCTTGGCGTCCACGGTGGCGCCGTTGAGCAGGCTCTGCGTCTCCAGCGCCAGCGCTTGGCGGGTCGCGTCGACATCAATGACGTGGGTGATGGCGTTATTCAGCTGGTTCAGGCCGTTGTTGGCCATGGTGACGATGGACACGGCGACAACCGCGATCAGGCACAGGGGAATGGCCAGCTTCACGATCAGTTTCAGGTTGGCGAACCAGCGGATCATCGAAAATCTCCTACACGACGTACCCCGGAAGGGTTGCGTCAACCTGCCGCGCTGGTGCTTAACGACACATTAAGACTGAGGACGTTCCCAAGTACTCATGATCTATCTTTCGTATATGTCGGCGTCTCTGGAAGGGAATGTGCGGATATGTATGATCACGTTGAAGCCATGATATGGCTCTAGTCTTGAAAAATGATAGTGATTATCAATTTATATTGACTAATTCCCGCTGGTGGAATGATTTTGTGGCTGAACCATCTTGGCCGGCCTGATCGCGAGAGGGTGCTTGGACGCGGGCAGCAAAAGGGGCGCGGCGGGCCCTCATGCCCATCCGCGCCCCTGACGCCCGTGCAGGCGGCTGATCCGACGTCGCGTTGGCGGCGACGCCCCGGCGATCAGACCGTGAAGCTCTCGCCGCAGCCGCAGCGGCCCTTCTCATTCGGGTTGGTAAAGACGAAGCCCGACTGGAACTTGTCTTCCTTGTAGTCCATCTCCGTGCCCAGCAGGAACATGGTGGAGGCGGGGTCGAGCAGCAAGGTGACGCCCTTCTCCTCCACCACTTCCTCGAAGGGCTTCTTGGCGTCGGCATACTCGACGAAATAGCTGAGGCCCGAGCAGCCGCGCGCCTTCACGCCGACGCGCAGGCCCACGGCCGGCGTCTCGCGCTGGGCCATGATCTCCTTCACGCGGGATGCTGCGGCATCGGTCAGGCTCATGGCTTTCCGGCGTTCCATGGGGGGACGTTCCATGCGGCTCATGCTTATCTCCACACGTCAGAACATATTGAGGGCGACGCGCGCCTCGTCGGACATCAGGCTGGGGTTCCAGGCCGGTTCCCACACCAGGTTCACGGTCACGTCCTTGACCCCGTCGACGCTGCCGACGACGCCCTGCACCTGGCCCGGCATCTCGCCCGCCACGGGGCAGCCGGGGGCGGTCAGGGTCATATCGATCTCGACTTGGCCTTCCGCGTCGATGTCGCAGCGGTAGATCAGGCCCAGCTCATAGATGTTCACCGGGATTTCGGGGTCGTAGACGGTCTTCAGCGCCTCCGTCACGCGGTCCGCCAGGGGGGCGTCCGGGGGCAGCTTGTCCTCATCCGGGATGGTGGCCGGCGCTTGCAGCGTAACATCCGGCGCGATGGGGCGTTCGGCTCCAGACATCTCGCTCACTCCGTCGTCGTCTTGTCATCGCCCTCGAGGGCTGCATGCATGGTGTGCCAGGCCAGGGTCGCGCACTTCACGCGCATGGGGAATTCCCGCACGCCCGACAGCACGTCCAGCTTCTCCACCGCTTCGGGGTCAAGGTGCCCGTGATCGGTATGCTCGTGGTCGTCCTTGGTGCACATGTCGTGGAAGTGGCCGAACAGGGCCTCGGCCTCCGCTTCCGTCTTGCCCTTCAGCGTCTCGGTCATCAGCGAGGCGCTGGCTTGGCTGATGGCGCAGCCGCGGCCGTCGAAATGCGCGTCATTGACCAGGCCGTCGGGGCCAATGGTCAGGTAGACGTTGATCTTGTCGCCGCACAGCGGGTTCTCGCCCCGGGCCATACGGTTGAAGGCCTCGGGCTTGCCGAAGTTCCGGGGATGCTTGCCATGGTCCAGGATCACTTCCTGGTACAGGTCGCGCAGATCGTCGAACATCAGTTGAAGAACTCCCTCACCGCGCGGACGGCGTCCACCAGGGCGTCGGCCTCGGCTTCGGTGTTGTACAGGGCGAAGCTGGCGCGCGCCGTGGCGCCCACGCCGAAACGGTCCATCAGCGGCTCGGCGCAGTGCCGGCCCACCCGCACCGCCACGCCGGCCCGGTCCACCAGGGTGCCGATGTCGTGCGGGTGCACGCCTTCGATGGTGAAGGACAGGATGGCCGCCTTGGTGGGCGAGGTGCCGATGATACGCAGGCCGTCGATCGCCTGCAGCTTCTCGGTGGCATAGGCCAGCAGGCGCTGCTCATGGGCGTGGATGGCGCCCATGCCCAGCGCAGTGACATAGTCGATGGCGGCGCCGAAGCCGATACCCTCCACGATGGGCGGCGTGCCGGCCTCGAACCGGTGCGGCACCTCGCGGAAGGTGGTCTCCTCGAAGGTCACCGTCTGGATCATGTCGCCGCCGCCCTGGTAGGGCGGCATGGACTCCAGCAGGTCGGCCTTGCCGTACAGCACGCCGAAGCCAGTGGGGCCGTACAGCTTGTGCCCGGTCATGATGTAGAAGTCGGCGTCGATGGCCTGCACGTCCACCGGCATGTGCACCGCCGCCTGGCTGCCGTCGAACAGCACCTTGGCGCCGGCCGCGTGGGCCATGCGGGCGATCTCCGCCGCCGGCGTCACCGTGCCCAGCACGTTGCTGCCGTGGGTGATGGACACCAGCTTGACCTTGGGGCTTTCCAGCAGCCGGGCCAGCGCCTCCAGGTCCAGCGTGCCGTCGTCCAGCACCGGCGCCACCTTGATGACGATGCCGGTGCGGCTGCGCAGCAGCTGCCAGGGCACGATGTTGGCGTGATGCTCCATCACGCTCAGGATGATCTCGTCGCCCGCCTTCAGGTGGGCGCCGCCCCAGCTGCTGGCCACCAGGTTGAAGGCCTCGGTGGCGCTGCGGGTGAAGACAATGGTGTCGGGCGAGGGCGCGTTCAGGAACGTCGCCGTCTTGACGCGCGTCGCCTCATACAGGTTGGTCGCCACCTGGGACAGGTAGTGGACCCCGCGATGGACGTTGCTGTAATCGTGCGCCATGAAATTGGCCATGGCGTCGATGACGGCGCGCGGCTTCTGCGCGCTGGCGGCGTTGTCCAGATAGACCAGCGGCTTGCCCGGACGGCCCGGCTTCTCATGCACCAGGCGCGTCAGGATGGGGAAGTCCTGGCGGACCTTCTCCACATCATACGGGGCGTTCGTCAGAATCCGGGTGTCCATGAGGTCACTCCCCTAACACCGGGACATCGGTGTCGACTGTGATGCCCGTCAGGCGGCCGATGCGGTCCTGGATGCGGGCCGTCGCATAGGTGCGCAGGTGTTCGTCGCCGATCTCCTCCGCCACCTCGTCCAGGAAGGCTGCGATCAGCAGGGCGCGGGCGGTGTCGGCCGGAATCCCTCGGGCGCGCAGGTAGAACAGCGCCTCCTCATCCAGCTCGCCCGCCGTGGCGCCATGGCTGCACTTCACGTCGTCGGCGTAGATCTCCAGCTCGGGCTTGACATCGATCTCGGCGGTGTCGGACAGCAGCAGGGCGCGGTTCAGCTGGTGGCCGTCCGTCTTCTGCGCGTCCGGCCGCACGATGATCTTGCCCTGGAACACGGCGCGGCCGCGTCCGTCGATGACGCCCTTCACCACCTCGCGGCTGGTGCAGTTGGCGGCGACGTGGTCGATCAGGCTGGTGAAGTCGGCATGCCGGCTGCCGTCCACGCCATAGGCGCCGGAGACGCGGGTGCTGGCGCCCGACCCTTCCAGTCGCACCTGGACGTCGGTGCGGGCCAGGCGGCCGCCGGTGGTCAGCACGAAGGTCTCGTAGACGCCGGACGCCGCCACCGTGGCGGTGACGCTGGCCAGGTGCAGGGCGGTCTCCGCCTCTTCCTGGAACTTGGCGTGGCGCAGGATGGCGCCCTCGCCGACGCGCACGCCGCTGACGATGTTGGCGAAGGTGGCGCCGCCACCCCGGGCGACATGATGCTCGGCCACGGTCACTTCCGCGCCCGCGCCCACGTCGATCAGCAGGCGGGGATGCCAGGCGCCATCGGCGGCGGTGGCGATGAAGACGATCTCCACCGGCCAGGCCAGCTTCACGCCCTCACCCACGGTCAGCACGGCCCCCTCGGCCAGGAAGGCGCCGTTCAGGCCGACGAGGCCTAGCGCCTGGCCACGGCCGGGGTTGGGGCCGACGCGCAGGCCAGTATCTGACTTGGGCGCCGGGAACCGGTCCAGCACCTCGGCCGCGTATGCGGGAGAGGCCTCGATCAGGCCGCGCAGGCTGTCCAGGGTGACGCCCTGGGGCAGGGTGCCCACGGCGGACAGGGCGGCGTTGAACCGGCCGTCCACGAACACCAGGCGATGCGTCTCGCCCGGCGCCACGCTGGGCAGGTCAATGTCGGTGTTGGCGGCACTTTGCGCCGGGGCCAGGCTGACGCCGGCCAGGTCACGCAAGTTGGTGTACTTCCAGCCCTCGACCTTGGGCGTGGGGATGCCGTCGGACAGGAAGCGGGCATAGCCGTCGGCGCGCAGCCGGTCCAGGCCGGCGGCACCGGCGCCGGGCAGGCCGGGGCTCAGGGTTTCGTACAGGTCTTTCAGGGTGGCGATGGCGGCCATGGAACGCACCCCTCAGGCGGCTTCGGGCGAGCCGAATTCGGCGTAGCCCTTGGCTTCCAGCTCCAGCGCCAGCTCCTTGCCGCCGCTGCGCACGATCTTGCCGTAGGCCAGCACGTGCACGTGGTCGGGCACGATGTAGCTCAGCAGTCGCTGGTAGTGGGTGATGACCAGCATGGAGCGTTCGGGGCTGCGCAGGCTGTTCACGCCGTCGGCGACCAGCTTCAGGGCGTCGATGTCCAGGCCGCTGTCGGTCTCGTCCAGGATGGCGAAGCTGGGCTCCAGCATGGCCATCTGCAGGATGTCGTTGCGCTTCTTCTCACCGCCGGAGAAGCCGACGTTGACGGCGCGCTTGATCATGTCGTCGTTCATGTTCAAGGACTTGGCCCTGGCGCGGATCAGCTTCAGGAACTGCATGGCGTCCAGCTCGGGCAGGCCCTTGTGCTTGCGCACGGCGTTCAGCGCCGTCTTGAGGAAGGTGGTGTTGGACACGCCGGGGATTTCCACCGGGTACTGGAAGGCCAGGAACACGCCCTCCGCTGCCCGCTCCTCGGCCTCCATGGCCAGCAGGTCCTTGCCCTGGAAGGTCACGGAACCCCCGGTCACCTCATAGCCGTCGCGGCCCGACAACACGTAGGACAGGGTGCTTTTCCCCGAGCCGTTCGGGCCCATGATGGCATGCACCTCGCCCGGGTTGATGGTCAGGTTGATCCCCTTCAGGATTTCCTTGCCGTCGACGGTGGCGTGCAGGTTCTTGATTTCCAGCATCTTGAAACGTTCCTTGAAACCGAATGTCGTGTACAGCTTTGGGCGATGGGGCGGTTGCGGCGCCCTTACCCCACGCTGCCTTCCAGGCTGATGGCGACCAGCTTCTGCGCCTCGACCGCGAACTCCATGGGCAGCTCCTTCAGGACCTCCCGGCAGAAGCCGTTGACGATCAGGCCCACGGCGTCCTCTTCGGATAGGCCGCGGGCGCGGCAGTAGAACAGCTGGTCCTCGCTGATCTTGGCGGTGGTGGCCTCATGCTCCACCCGGGCGGTGCGGTTGCGGCTCTCGATGTAGGGCACGGTGTGGGCCCCGCACTTGTCGCCGATAAGCAGGCTGTCGCATTGGGTGTAGTTACGGGCGCCCTCGGCCTTGGGCAGGATGCGCACCAGGCCGCGATAGGTGCTTTGCGCCTTGCCGGCGGAAATGCCCTTGGCCACGATGGTCGACCGGGTGTTCTTCCCGATGTGGATCATCTTCGTGCCGGTGTCGGCCTGCTGGTAGTTGTTGGTGATGGCGACCGAGTAGAACTCGCCCACCGAATTGTCGCCCTGCAGGATGCAGCTGGGGTACTTCCAGGTGATGGCGGAGCCCGTCTCCACCTGCGTCCAGCTGATCTTGGAGTTCCGGCCCCGGCAGGCGCCGCGCTTGGTCACGAAGTTGTAGATGCCGCCCTTGCCGTTCTCATCGCCGGGGTACCAGTTCTGGACGGTGGAATACTTGATGGTGGCGTCATCCATGGCCACCAGCTCCACCACGGCGGCGTGCAGCTGGTTCTCGTCGCGCATGGGGGCGGTGCAGCCCTCCAGATAGCTGACGTAGCTGCCCTCGTCGGCGATGATCAGCGTGCGCTCGAACTGCCCGGTGTTGGAGGCGTTGATGCGGAAGTAGGTCGACAGCTCCATGGGGCAGCGCACGCCCTTGGGGATGTAGACGAACGACCCGTCGGTGAACACGGCGCAGTTCAGCGTGGCGTAGTAGTTGTCGGAGTAGGGCACGACCGAGCCCATGTACTTGCGCACCAGCTCCGGATGCTCGCGGATGGCTTCGGAGATGGAGCAGAAGATGATGCCCTTCTCCTCCAGCTTCTTCTTGAAGGTGGTGGCGACCGACACGCTGTCGAACACGGCGTCCACCGCCACGGCCGGCATCTCGCCCGCACCCTCGACACCCGCCAGGATAGCCTGTTCCTTCAGCGGAATGCCCAGCTTCTCATAGGTGGCCAGCAGCTCGGGATCGACCTCGTCCAGGGACTTGGGCTTGTCCTTGGCGGCCTTGGGCGCCGCGTAATAATGGCTGTCCTGGTAGTCGATCTTGGGGAAATCGACCATGGCCCAGGTCGGTTCTTCCATCGTCAGCCAATGGCGGTAGGCCTGCAGGCGCCATTCCAGCAGCCACTCCGGCTCCCCCTTCTTGGCGGAGATGAAGCGGACGATGTCCTCGTTCAGGCCCTTGGGCGCCAAGTCGGACTCGATCTCGGTCGTGAAGCCGTACTTGTACTTCTGCTCTGTGACGGCGCGAACCTGTTCGACGGTCTGTTCGGTGGCGGCCATGTTTTCGCTCTTCCTCGAAATCAAATAGCGTCGGCGGTGGCCGGCAGGGCCGGCGTCGCCTTGGGCAGGACGGGGGCCGGGAACGACGGCCGGGCCATGTCGGCCAGGCTGACGCTTTCCAGCGCGCCGCGGACGGCGCGGTTCACCCGGTCCCAATTGCCCCGGCGGGGGCACAGGCTTTCCACCCCGCAGGCCCCGGGCGCGCCCTCGACACAGTCGGTCAGGGCGATGGGGCCGTCGATGGCGGCGATGATCTGGGCGACGTTGATGGCGTCCGGCGCGCGGGCCAGGCGGTACCCGCCGGTCGCCCCCCGGTGCGAGGCCATCAGGCCGTCGCGGGCCAGCAACTTCAGGATCTTGGACACGGTGGGGGCCGGCAGGCCGGTACGCGCCGCCAGCGAGATGGCGGTATGCGGGCCGCCATCACCCTGCATCATCGCGGTCATCACCACGACGGCGTAGTCCGTCAATTTGCTCAGCCGGATCACGGGGTTTGGGGTCCTGTACCTTGGGCCTGCGCCCGTTGCGAAATTCAGCCCGGCAATCCGGACCAAATCAGTACCCTTTAAGTAGCCACTCCCCTTTCCATGTCAAGCGGGGATGTTTTGCGGCATATGAACCGCCCGGATGGGCGGGTTGCAGCAATAGCGGGTTCGCGGTTGGGGTACCCCGCAGGCGAAAGGTCAAGGGGGCGGTCGGGCGGCTGTTAACCCGGTATGTCCTGGGCGGGCGGCCGCTGCTGTGCGGCATGACCGATGGGCGTTTGACCCCACGGGCCCATAGGCGCACGCTTCCTTTCCAGGAGGCGGGCGGCATAGCCCGCGCTTTGAACCGAACGAAACCCCCGGCATGGTGGGACGTCCGGAAACACGGTCGGATCTATCGCGGCAAAGCGGCCGCCCTGGATGCGGTTTCGAGGCTTTTGCCCATCCGACTGAGAAAAAACGGCGGACCAGGATGGATGCCCCCCGGGGCCCAAACCTGATCCGCCGTTTTTAATTATGGGTTCATTGTTCCCTCAAGCGCCGGGCGCGGGCATCCGCCCGCTTGGCTTATCCTCAGTTCAGGGCCTTGGGCCCAAAACTTCCGGCGGACGCGGTCGCGTCCTTGTCGCTACGCTCCGTTGTGCCTTTCTTTGAAGGCTACCCCAGCTTCAGGCCCACGTCCCAATAGGGGTTGGGACCGAAGCGGTCGGCCAGGAAATCCACGAAGACGCGGACCTTGGACGACAGGTGGCGGTTGGCGGGGAAGACGGCGTTGATGGCGCTGCGCGTCACCGCCCATTCCTGCAGGATGGGCACCACCCGCCCCTCCGCCAAGGCCTTGCCGCAGATGAAGGTGGGCAGGGCCACGATGCCGACGCCGGCGCAGGCGGCCTCCAGCAGCACGTCGCCGTTATTGGCGCGCAGGCGGGCGTTGACCTTCACCAACCGCGTGGCGGCGTCGGGGTCGTGGTTGCCGCCGCGCGCCGCCCCGGGGGTCAGCGGGGTGGCGCGGAACGGCCACTGCGCCCCCTGCGGGATGTTGGTGTAGATCAGGCAGTCGTGCTGGGCCAAATCCTCCGGCGCGCGGGGCACGCCCCGGCGGGTCAGGTAGGCCGGGCTGGCGGCATGCACCACCCGGGCCGGGCAGATGCGCTTGGCCACCAGTGAGCTGTCCTTCAGCTGTCCGATGCGCACCGCCACATCATAGCCCTCGTCCACCAGGTCGACGAAGCGGTCGTTCAGGTCCATCTCCACCTCGATGTCGGGGAAGGCGGACAGGAAGTCGGCGATGGCCGGCCCCAGGTGCTGCATGCCGAAGCTCATGGGGGCGGCAACCTTCAGGACGCCGCGCGGCGCCGCCTGCAAACTGGCGAGGGAGCGGTCGGCCTCGTCCACGTCGGCCAGGATCTGCTGCACCCGGACCAGATAGGTTTCCCCCGCCTCCGTCAGGCTGATGCGCCGGGTGGTGCGGTTCAGCAGCCGGGCGCCCAGCCGCGCCTCCAGCTCCGTCATGCGCCGGCTGGCGGCGGAGCGGGACAGGCCCAGCTTGGCCGCCGCCACCGTGAAGCTGCGGGTTTCCGCCACACGGGCGAACAGGGCCATGTCATCCAGACGGTCCATGCGTCAGTCCTCGGGGGCGGGTGCCAGGATTGTTGCGGGGTGCGGAACAATTTTATGCCCAGTCCCCGGATTATCCGCAACGCGGAACACGGCTATGGTCCCTTCATCGCAACGCCGCGCGGTCCGAAACGCATCAGGCGCCGGCCCAAACCCACTGATGGAGATGGCAATGGCCAAGGTTCTCGTCCTCTACTACAGCAGCTATGGCCACATCGAGACGATGGCGAAGGCGGTGGCCGAGGGCGCCAAGTCCGTGCCCGGCACCGAGGTGGTGGTGAAGCGCGTGCCGGAACTGGTTCCGGTCGAGGTCGCGCAGAAGGCCGGCATCAAGCTGGACCAGGAGGCGCCCATCGCCACGGTGGATGAGCTGCCGCAGTACGACGCCATCATCTTCGGCACGCCCACCCGCTTCGGCATGATGGCCTCGCAGATGCGCAACTTCCTGGACCAGACCGGCGGCCTCTGGTTCAAGGGCGCCCTGATCGGCAAGGTCGGCAGCGTGTTCGTGTCCTCCGCCACCCAGCATGGCGGCCAGGAAAGCACCATCCTGTCCTTCCACACCACGCTGTTGCACCAGGGCATGGTGATCGTGGGCCTGCCCTACAGCTTCCAGGGCCAGACCGACAATTCCCAGGTGACCGGCGGCAGCCCCTACGGCGCCACCACCATCGCCAACGGCGACGGCTCGCGCCAGCCCAGCGAGAACGAGCTGGCCGGCGCCCGCTTCCAGGGCGCCCACGTGGCCGGCATCGCCGCCAAGCTGGCCGGCTGAAGTCTTTGAGTGGCCTTTGATCTTAGTTGATCAAAGGCCCCCTCAGTTTCCAGTCCGCCATCGCTCCCCGGAAACTTCCGGCGGCTGCGGTTGCGGCGTACAGCGACACGAGGCCGGCCTCATGTCGCTGAGACAGTTCTCGATGTTCAGCGGCGGGCCGTCCCTTACCTGGGGGTGGCCCGTTCGCGTTTAAGGGATCGCTTGCGGTTCCGGCGCCGCCGTCTCATATCCTGCCCAGCGTCTTGAATGCGGAGGGGTGGGGGAATGTTGACTGCGGATGCCCGGCTGCGGGTGGCGATCGCCGGAATCATCGGCGCGCTGGCGGTGTCGGCCGGCGCCTATGCCGTCCACGGCCTGACCGCCGTACGCGACGCCCATGCCGTGGGCCTGTGGCAGACAGCCAGCCAGTACCAGCTGATGCATGTGGCCGTCGTGGTGGCGGCGGCGCTGGGCGGCCACCTGCTGCATCGCCCCTTCGCGGCCCTGGCCGGCTGGCTGTTCCTGCTGGGGGCGGTCCTTTTCGGCGGGGCGCTCTATGGCCTGGGCTGGTGGGGGCCCAGCGCGCTGGGGGCGGTGGCGCCCTTGGGCGGCTTCAGTTTCATCCTGGGCTGGCTGTTCCTGGCCGCGGCCGCCGTGAGGGCGCCGCGATGAGCGGGGATCGCAGCCTGGATGCCAAGGGCCTGGTCTGTCCCCTGCCGGTCCTGCGGGCGCGCAAGGCCCTGATGGCCATGGCGCCGGGGGACATCCTGACGCTGCTGGCCACCGACCAGGCCGCCCGGCGCGACGTGCCGGCCTTCTGCCAGTCGGCCGGCCACGCCCTGCTGTCCGCCGATGAGGCGGACGGGGTGCTGACCTTCACGATACGCCGGGCTGGTCCGGCCTGATCTGGATCATTCTTCGAGAGCGCCCGCCGGCAAGGCACTGGCGGCCGCCCGGCCGCATCGGTGATGATGCCGGCTTAATAATAAGCGGGCATACGAGGAAACGGTCACCATGGCGACGGCGTTGTTCACCCATTGGTCCTGCCTGGAACATGAGACGGGGCCGGGCCATCCGGAAAACCCCGGCCGGCTGTCGGCCGTGCTGCGGGCGCTGGACGCCGAGCGTTTCCAATATCTGGACCGCCGCCAGGCGCCGCGCGCCACCCTGGACCAGATCGAGCGGGTGCACACTCCCGACCTGGTGGCCCGCCTTCAGGCCGCCACCCCCATCACCGGCATCGTGTCGCTGGACGGCGACACCGTGCTGTCCCCCGGTTCGTTCGAGGCGGCGCTGCATGCGGCCGGGGCCGTCTGCGCCGCCGTGGACGCCGTGATGGCGGGCGAGGTGCGCAACGCCTTCTGCGCCATCCGTCCGCCCGGGCACCATGCGGAGCCGGGGCAGTCCATGGGGTTCTGCCTGTTCAACAACGTCGGCATCGGGGCGGAGCATGCGCGCTTCGCCCACGGCCTGCGCCGCGTCGCCATCGTCGATTTCGACGTGCACCACGGTAACGGCAGCCAGACCCTGGCGGAACATGACCCCGACCTGTTCTACGGCTCCACCCATGAATGGCCGCTCTACCCCGGCACCGGGGCCCTGGGCGACCGGGGGGATTACGGCACGGTGGTGAACGTACTGTTGCGTGCGGGTTCCACTGGCGAGGAATTCCGCGCCGGGATGACGTCGCGGCTGTTGCCGGCCCTGGACGCCTTCGCCCCGGAACTTATCTTTATTTCCGCTGGTTTCGACGCCCACCGGGCCGACCCGCTGGCCGACCTCGCCTTGGTCGAGGATGATTTCGCCTGGGCGACGGCCGAGATTGCGGCCATCGCCGACCGTCATTGCCGGGGCCGCTTGGTCTCCTCGCTGGAAGGGGGCTATGATCCGACGGCGCTGGCGTCCTGCGTGGCCGCCCATGTGGGCACGCTGATGGAGGTTTGAGGGGGCGGGACGCCACGTCCCCACCCGTGATAGGACAGCCTCCCGGCCAGGATGCTTGCGGCGGGGTGCCGCCCGGTCCTACAGTCGCCTGCCTGTGATTTACGGCGCCACTGGCGCCGTTGCCGTTTTGCCGTTCCAAGCGTTGATGTGGACACCCTATGACTGAACTGACCCTGCCGGCCGATATCAAGGCCATGAGTTTCGAGGACGCCTTGGGTGAGCTGGAGCGTATCGTGCGCCAGTTGGAGGACGGCAAGGCCAAGCTGGACGACGCCATCGGTTTTTATGAACGCGGCACCCTGCTGAAGCGCCATTGCGAGGGGAAGCTGCGGGAGGCCCAGGAAAAGGTCGACCGCATCACCCTGGGCGGTGACGGAACGGTGGGCACGGAACCGGCCCGCATCGATTAAGCCCGTACCCTTTCGCCCGAGTGTGCCCTGATGCCCAGCCTGCCCAAAACCCTTACCGCCGCCATGGCGGACACCGTCGAACAGGTGGAAACCGCCATCGATATCCTGCTGCCCCGCAGCAGCATGGCGGAGGCCAAGCTGTACGAGGCCATGCGCTATGGCTGCCTGGGCGGGGGCAAGCGGCTGCGGCCCTTCCTGGTCATGGAAAGCGCCCGCCTGTTCGGAGTCAGCCCGGCCTGCGCCCTGCGCGTGGCGGCGGCGGTCGAATTCGTCCACTGCTATTCCCTGATCCATGACGACCTGCCGGCCATGGACGACGCCAGCCTGCGGCGCGGCCGGCCCACGGTGCACCGCCAGTTCGACGAGGCCACGGCCATCCTGGCGGGCGACGCCCTGCTGACCGCCGCGTTCGAGGTCATGACCGATCCCGAGACGCACGAGGATCCCCGGGTGCGCTGCGCCCTGGTCTCGGCCCTGGCCAAGGCGTCCGGACCGCGCGGCATGGTCGGCGGCCAGATGCTGGACCTGATCGCCGAAAGCCAGGCCCTGGACATCGGCGCCATCACCCGGCTGCAGCGGATGAAGACGGGCGAGCTGATCGCCTTCTCCGCCACGGCCGGCGCCATCCTGGGCCGGGCCTCGCCGCCGCAGTTCCATGCCCTGCAGGCCTACGCCCACGACCTGGGACTGGCCTTCCAGATCGCCGACGACCTGTTGGACGTGGAAGGGACGGAGGCTGAGACCGGCAAGTCCGTGGGCCGCGACAAGCCGGCGGGCAAGGCGACCTTCGTGTCCATCCTGGGGCTGGATCGGGCCCGCGACCAGGCCGGCCGGCTGGCCGACCAAGCCACGCGGCATCTGGAGATTTTCGAGGGCCGGGCGTCGATGTTGCAGGCGGTGGCGCGCTTCGTTGTGGATCGGCGGTCTTAAGAAGAAAGTTTGATTGGGAGCCGATGAATGGCGACGAAGACCCCGTTGTTGGACCAGTGTCCGACGCCTGAGCGCCTGCGCGCGCTGCGTCCTGAGCAGCTGCGGCAGGTGGCGGACGAGCTGCGGTCCGAGACCATCGACGCGGTGTCGGTGACGGGCGGGCATCTGGGTGCCGGCCTGGGTGTGGTGGAATTGACGGTGGCGCTGCACTACGTGTTCGACACGCCGGCGGACCGCATCATCTGGGACGTGGGTCACCAGGCCTATCCGCACAAGATCCTGACCGGGCGGCGCGACCGCATCCGCACCCTGCGCGCGGGCGGGGGCCTGTCGGGCTTCACCCGCCGGTCGGAGAGCGAATACGACCCGTTTGGCGCCGCGCACAGCTCCACCTCCATCTCGGCGGGCCTGGGCATGGCGGTGGCGCGCGACCTGGCGGGCGGGAACAACCACGTCATCGCCGTGATCGGCGACGGGTCGATCTCCGCCGGCATGGCGTACGAGGCGATGAACAACGCGGGCGCCCTGGGCTCGCGCCTGGTGGTGATCCTGAACGACAACGACATGTCGATCGCCCCGCCTGTGGGTGCGGTGTCGGGCTACCTGGCCAAGCTCGTCAGCAGCAGCCAGTACCGGCACCTGCGGGACATCGGCCGGCAGGTGGCGGAACACCTGCCCCGGCCGCTGCAGAACGCGGCGCGTCGGGTTGAGGAATACGCCCGCGGCATGGTCATGGGCGGGACGCTGTTCGAGGAGCTGGGCTTCTACTACGTCGGCCCCATCGACGGGCACGACCTGGACCAGCTGGTGCCCATCCTGGAGAACATCCGGGATGAGCCGAACGGCCGTCCGGTGCTGATCCACGCGGTGACGCAGAAGGGCAAGGGTTACGCCCCGGCGGAGGCCTCGGCCGACAAGCTGCACGCGGTGGGCCGCTTCGACGTGGTGACGGGCGCCCAGGCCAAGGCCAAGGCGAACGCGCCGACCTACACGCGGGTTTTCGCCGAGGCCCTGATGAAGGAGGCCAAGGCCGACGACAAGGTGGTGGCGATCACGGCGGCGATGCCGTCGGGTACGGGGCTGGACCTGTTCGGCCAGGCCTTCCCCACGCGCACCTTCGACGTGGGCATCGCCGAGCAGCACGCGGTGACGTTCGCGGCGGGCATGGCGACGGAGGGGTACAAGCCCTTCGTGGCCATCTACTCGACCTTCCTGCAGCGCGGCTACGACCAGCTGGTGCACGACGTGTCGATCCAGAATCTGCCGGTGCGCTTCGCCATGGACCGGGCGGGCCTGGTGGGGGCGGACGGCGCCACGCACGCGGGCGCGTTCGACCTGGCCTACCTGTGCTGCCTGCCCAACATGGTGGTGATGGCGGCGGCGGACGAGGCGGAGCTGGTGCACATGGTGGCGACCAGCGTGGCCTATGACGCCGGCCCCATCGCGCTGCGCTATCCGCGCGGCGAGGGCGTGGGCGTGGAGATGCCGGAGAAGGGCGCGGTGCTGCCCATCGGCAAGGGCCGTATCGTGCGTGAGGGCAACACGGTGGCCATCCTCAGCCTGGGCACCCGCCTGGGAGAGGCGTGCAAGGCGGCGGAGGACCTGGCGGCGCGGGGCCTGTCGACGACGGTGGCGGACGCGCGCTTTGCCAAGCCGATCGACAAGGAACTGGTGCGCCGGCTGGCGGTTGAGCACGAGGTGCTGATCACCATCGAGGAAGGCTCGGTGGGCGGCTTCGGCGCGCAGGTCATGCAGTTCCTGGCGGAGGAGGGCCTGTTCGACAGCGGCCTGAAGATCCGTCCCATGGTGCTGCCCGACCGCTATCAGGAACACGACAACCCGGCCAAGCAGTATGACGAGGCCGGCCTCAACGCCAACGGCATCGTCGACACCGTGCTCAAGGCGCTGGGGAACCAAGCGGCGGCGCGGACGCCCAACGCCTGATGCCGGAAGACAGCCCGCGGAAGGCCCAGAAGTCCGGCCCAAAACCTGGAAAGATCCGTGTGGACCAGGCCCTGGTGGAACGGGGGCTGGTGGAAAGCCGCGCCCGGGCCCAGGCCCTGGTGCTGGCCGGCCTGGTCTATGCCGACACCTTGCGCATCGACAAGCCGGGCCAGACCATTCCAGCCGACAAGCCGCTGACCCTGAAGGGCCAGGACCATCCCTGGGTATCGCGGGGCGGGCTGAAACTGGTGCATGGCCTGGATCATTTCGGATTCGATCCGACGGGCGTGACCGCCATCGACGTGGGCGCCAGCACCGGCGGCTTCACCGACGTGCTGCTGACGCGGGGGGCGGCCAAGGTCTATGCCGTGGATGTCGGGCACGGCCAGCTGGCGTGGAAGCTGCGCACCGACCCGCGCGTGGTGGTGATGGAAAAGACCAATGCCCGGCATCTGACCGCGAAGGAGATTCCCGACCCCATCGGCATGGTGGTGTGCGACGCCAGCTTCATCGGCCTCGCCACCGTGCTGCCGGCGGCCTTGGACCTGGTGCGGCCCGGCGGCCGGCTGGTGGCCCTGATCAAGCCGCAGTTCGAGGTGGGCAAGGGTCGCGTGGGCAAGGGTGGCGTGGTGCGGGAACCCGAACTGCACCAGGAGGTCTGCGACGCCGTGGTCGCCTGGCTGTCCGCCCGCGCCGGCTGGACCGTCCTGGGTGTGGACCCCAGCCCCATCCTGGGGCCGGAGGGCAACAAGGAATTCCTGATCGGCGCCCGGCGCGACTGACGCGCCGCCAATGGGCGCGCCGCCGGGGCGCGCTCAGCGCGGATCGAGAAGCGCCAGCGCGTCGGCCGTTGAGGCGGTGACCCGCACCTGGCCCTGGGCATCCGTGACCGTCACGCTTCCATCGGGTGTGTCGCGCAAGCCCCGCAGCAGGGCCTCGCGTCCGGCGGCGTCGGGGAAGGCCCGCTTGCGCCGGCCCAACTGGTTGGCCGCCTCGATCAGGATGGAGAAGCCGATGGCCGCGTAGAGATAGCCCTTGGGGATGTGCAA
This sequence comes from Nitrospirillum guaranorum, assembly GCF_034653275.1. Lineage (NCBI taxonomy): Bacteria > Pseudomonadati > Pseudomonadota > Alphaproteobacteria > Rhodospirillales > Azospirillaceae > Nitrospirillum > Nitrospirillum guaranorum. The sequence goes on along the minus strand of NZ_JAYEES010000003.1, from coordinate 2,625,753 downwards.
GCCCAGGCCCTCCGCCACCAGGCTGAAGCCGATCATCAGCAGGAAGCCCAGGCCCAGGATGATGACCGTGGGGTGGCGGGAGATGAAGGCCATCAGCGGCTTGGACGCCACCAGCATGACGGCCATGGCGATGCAGACGGCGGCCACCATGATGGGCAGTTCATCCACCATGCCCACCGCGGTGATGACGCTGTCCAGCGAGAACACCGCGTCCAGCAGCACGATTTGCACCACCGACCGCCAGAAGGCGTTGGCGGCGGCGCTGGACTTGGGGGCCTGGTGCCCAGTACCCCCTTCCAGCCGCTCATGCAGCTCCATGGTGCCCTTGGCCAGCAGGAAGGCGCCGCCCAGCACCAGGATCAGGTCGCGTCCCGACAGGGCGAAGCCGGCCACGCTGAACAGCGGCTGGGTCAGCGTCACGATCCAGGAGATGGAGAACAGCAGCAGCAGGCGCATGATCAGCGCCAGCGACAGCCCCACCAGCCGCACGCGGTTGCGCTGCTCCGCCGGCAGCTTGTCGGCGACGATGGCGATGAAGACCAGATTGTCGATGCCGAGGACGACCTCGAGGGAGACCAGGGTCAAAAGCCCGAGCCAGATGCCGGGATCGGCAAGGAAGTCCATCAATGGGGCCTGTTCGTTGTGAGTTTGTCAGATAGGGACGATTTGTCGCATCTGCCAGAGCGGGGCCCCGTCAATCCAAAAGAAAACCCCCGGCCGGGTCGCCCTGGCCGGGGGTCGTCTTGCGTCAGGGTCAGCGGGCGGCGCCGTTTATGCTGAGGTCGCCGTTGACGCTGAGGTCCGGCATCATCAGCACCTGTTCCTGCCGCTTGGCGGCGCGGACCATGGGCTGCACCATGTCCAGCAGGGGGCCGTAATCGGCCAGCACCTTCTCCGCCCCGCGCGCCTGGGCGACACTGGCCATCTCCGCCGCCGCCTTGCCGTTGAACAGGTCCAGCACCATTTCGTACCCGCTCTTGGGCCGGGGGAACTGCACGATGTGCAAATCGGCGTTGCCGGGGATGCCCGCCACCTGCCGCACCTGCTGCAGGGCGATGTCGTAGCCGCCCAGGGCATCCACCAGGCCCAGGTCCTTGGCCTGGCGGCCGGTGTAGACGCGGCCCTTGGCCAGTTCCCGGACCTTCTCGATCTCCAGCTTGCGGCCCTTGGCCACGCCCTCCGTGAACTGGGCGTAGATGGCGTCCAGCATGGCGTCCTGGCGGGCGGCCTCGCTGTCGGTGTAGGGGCTGGCCGGGCTCCATATCGTGGCGTTGGCGCCGCGCGTCACCTGGTCCACGCCCACGCCCAGCTTGTCGGCCAGGCCCTTGGCCACGAACTTGCCGCCCAGCACGCCGATGGACCCGGTCAGGGTGCCCGGCAGGGCCACGATGCGGTCGGCGTCCATGGCGACCCAATAGCCGCCGGACCCCGCCACGTCGCCCATGGAGATGACGACGGGCTTGCCGGCCTTGCGCGCCCGGTCCACGGCGTGGCGCACGGTTTCGGAGCCCACGGGGCTGCCGCCCGGGCTGTTCACCCGGAACAGGATGGCCTTGACGTTGGGCTGCTCGATGGCGGTGTCGAAGGCGTCGGCGATGCGGTTGGCGGCGAACGACGCCTCGTCGTTGAAGGCGCCGCCGTTCTTGCCGCCGCGCACGATCTCGCCCTCGCCCACGATCAGGGCGACGGTGGCGCCTTGATTGAAGGCGCTGCCGGCGATCTTGCCGTAGGTCAGCAGGTCCACCGTGTCGGCGCCCGCCGCCTTGCCGCCCGCCCGTTCCTTGGCGGCGGTCTCGACCTCATCGAAATAGCCCAGCTTGTCCACCAGCTTGGACGCCAGCGCCTCGCTGTCCAGCAGGGGGGCGTGGTCGATGGCGGCCTTCACCGCGTCGGGGTTCAGGTGGCGGCCGTCGGCGATGCCCAGCACCATCTGGTCGTAGATGTCGCCGGCCAGGCTTTCCGTCATCTCGCGGTTGGCGGGGGTGGCCTGCTTCTCGGCGAACATCTCCGCCGCCGTCTTGTAGTCGGCACGCTTGGAGATCTGGGGCTGCACCCCGATGGAGTCCAGGGCGCCCCGGAAGAAGGTCTGGGTGACGGCGATACCGGTGATGCCCACCGTGCCCACCGGCTGCAGCCACACCTGGTCGAAGGCGCTGGCGAGGTAATAGGGGGTCATGCCGCTGCCGGCGTCGCCGTAGCTTTCGGCATGGATGTAGGCGAAGCGGCCGGTGGCGCGGAAGCGGGCGATGGCGTCGCGCAGTTCCTGCGTGGTGCCGATGCCCTGGCTGGCGTTGCCGACCTTGGCCACCAGGCCCTTGACCTTGGGGTCCCGGCCCGCCTGTTCCAGCGCGTCGATCACCTCGCGCACGCTGCCGCGACGGCTGTTGAGAAGGCTGGACCAGCCATCCTCGCCCGGCGCCTCCGCCAACGGGCGCTCGAAGTTGAACTCCAGCACCACGGACTGGGGCAGGGTGGGCTGCTTGTCCTTCGCCTTGATGGCCAACAGGATCAATCCCGCCGTCAGCAGGACCCCGAACAGGCCGATGAGGGCGAACAATCGGACGATGAAACGCATGAACGCGGTTCCTGGAAGCCGTAAAATCCGGCTGCCATACCACCACAGCGCGTGAGGCTTGCCAAGGCGGCCGGGCGGTGGGGCCGCTTAGGCGGACCCATGCCCTTCTGTGCCTTCATGTCTATGCCCGTCCCGTCGGCCTTTCGGCCGATGCCGGTGTTGGCGAAGCGGGGGAGGGCGGGGTAAGGTCCGCGCTCATGATGTCCCCCCAACCCGCCCCCCACCCGACATCGCCCGGCGGTATCGTCGCGCTGGAAATCCCGCTGTCCGACCCGGTGGCGGTCTACGCCCGGCTGGCGCACTTGCCGCGCCCCTTCCTGCTCGACGGCGGTGCCGCCGACGTCACGCGCGCCCGCTACAGTTATGTCGGCGCCGATCCCCACGCCTGGGTCGAGTGCGCGCACGGCATCGTCACCGTGGATGGCCAGCCGGCCGGGGCGGATGCCTTGGGCACGCTGGCCGCCCTGCTGCAGGCCGGCCGCGACCGGCTGGGAAACGCGCCGCCGCCTGCCGACCTGCCGCCCTTCCGGGGCGGGGCGGTGGGCTTCCTGGGCTATGAGCTGGGCGGCCAGCTGGAGGCGCTGCCGGCCCCCCGGGCCGAGGGCGTGGCCCTGCCGGACATGGCCGTGGGCTTCTATGATCGCATCGTCGCCATCGACCACGCCGCCGGCCGCGCCTGGGTCCTGTGCTTGGCCGGGCCGGACGCGCCAGAGCGGGTTAGGGAATGGCGGGACCTGCTGGCGGCACCGGCCGCCCCCGTGGCGGCGGGGGAGGGGCCGTGGCTGGCCGCCCCCGGCTGGCGTGCGGGCTGGAGCCGGGAAAGCCATGAGGCGGCCGTGGCCCGCACGGTGGACTACATCGCCGCCGGCGACATTTACCAGGCCAACATCACCCAGCGCTTCCTGGGCACGCTGGCGGCGGGCGTGGCGCCGCTGGACCTCTACCTCCGCCTGCGCGCCCGCGCCGCGGCCCCCTTTTCCGCCCTGCTGGATCTGGGCCCAAAAGGGGGGACGCCCGCGCCGTGGTGTCCATGTCGCCCGAACGCTTCCTGGCGGTTGACGCGGAGGGGCGGGTGGAGACGCGGCCCATTAAGGGCACGCGACCGCGCGATCCCGATCCCGCCCGGGACGCCGCGCTGGCGGCGGAACTGCTGGCCTCGCCCAAGGACCGGGCGGAAAACCTGATGATCGTCGATTTGATGCGCAACGACCTGTCCCGGGCGGCGGTGGTCGGCTCCGTCACCGTGCCCACGTTGTGCGGGCTGGAAAGCTATCGCACCGTGCACCACCTGGTCAGCGTCGTGACGGCGCGGCTGGCGCCCGGCTTCGGCGCCGTCGATCTGCTGCGCGCCACCTTCCCCGGTGGCTCCATCACCGGGGCGCCCAAGATCCGCGCCATGGAGATCATTCATGAGCTGGAGCCGGCGCGGCGCGGGCCCTATTGCGGATCCGTCCTGTGGCTGGGGTGGGATGGCGCCATGGACAGCAGCATCATCATCCGCACTCTGGCCATGGCGGAGGGGCAGGTGGTTGTGCAGGCCGGCGGCGGCATCGTCGCCGACAGCGACCCGGCGGCGGAATATGAGGAGAGCCTGGTCAAGGCGCGCGCCCTGCTGACGGCGCTGGATCCGGCCATGGCATGGCCACCGCTGGGGCCGTCCCTGGAACCGCCTGAAGCGACGGGCAGGGCAGCACCGGGAAGCGAGGCGGCATGACGGGCCTGGTCTGGCTGAATGGTACCTTGCTGCCGGCGGCATCCGCCGGCATCGGTGTGGCCGACCGGGGCTTCCTGCTGGGTGACGGGTTGTTTGAGACCCTGCGCTGGCGGGATGGGGTCGTGGTGCGGCTGGACGCCCATCTGGGCCGTTTGTTCCAGGGGGCTACCGTCCTGGGCCTGCCCCTGCCGCCGCCGGCCGTCCTGGCGGCCGCGCTGGCCGACACGGCCGTCGCCAACGACCTCAAGGACGGCTCGCTGCGGCTGACGGTCAGCGCAGGGCCGGGCGCCCGTGGCCTGCCGCGCCCGGCCGCGCCGGTGCCCACCCTGCTGGTGACGGCGGCACCCCCCGGCCCGCCGCTGCCGCCGGCCCGGGTGGTGACCGCCACCGTCACCCGCCGCAATGAGCATTCGCCCCTCAGCGGCGTCAAATGCCTGAACTACCTGGACCAAATCCTGGCGCGTAATGAGGCGTCGGCCCGCGGCGCGGACGACGCCGTGCTGCTCAACACCGCCGGGCAGGTGGCCTGCGCCACGGCCGCCACGCTGTTCGCCGTGGTGGATGGCGCCCTGGTGACCCCGCCGCTGCCGTCCGGCGCCCTTCCCGGGACCCGGCGCGCGGCGGTTCTCGCCGCCCTTGGGGGGAGGAGCGGGCCCTGGCGCCGGCCGATCTGTCGCGCGCGACGGAGGTGTTCCTCACCTCCAGCCTCATGGTGCGGCCGGTGGTGGCGCTGGATGGCCGCGTGGTGGGTGACGGCCGGCCCGGCGCCACGGCCGCCGCCGCCCTGCGGCTCGCCTAACGCATTTTGCAAATAATGATGCAATGATTGCGGACGACCCTATCCCAAGGGCGCGATGCGGGATGCGTCAATAAGGCGTACCTCGCAAGGCTTACGACCAAGGGCGTAAATACCGCTAAGGGGGGAGAATTGCCTTAAAGGGCCGGAATTGCTGGGTTTTGATGATTGGCACGCGGTTCGGCCCCGGCCGTGGCACGGCGGGTGCTTATAACCAGGCATGAACCAACCGGGCCGCTGAAGCCGCCCGCCGAACCGATAGGAACCCACGCCATGATCCGTTTCGCCGCCGCCCTGATCGCCGCCGCTTCCCTGGCCGCCGCCCCCGCCTTCGCCGCCGCCGGCGCCTCGGGCACCATCCAGCTGAACAGCTCCGTCGCCCAGACCTGCACCGTCGCCGTCACCGATGCCGGCGCCACCCTGAACATCCTGGCCGGCTCCAGCAACGTCGCGGTCGGCAGCGTGGTTGAGAACTGCAACGACGGCGCCGGCTACACCATCACCGTCGCCTCTTCCAACAACGGCACGCTGAAGTCCTCGGCCACCGGCGCCCAGGCCATCAGCTACACCACCAGCTACGATGGCACCAGCGGCTCCGGCGCCAGCTTCGCGGTCACCCGCGCCAGCGCCCAGTTCAACAAGACCTCCAACGTCTCCGTCACGGTCCCGGCCAACGCCCAGGCGATCGCCGGCAGCTACGCCGACACCCTGACCATCACCATCGCCGGCAAGTAAGCCGCGACGGTCCCTCAGTTCGGGAGAGGGCGCCCCACGCCGGGGCGCCCTTTTCGTCTCCGCACACTGGCGTATTGCGAATACTAATGCATTGATTCTGTTGGGAATTCGGGAAAAAGAACATTGCAGATCGCAATGAATCGCTGTCGCGGACCAAAGGTCCCGTTGGGATTAATCCAATATATCAAAACAATATCAACGCGTTAATGAAATGCCCCCAGTGTTTCGGAAAAGCTTGGCATTCGAATTGCTTATAACGAAAGCACCAAGCAAACGGGCAACAAGCCCAGCCGAACCGATAGGAACCTTCGTCATGATCCGCTTCGCCGCTGCCGCCGCCATCGCCGCCGTCCTGTTCGCCGCCCCCGCCCTGGCCGACACCTCGGGCAGCATCAAGCTGAGCGGCACCGTGGCCCAGACCTGCACCGTGGCGGTGACCGACGCCCAGACCCAGCTAAACATCCTGGCTGGTTCCAACAACGTCACCGTCGGCAGCGTGGTCGAGACCTGCAATGACGGCGCTGGCTACACCATCACCGTGGCCTCGACCAACGGCGGCAGCCTGCGCGGCACTAGCCCGACCGTCCCGCCCGTCAGCTACACCACCATCTATGATGGCCAGTCCGGCACCGGCACCGTGAACGTCACCCGCTCCAGCGCCCAGTTCGGCAAGACCGCCACCGTCGCCGTGACGGTCCCGGCCAATGCCCAGGCGATCGCCGGCAGCTACAGTGACACCCTGACCATCACCATCGCCGGCAAGTAAGCCCGCGAAGGTCCGCCCCAAAGCGAAACGGCCCCGCCTGTCGTCCAGGCGGGGCCGTTGCCAATTCAGTAAACGTCCTTGGGACGCGCCCGCGTCCGCCGATCGAGGGAATCTAGCGATAAGCCCGCAGCCGTAGCCAATGGTCGGCCAGCACGCAGGCCATCATGGCCTCCCCCACCGGCACGGCGCGGATGCCGACGCAGGGATCGTGGCGGCCCTTGGTCAGGATGTCCGTCTCATTCCCATGCACGTCCAGGGTGCGGCGGGGGGTGAGGATGCTGCTGGTGGGCTTCACGGCGAAGCGGACGACCACGTCCTGCCCCGTGGACAGGCCGCCCAGGATGCCGCCGGCGTTGTTGGACAGGAAGGCGGGCTTGCCGTCCGGACCCGCCCGCATCTCGTCGGCGTTTTCCTCGCCCGTCAGCTCGGCCGCGGCGAAGCCGGCGCCGATCTCCACGCCCTTGACCGCGTTGATGGTCATCATGGCCCGGGCCAGGTCGCTGTCCAGCTTGTCGTAGATGGGTTCCCCCAGGCCGGCCGGCACGCCGGACGCCACCACCTCGACCACCGCGCCCACGGAGGAACCATTTTTGCGGATGCCGTCCAGGTAGGTGGCCCATTCCTCGGCCGCCACGGCGTCGGGGCAGAACAGCGGGTTCTGGTCCACCTGGTTCCAGTCCCAACGCGCGCGGTCCACCTTGTGCGGCCCCACCTGCACCAGGGCGCCGCGGATGGTCACGCCGCCCGGTACCGCCTCCAGCACCCGGCGGGCGACGGCGCCGGCGGCCACGCGGGCCGCCGTCTCGCGCGCGGAGGAGCGACCGCCGCCGCGATAGTCGCGGATGCCGTAGCGTTCCCAGTAGGTGTAGTCGGCATGGCCCGGCCGGAACTTGTCCTTGATGTCGCCGTAGTCCTTGGACCGCTGGTCCTCGTTCTCGATCATCAGGCAGACAGGCGTGCCCGAGGTCTTGCCCTCGAACACGCCGGACAGGATGCGCACCGTGTCCGGTTCGCGCCGCTGGGTGGTGAAGCGCGACTGCCCCGGCCGGCGCCGGTCCAGGAAGGCCTGGACCCAAGCCTCGTCCAGGTCCATCAGGGGCGGGACGCCGTCCACCACGCAGCCCAGCGCCACCCCATGGCTTTCGCCGAAGGTGGTGAAGCGGAACTGGGTTCCGATGCCGTTACCGGCCATGACCGTTTACCCTTCCGACTTGACCAGGCTCTGCAGCAGGGCCGAGGTCTCGGCGGCGCTGTCCACCGCCAGCATGCCAACCGTGTGGTAGCCGCTGTCGACGTGGTGGACTTCGCCGGTGACGCCGCTGCCCAGGTCGCTCAGCAGGTAAAGGGCGGAGTTGCCGACCTCGCCGATGGTGACGTTGCGCTTCAGGGGCGCGTTCAGCTCGTTCCACTTCAGGATGGCGCGGAAGTCGCCGATGCCGCTGGCCGCCAGGGTCTTGATGGGACCGGCGGAGATGGCGTTGACGCGGATGCCCTGGGGGCCCAGGTCGGCCGCCAGGTAGCGCACGCTGGCCTCCAGCGCCGCCTTGGCGACACCCATCACATTGTAATGCGGCATCACCCGTTCGGCGCCATAATAGCTGAGGGTCAGCAGGCTGCCGCCGTTGGTCATCATCGGCACCGCCCGCTGGGCGATGGCGGTGAACGAGTAGCAGGAAACATCCATGGTCAACGCGAAGTTAGACCGGGAGGTGTTCAGGTACAGGCCGTCCAGCTCGTTCTTGTCGGAAAAGCCGATCGCATGCACCACGAAGTCCAGGGTACCCCACTGTTCCTTCAGGGTCGCGAACACCGCGTCCATGCTGGCTTCGTCGGTGACGTCGCAGGGCAGGACGTGGGGGACGCCCAATTGCTCGGCCAGGGGCTTCACCCGCTTGGCCAGCGCGTCGCCCATGTAGGTGAAGGCCAGCTCGGCCCCCTGGGCGGCGACCGCCTTGGCGATGCCCCAGGCGATGGACCGGTCATTGGCAACGCCCATGATCAGGCCGCGCTTGCCGGCCATCAGGGTCCCAGTGGCGGGCCCAGGGGCGGGGGTTGCCGTGGAAATGGTCATCCGTCTCTCTCCGGAAAATTAGGCGCGCATCCTACACGAAGCGGTTTTGCGGTCAAAGGCTGGGCGCCCTATATCTGCGCACAGCTAGAATACACGCGCGAAAGGTCTTCCCTTGGCAGTTCCACGTTTCGAAGGCTGGGTGGGGGCTGGCCCCCATGACTGACATGCGAACCCAATCCACGGCCTGGGCCCGGCTGACCGACCGCCTGCCACAGTCGGTGCGGCACGTCGTCCTGGCCTTCATCGGGGTCACCAGCTACGCCGTGCGCCGCTTCTACCGCGACAATTGCCTGCAGGCGGTGGGCTCGCTCACCTACACCAGCCTGCTGGCGGTGGTGCCGCTGTTCACCGTGGGCTTCGCCATTTTCCAGGCCTTCCCGGCCTTCCAGAAGCTGCGGGCCGAGGCGGAGATGCTGCTGCTGGAAAACCTGGTGCCCCAGGTGGGGGAGAACCTGAACGACCGCCTGCATGAGTTCGTCAGCAACGCCGGCACCATGACGGGCGTGGGCGTGCTGGGCCTGGCGGTCACGTCCATCCTGCTCTTCTTCTCCATCGAGGGGGCGTACAACGCCATCTGGCGCAGCCGCGAGCGGCACTCGGTGCTGGTGCGGGTGCTGTCCTTCTGGGCGGTGCTGACCATGGCGCCCCTGCTGCTGGGCGTCAGTTTGTCGCTGTCGTCGGTCGCCGTCTCCTACCTGGGTGCCGAGGGGTCGGTGGTGGTGGAACTGGTGCGCCGCGTGCTGCCCGGCCTGCTGGAGACGGCCTTCTTCGGCCTCACCTACCTCGCCATCCCCACCCGGCCGGTGCGCTGGCAGGATGCCATGGTGGGCGGCGTGGTGGCCGGCGTCGCCATGGAGGTGGCGAAGGTCGGCTTCGCCCTCTACATCGGCCAGGTCCACACCTACACCACCATCTACGGCGCGCTGTCGGTGCTGCCCACCGTGCTGTTGTGGCTGTACCTGGTGTGGTGCCTGATCCTGTTCGGGGCGGAGGTGACGGCGGCCCTGCCGGAATGGCGCTCCGGCCGCATCACCGAGATGGGGCCCGCCGGCCTGTCGCCGGCCCAGCGCCTGGTGGTGGCCCTGGCCATCCTGCGCGAACTGATGCTGGCCGCCCGCGACGGCCACGCCCTGAAGCGTGCCGACGTCATCGCCCGGGTGCCGGTGGGCGCCGTGGCGGTGGACGGCATGCTGGAACAGCTCTGCGCCGCCAACTGGACCATCCGCACCGCCGACGGCGCCTGGGTCGCCACCCGCGACCTGCACGACGCCACCCTCAGCGACCTGTACCTGGCGCTGGACTTCGGTATGTGGGGCGACCTGCTGTCCGTGGGGCATCTGCAGGCCCCCTGGCAGCGCAAGGTTCACGGCATTTTCGAGCAGGTGCGGCACGACGCCGGGGCCGCGATGGAAACACCCCTGGCCGACCTGCTGGCCCCCGACGCCGCGCCAGGCATGCCGCCGGTGGCACCGGCCCAGCTCGCGGCGGAAGAGCGCATGCGGGTGGCGGCCCAGCCCCCGGGGCGCTAATTCCCTACACGTCCTTCCATCAGACAGGAGGCCGACATGGCCACGACCATCACGCTGCGCTCCGCCATCGACGGGTTCGAGTTCACCGCGCTGCATGCCGAGCCCGAGGGCGAGCGCCAGGGGGGCGTCATCGTCATCCAGGAGATTTTCGGCCTGGACGCCTACGTGGCGGAGGATGTGGCCCGCTGGGCCGCCCTGGGCTTCGAGGTCATCGCCCCGTCCATGTTCGACCGCCAGGAAAAGGGCTTCGTCGCCGGGCATGACGAGCATGGCTTCGCGGTCGGCCGCCAGTACGCCCAGGCCAACGGCGCGGAGAACCCGGTGGCGGATGTCCAGGCCTGCGTCGACGCGCTGAAGGCCAAGGGTCCGGTCTTCCTGGTGGGCTATTGCTATGGCGGCACCGTCGCCTGGCGCGCCGCCGCCCAGGTCCAGGGCCTGGTGGCGGTGTCCAGCTATTACGGCGGCGGCGTGACCGGCCTCGTGGACCTCACGCCCCTGTGCCCGGTCATCTGCCACTTCGGCCGCAAGGACCAGCACATCCCGGCCGACCAGGTGGCGGAGACACTCCAGAAGGCGCACCCCGATGTGCCGGTCCACATCTATGAGAACTCCGGCCACGGCTTCAACAACGACGGCCGGCCGGACTCGAACCTCGAGGATGCGCAGCTGGCCCGCAAGCGCACGCTGGATCTTTTCCGGGGCAACGCCGGCCGGTGACCGGCGGCCCGCCAAGAAGACAAACGGGAGTTGGATATGCTGACACGTCGCGCGCTGGGCCGGCAGGGCCTGGAGGTTTCATCGCTGGGCCTGGGTTGCATGGGCATGACCCACGCCTACGGCAGCCCGGATGACGCGGAATCCATCGCCACCCTGCACCGCGCCATCGAGCTGGGCTGCACCTTCCTGGACACGGCCGAGGTCTACGGCCCCTACACCAACGAGGAACTGCTGGGCCGGGCCCTGGAGGGCCGCCGCGACCAGGTGCAGATCGCCACCAAGTTCGGCTTCGTCATCGGTGAGGGCAAAGGCCCGCTGAGTGGTACCGACAGCCGGCCGGCGCATATCCGCGCGGTGGTGGAGGCGTCGCTGAAGCGCCTGCGCACCGACCGCATCGATCTGCTGTACCAGCACCGCGTCGATCCCGCCGTGCCCATCGAGGATGTGGCCGGCACCGTCCGGGACCTGATCCAGGAGGGCAAGGTGCTGTACTTCGGCCTGTCGGAGGCCGGGTGCGACACCATCCGCCGGGCGCATGCGGTGCAGCCGGTGACGGCGCTGCAAAGCGAGTATTCCCTGTGGGAACGGAACCTGGAGCGGGACGTGCTGCCCCTGCTGGCGGAGCTGGACATCGGCATGGTGCCGTTCAGTCCCCTGGGGCGCGGCTTCCTGACCGGCATCGCCAAGCGGGCGGAGGAGTATCCGGACAGCGACTACCGCTCCAAGAACGATCCCCGGCTCCAAGGCGGCAATTTCGACGCCAACATGCGCCTGGCGGACTTCGTGCGCGACGTCGCCCGGGGCTATGGCGCCACGGCGGGCCAGGTGGCGCTCGCCTGGCTGCTGCAGAAGCGGCCGGACATCGTGCCCATCCCGGGCACCAAGCGCCGCACGTATCTGGAAGAGAACCTGGCGGCCGATGCCCTGAAGCTGTCGGCGGACGACGTGGCGCGCCTGGACGCGGCGCTGGAGACCTACCAGGTCGCTGGGCCCCGGTATGGAGACCGCGCCATGGCCATGGTGGATCGATAGGGGAAATGAAAAGGGCGGGTGCCATGAGGCCCCCGCCCTTTCATATGGGTTGCGCTGCTTCTATTGGCGCTACGCCGGCCTCATATGAGGCCCGCCTTGCGTCGCACGTCGTAGTCGTGGGTCTTGCCCCACTTCTCGATGAAGGCCTGCAACTCGGCGTCCGGCCGGTCGGGCAGGACGACGGTCAGTTTCACATACTGGTCGCCCTGGGTGCCCCGCTCGGGGTTGGCGACACCCTTGCCTTTCAGGCGCAGGGTGGTGCCGGAATTGGCGGGCTTGGGCACCTTGACCTGCACGGCGCCATCCAGGGTCGGCACCTTGATGGTGGCGCCCAGCAGCGCCTCTTGCAGGGTGATGGGCACATCCAGGTGGATGTCGTCCTCCCGCCGAACGAAGTAGGGGTGGGGGGTGACGTGCACCTCGACGATGGCGTCGCCGGCCCCGGCACCGCCCAAGCCGGCCAGGCCCTGGCCCTTCAGGCGCAACTTCTGCTGATCCTGCGTGCCGGGGGGGATATTGATGTCGATGCTCTTGCCGGTGGACAGGCTCAGGCGCCGTTTGGCGCCCAGGCAGGCCTCGGTGAACGGCACGGTGACGGAGTAGGCCACGTCGCTGCCCCGGGCCTTGACACCGCTGCCGCCGCGCTTGCGGGCGGCGCCGAAGATGTCGGCGAAGGGGTCGTCCTCGTAATCGAAGTCGCCCGACCGCCCGGCGCCGGCATAGGCGCGGCGGAAGGAGCGGTCCGGCCGCTCGGCGCCGCTCGCGTCGATCTCGCCCCGGTCATAGCGGGCGCGCTTGTCCGGGTCCGACAACAGGCTGTAGGCGCCGTTGGCTTCCTTGAACTTCAGCTCGATATCGGCCCGGCCCGGGTTCAGGTCGGGGTGGTACTGCTTGGCGAGGCGGCGATACGCCTGCTTGATGTCCTCAGCGCTGGCGCTGCGGCCGACGCCAAGGATTTGGTAGGGATCGCGCATGGTCGCACTATCTATTGCCGGTCTGCCCCCACAATATGCGCAACGTGCGCGCGGCTTCAAGCATGCGGGGACCGGCTATTTCGGGGATTCGGTCCCCACAGATCTGGCCCCCTATGAACAAACCCCTGGTCGCGGGCGCGCGGCCAGGGGTTTGTCCAGGGGCTCATGGAGCCGAAACCAGGATCACTCGTCGTTGACGATCTTCCAGCTGCCGTCCGGCTGGCGGCAGGCGGTGCCGTAGCCCTGCTGCCGCTCCCCGCCGACCACGATGGTCTGCTGGAATTCGCGGCAGTAGGCGCCGTCGCGCCGCGTGCCGTCCTTCACCGGGGTCACGATGACCTGGTGGCCGTTGTCGGGGTTGTTCCAGACGATGGGCTGGCCCACGGGGGCGCTGTAGGCCATCTGCGTGTTGCGTTCCATGGCGGCGCGGTCGGCGTCGTCCATGCGCTTGCCGATGGAGCTGCCCGCCAGACCGCCCAGCAGGACGCCCAGGCCGGTCATGGCCAGCTTGCCGCCGCCGTGGCCGAACTGGGAACCGATCAGGCCGCCGGCGGCCGCACCGCCCAGCATGCCCACGGTCTGGTTCTTGCCCCCGGTGGTGTCGCACGCGCTCAACAGGACGCTGGACGCCATCAACGCGATGATGACTTTCTTCATGATTCTTAGTCCTTCTTCCTCTCCTGTGGCCGCGCTTTCCTGGCGGCCTGGCTTTGCGCAATCCGGTCTCGCATCCCCGACCATACCCACGCCTACCCCGAAACGGGGCGGTCGCCAATGACCTGGGGCAATCACCCAACCCCAAAATCACACGACGGCGTGCGGGTCGTCCATGCGGCGTCCTTCGTGGACAAGGATGTAGTGTGAGGTATGGTGGGCGGCAATTCCGGCATATCTATGACACGGATTACCACCATGGATTTTGTTGTCGCACCCGACCCTTACGCGCTGTTCCAGTCCTGGCTGGACGAGGCGGCGCGCACCGAACCCAACGACCCCAACGCCATGTCGCTGGCCACCATCGGCGCCGACGGCATTCCGGCGGTACGCATCGTGCTGCTGAAGGGCCTGGATGACGGCGGCTTCGTCTTCTACACCAACACCCTCAGCCGCAAGGGCCGCGAACTGGCCGCCCATCCCGTCGCCGGCCTGTGCTTTCACTGGAAAAGCCTGCGCCGCCAGGTGCGGGTGGACGGCCGGGTCAGCCCGGTGACGGCCCGGGAGGCCGACGACTATTACAGCGTCCGACCGCGCGGCAGCCAGATCGGCGCCTGGGCGTCGGCGCAGTCGCAGCCGCTGGACAGCCGGGCGACCCTGGAGCGTCGCGTGGCGGAGGAGACGGCGCGTTTTGGCGAGGGCGACATTCCCCGCCCGCCGCACTGGTCCGGCTACCGGGTCACCCCGGTGCGCATCGAGTTCTGGCAGGATCGGGAGTTCCGCCTGCACGACCGCCTGGTCTATACTCGGGACGCTGAGGACAAGGGCTGGACGACGGAACGCCTCTACCCATGAACATATCGGCCAAGGTGCAACCGGAATCGCCCGCCGGCGCGGGGCAGGGCGATGCCGACGGAAGGTGGCGTCGCGGCGCCACCTATGCCAGCGTCACCGTGGCCGCCATCCTCATCGCCGGCAAGTTCGGCGCCTATCTCGCCACCAATTCCGTCAGCATCCTGTCCTCGCTGATCGACAGCAGCGTGGACGCGCTGGCCTCCGTCATCACCCTAATCAGCGTGGCCCGGGCCCTGAAGCCGCCGGACTCCGCCTTCCGTTTCGGCCATGGCAAGGCGGAGCCGCTGGCGGCGCTCGTCCAGTCCGCCTTCATCGTCGGCTCGGCCATGTTCCTGGGCTACGAATTGCTGGGCCGGCTGTTCGAACCGCGGCCGGTGGGCGACATCGCCGTGGGCCTGTGGGTCATGGCCGCCGCCATCGCCCTGACCTTCGTGTTGGTGCTGTTCCAGCGCTGGGTCATCCGCCGCACGGCCTCGCTGGCCATCGGCGCCGACAGCCTGCACTACAGCGGCGACATGCTGCTGAACGCCGCCGTCATGGTCTCGCTGCTGCTGGGCCGCTGGACGGGCCAGGCGTTCTGGGACCCCCTGTTCGGCCTGGGCATCGCCGCCTTCCTGGTCTGGGGTGCCGTCGGCATCTCGCGCACGGCGCTGGACGTGCTGATGGACCGGGAGTTGCCGGACGTGGACCGCACCCGGGTCGTCGACCTGGTGAACGCCCATCCGGCGTCGCGCGGCCTGCATGACCTGCGCACGCGTTCCACCGGCTTGGGCCAGCACATCGAGTTCCATCTGGAGCTGGACAGCCATTTGACGCTGACCGAGGCGCATGACATCACGGATGAGATCGAATCATCCCTGCGCGCCGCCTTCGCCAACGCGGAAATCACCATCCATCAAGAGCCGGCCGGCCTGGATGATGAGCGGCTGGACCATCGCCTGCGGCCCCGCCGGCGGTGAAACGGTGAGGGGGGCCTGAATTTCAAGGGGGCTTTCCCGCTGGGAAGGGTACCCCTTAAAGTGTGGTTGTGCGTTCGCGGGGCGAACATCACTTGACAATCCCTGTGCACTTGTGCCCAAGCGCCACCCTTCCTGTGCGACACGTCACAGACCGCCGTGCAAGGTGGGGTTAGCTTGGCCGCGATGGAATTCGGGGCTTTGGTTTATGGGTTTCACCGTTACCTTCTGGGGTGTCCGCGGGACCGTCCCCTGTCCGATGGCCAGTCATCTTGAGTATGGTGGCAACACCAGCTGTATCGAGGTGACGGCGGGCGACCGGACGCTCGTACTGGATGCCGGCACCGGCCTGCGGTCGCTGGGCAAGAGCTTGCGCGCCCGGGGCATCAACGATGTCACGCTGCTGCTGACCCACACCCATATCGACCACATCAACGGCTTCCCGTTTTTCGAGCCGTGCTACAACACCGACTTCTCCATGCGGGTGATGGCGGGCCATTGCCAGGGTGCGCACTGCATCCAGTCCGTCATGGAAAAGCCCATGGATTCCTGCCTGTTCCCCGTGCCGCTGCAGAAGCTGCGCGCCTCGCTGGTGTTTGAGGATTTCCGTCCCGGCGCCACCTTGGACCTGGGCGACGGCATCACCGTCCACACCGCCCGCCTGAACCATCCGGGCGGCGGCACCGGTTATCGCATCGACTATGACGGACGCAGCTTCTGCTACGTTACCGATACCGAGCATGACCCCGATTGCATGGACGCCAATGTCCTGGGCCTGATCGAGGGCGCCGATCTGGTGGCATACGACTGTTCCTACACCGATGAGGAATTCGCCGGCCGCCGCGGCTGGGGCCACTCCACCTGGCGCGAGGGCGTGCGCCTGGCCCGGGCCGCCGGCGTCGGCCGCCTGTGCCTGTTCCACCACGATCCCGACCATGATGACGTTCGCATGAAGGCCATCGAGGCGGAGGCGCAGCAGGAATGGGCGCAGTGCTTCGCCGCGCGCGAAGGCATGCAGGTGGACATGGCGGCCTTGGCCGTGGCCAAGAAGGGCGCCGTGGTCGCGGCCTAACCACATCCACCTGATTCCCTAGGCCTATTTCCCGCTTGCCGGTCACGCGCCCGCGCTGTAGCGCTGGCCCCCATGACTCTGCTGATCCTCATCACCTTCGCCGTCGTCTACCTGGGCATGGCCATCGGCCACCTGCCCCGGCTGAAGGTGGACCGCACCGGCATCGCCATGCTGGGCGCCATCGTTCTGCTGGTGGCGGGTGCGGTGACGGAAGGGGCGGCCATCAAGGCCATCGACTTCCCCACCCTGTTCATCCTGCTGGGGCTCATGATCCTGTCGGCGCAGTTCGCGCTGTCGGGCTTCTACGACTGGTGCGCCTGGCGCCTGGCCAACGTGCCGTGGAAGCCGGAGGCGCTGCTGGCCGCCGTGGTGGCGGTGGCGGGCGGCCTGTCCGCCCTGCTGGCCAACGACGTGGTGGTCTTCGCCATGACGCCGCTGCTGTGCGCCGGCCTGCGGGCGCGGGGGCTGGACGCGCGGCCCTATCTCATCGCCCTGGCGGGGGCCGCCAATGCCGGGTCCGCCGCCACCGTGATCGGCAACCCGCAGAACATCCTCATCGGCCAGCTGGGCCACTTGGGATTCTGGCGCTTCCTGTTCGCCTGCGGCGTACCCGCCTTCCTGTCGCTGGTCATCGTCTATTGGGTGGTGGCGCGGATGTGGCGGGGGCGGCTGTCGGACGGGCAGGCCCCGTCCCCGCCCACGCCGCCGGACGCCCCCCGGGCCTGGCAGCTGTCCAAGGGGCTGATCGGCGTCGTGGTCCTGCTGGTGGCCTTCACCACACCGTTCCCCGCGACGTCGCGGTGCTGGGCATCGCCGGCTGCATGCTGGTCAGCCGCCGCTTCGCCAGCCGCGACATGCTGGGCCTGGTTGACTGGCACCTGCTGGCCCTGTTCGCCGGCCTGTTCATCCTGACGGGCGCCCTGGCCGACACCGGCCTTCCCGGCCAGCTGGTGGACCAGCTGGCGGCGTCGGGCCTGGCGCTGGACCGGCTGCCCTTCCTGGGCGCCTTCTCCGTCCTGGCCAGCAACAGCATCGGCAACGTGCCGGCGGTGGTGCTGCTGATGAAGGTGTGGGCCCACCCGCCGGAGGGGGCGCTGTACGCCCTGGCCCTGTTCTCCACCCTGGCCGGCAACCTGCTGCTGCCCGGCAGCCTGGCCAACATCATCACGGTGGAGCGGGCGGCGGCGGTTGGCGTGACCCTTGGCTTCCGCGACCATGCCCGCTGCGGCGTGCCCATGACCGTGCTATCCCTGCTGCTGGCCACGGTGTGGCTGCTGGCGATGGGCTATATCGCGGCGATGTGAGGGGATGGCGATGCGGCGGCTGGTGGTGATGGGCTTGGTGATCACGGGAACGTGCCTGGCCGCTTGCGCCTACACCGGTGACCGGCGCTGGAACGTGGACATGGCGTTGCTGACCCGTGACCACCCCTCGCTGGCGCAACAACAGGCCCTGGTACGGGAAAAGGAACAGCGGTTTCCCGAGACCTTGCGCGCCTGCGTCGCGGCCAACGACCCCGAGCGCCTGGCGGACCTGGACGCGGGCCGGGGCTATCCCATTTCCGACTGGCACGTGGGCCGCGCCCACGACGCCGTGCTGGCGTGCATGCGCGCCGAGGGCTGGGTCACCACCTCCACAAGTCGGCTTTCGCCATAAAGGGTCCTCAAGGGATATCCGGCCCCAGCGCCAAATTGTCGATCAGGCGGGTACGGCCCAGGAAGGCGGCGACCAGGGCGCGGGCGGGGCGGTCCACCCGCTCCAGCGGCGCAAGCGTCGCGGCGTCGACCACGGCGACATAGTCGATGCGGGTAAAGCCGGCGGCCGTCAGCGCCTCCGTCGCCTGGGCGATGGCGGGGGCCACAGGTTGGCTTCCGTCGCCCAAGGTGTCGCGCAGCCGGTTCAGCACCCGGCTGATGGTCACGGCCTGCCGCCGTTCCTCCGCCGAAAGGTAGCGGTTGCGGGACGACAGGGCCAGGCCATCGGCCTCGCGCACCGTGGGCACGCCCTCGATGCGCACCGGGATGTCCAGGTCGGCCGTCAGGCGGCGGATGACGGCCAACTGCTGATAGTCCTTCTGCCCGAAGCAGGCGACGTCGGGCAGGGCCTGCAGCAACAGCTTGGTCACCACCGTGGCGACGCCCTGGAAATGGCCGGGGCGGAAGTGGCCCTCCAGCGGCACGGCCACCGGCCCGACGTCCACCGTCGTGGTGAAGCCCGGCGGATAGATGGCCTCCACCCCCGGCGCGTAGAGCAGGTCGCAGCCGGCGCCGGCCAACAGGCGGGCGTCGCCCGCCTCATCCCGGGGATAGCGGCTGAAGTCCTCGTTGGGCCCGAATTGGGTGGGGTTCACGAACACGCTGGCCACCACGCGGTCCGCCAGGTCGCGCGCGCGCTTGACCAGGGTCAGGTGCCCTTCGTGCAGGGCGCCCATGGTGGGGACCAGGCCGACGCGCAGCCCCTCCTTGCGCCAGGCGGCGACGCGGGCGCGCAACTCCGCCGGGGTGCGGACGGTGGGCAAAGCGGGGGCGGGGGGCGGGGCCATGGCGGCGGTGTCCGTGCTCATGGCCCGGCATTTAGCGACGGGCCGGGTGAGCCGGCAAGCGCTTTCAGTCCCGCCGTTCTGGGGCGGGCAGGCCGGTTTCCGTGCCGGAGGGGGAGGCGACCAGGGCGCTGGCGCCGGATGACCCTTGCAGGACGTAGGCGACGTCATGGCCCCGGGCGTGAAAGGCCAGCTTGAGCCAACGTCCGGAGTCGTCGTACCAGAAGTCCACCCTGTTGGTGGCGGGGGGCGGGTTGGTGACGAAGCCCAGCGTGT
This sequence comes from Nitrospirillum guaranorum, assembly GCF_034653275.1. Classification (NCBI taxonomy): domain Bacteria; kingdom Pseudomonadati; phylum Pseudomonadota; class Alphaproteobacteria; order Rhodospirillales; family Azospirillaceae; genus Nitrospirillum; species Nitrospirillum guaranorum. Next base: position 2,606,492 of record NZ_JAYEES010000003.1, on the reverse strand, counting down.
AGTGCGTGGCGGCCAGGGTGCCATCGCCGGCCTGGATCACCTCCTGTCCCCCCGATCCACCTTCACGTCCATGACCACGCCCCGGATGGTGTCCAGCAGGCGCGACGCCGTCAGTAGGGCCGGGTTCCAATAGCTGGTGGGGATGATGTCGGCCGGCGCGGTCACCGCCCCGTGCGAGCTTTCGACCGCGAACCCGTCTTCCACCGCGTGGCCTTTCACCCAGTCCTTCTGGCCGTTGTCGTCGGTGCTGCTGTCCAGCGCCGCGAGACGGCCCTCATGCCACACCTCATGGCTGACATGATGATAGCGGTAGGCCGTGATCATCAGCAGCTTGGCCTCGAAACGGATATCGACATCCACGACCGTGTCGCCGTTGGCCGCCTTGGCCACCGTGACGCGATGGTGGCCCAGGGGCGTGTCGCGGCCGTAATGGGCGGTGAAGTCCAGCGACCGCTCCACCGTCGTGCCGGGGGTCGACGGCATCGCGACCGGGGCGTCCTCGCGCTCGGGCGGCGTCACGGTGCTGGCGCGGGCCACCGCGCCGCCCCATATCAAGGTGGCGCCGATGATCAGCGCCGCGCGGGCCAACGCCGCGCAGGCACGGCACGCGCGCCTGGAGACGATCGGAGCAAGGGTGTCATGTGGCATCGCGCTTCCCTTCGATGCGGTGGTGCCCTGGCTTCGGCCCCGCCGGGTGCCATATTCTCCGGGGCCGATACGAACGGTAACATGATTTGGTTTACGCGGAAGAACCGGACACCCTTCCTTCCGTGCTATGGTTCGCCTGAAATGGCAGTTCGAGAAAGGCTAGCAACGATGTCGGTGGCTACCCAAAGCCCTAGCCCGCATGTTCACAGTGGCACTTTGTCCCAGGGTCATGACCACAAGGCCCATGACCACAAGGCCTGCGTCGGTGATGCCCTGACCCGGGCGCACAGCCTGTGCGAGGCGCGTGGCGCCCGCCTGACCACCCTGCGCGAGCGGGTGCTGGAACTGGTGTGGTCCAGCCACAAGCCGCGGGGCGCCTACGCCATCCTGGAAGAGATGGCGGTGGACGGCAAACGCGTGGCGCCGCTGACCGTCTATCGCGCCCTGGACTTCCTGGTGGAACAGGGCCTGGTCCACCGCATCGAATCGCTGAACGCCTATGTCGGCTGCCCGGAGCCGGGCCAGAGCCATGCCGGCCAGTTCCTGGTGTGCGAGCGCTGCGGCGACGCCACCGAATTGAACGACCCCGCCGTGACCGACGCCATCACCAACGGCGCCGCCGCCCGGGGGTTCCGCGCCGTGCGCCAGACGGTGGAGGTCCTGGGCCTCTGCCCGGCCTGCCAAGTGGCGGTCTGACCACGGCCGCCTGATCCATCGATGACCTTCAAGGAACGCCTGCCGTGACCGCTGTTTCAGCCGCCCGCCTGCCCATCTCCGTCCTGACCGGTTTCCTGGGCAGCGGCAAGACCACGCTGCTGTCCCGCATCATCCGCGACCCGCGCATGGCCCGCACCGCCGTCATCATCAACGAGTTCGGCGAGGTCGGGCTGGACCACCTGCTGGTGGCCAAGGCGGACGAGAACACGGTGCTGATGGATTCGGGGTGCATCTGCTGCACCATCCGCAGCGACCTGGCCGACACCCTGCGCGACCTGTACCTGCGCCGCCTGCGCGATGAGGTGCCGGAGTTCGACCGGGTGGTGATCGAGACCACCGGTTTGGCCGACCCGGCGCCCATCCTGCACACCCTGATGACCGATCCGCTGGTGGCGGCCCGCTTTCGCCTGGACGGCGTGGTGACCACCGTGGACGCGGTCCACGGCATGGGGCAACTGGATGCGCAAGAGGAAAGCCTGAAGCAGGCGGCGGTGGCCGACCGGCTGGTGCTGACCAAGACCGACATCGCCACGCCCGAGGCGGTGGAGTATCTGAAGGAACGGCTGAAGCAGCTGAACCCCGCCGCCCTGGTGGTGGACGCCCAGACGGACGAGGCGCTGCCCGTGCTGCTGTTCGACGCCGGCCTCTACAATCCGGAGACCAAGAGCCTGGACGTCCAGCGCTGGCTGCGGGCGGAGGCCTATGACGACCATGGGCACCATCATGATCACCATCACCACGACCATGATCACGATGGCCATGACCATGCCGATTGCGACCACGATCACGGCCATTGCGCGCATGAGGACCATGACCATGATCCCAACCGCCATGACGAGGCCATCGGCGCCTTCTGCCTGACCTTCACCCAGCCCCTGGTGTGGGATGAGCTGGTCGGGTTCCTGGAGACGCTGGCCCGCCTGCGCGGCCCCGACGTGCTGCGGGTGAAGGGCGTGCTGAACGTGGTGGAGAGCGACCAGCCCATCGTCATCCACGGCGTCCAGCACCTTTTCCACCCCCCGGTGCAGCTGGACGCCTGGCCCAGCGACGACCACCGCAGCCGCATCGTCTTCATCACCCGCGATGTCAGCCGCCAAGTGGTCGAAACCCTGTACGCCAGTTGCACGGGAAAAAGCGTGGGGTAAGGTTTCATCTCACGCCCGCGAACACCGAAAGCGGCAGGAGGCCCTCCTCCCGCCGCTTTTTCCTTGGGCGTCGGCTCAGGCGGCGGCCAGCACCATGTCGGGGGCGTGGCGGTAGCTCTGGATGAAGCGCCAGGACCAGCCGGCGAAGTAGCCGACGCTGAAGCCTGACACGCCGATGTCCAGGGCGATGGCGGTGTCGCGCAGGTCGGGGCGGGCGGCGGCCAGGACGTTCAGGACGTAGTGGGAGCCGAACAGGAAGAGGTTGCGGACCAGGGGCATCCAACTGCCCGGCTGGCGCACCAGGCCACGCTCGCGGTCCACCTCCACCCGGACGGTCGTCAGGCTGGCTAGGCCCAGCCCGACGCCGGCGCCCACGGCCCATTCCAGCAGCACCGGGCCCAGGGGGCCGGGGCGGGTGACCAGGCCATACAGGCCCCAGATGATGAAGACGCCGGGGATCAGCCAGACGCGGCCGGTCTGCTGCACGGTGGTCCGCAGGCGCCGCGCCCCCATGAACACCAGGAAGGCGAACAGAGCGAAGATCCAGGTGGGGGTGTGGCTGATGACGCGGGAGAGGATTTCCATGACGGGGCGGGCTCCAGGATGTTGCGCCGGGCGGCGTGGCCAAGTGGTTGATGGGCCTAGCCTTCGCTCAAGCCGCCGCCCACCGGCAACGGCACCTTCGCGGCCCGCTTGACGGATTTCGTGAGTGGCTGGTAAAGGCCGTTCACGAAGCGCGAACGGATGAGGCCGGTCTTGGCGGCGGAACGCGGGGTGCAGCAGGGGGCGGACGCCGGGGTCGCTGGAAGGCGGCCACCGGGCAGTCTTGCCGGCATCGTCGCCTTCGACCTGCCCGACTGGGTGCGCAGTTGGGGTGGTGTCGTGGCGCTGTCCCTGGTGCTGGCCATGTTCGGCCCCTACGGCACCTTCCTGTCCATGGACGGCCCGTCGCGTGTGGTCTTCTGGTGCGCGTCGGCCCTGGGCATCGCCGCCATGACGCGCGCGGTCCATGCGGCCTTGCGCCGCTGGCCCATCGCCGCCGCCTGGCCCGCCTGGCAGCGGCGCGGGGTGTCGGCCCTGATCGCCTCGCTGCCCGCCACGCTGTGGATCATCCTGCTGTTCAGCCTGTGCGCCAAGGTGACCTTGGGCGCCCAGGGGGGCGGCCAGGGGGGCGCCCAGGGGGGTACCCTGCACTTCTGGCGCACCTGGCCGCAGGTGATCGTCACCAGCATGGTCTTCGCCGTCATCCTGGGCCGGCGGGACCCGGAGGGACCCCCGGCCACGGCGTCGGCGCCCGAGCCCGGCCGGGTCGCGTCTCCGCCGGATGCGGAGGTGGTGGAATCGGCCCCCGACTTGGCCCCCGACTTGGCGGCGGCCTTCCTGGCCCGCGCCTGCCCGCGCCTGCGCGAGGCCCGGCTTCTGGCGCTGGAGGCGGAGGATCACTATCTGCGGATCCACACCGATGACGGCTCGGACCTCGTGCTGATGCGCCTGCGCGACGCCATCGCCGAACTGGGGGAGGGGTTGGGGATGCAGGTCCACCGCTCCTTCTGGGTGGCGCGGGCGGCGGTGGCGGAGGCCACGGTGCGCGGCCAGGCGGCGCAGCTGCGCCTCAGCGACGGAATGGTGGTGCCGGTCAGCCGCACCGCCCTGCCGCGCCTGAGGGCGGCCGGCTGGCTGGCGGAGTGAGAGTAGGCCCGGCGAAGGCCGGGGAACGAGAAGGGATGATAGCGATGACCATGCGTGTCCTGGTCCTGGGCGCCGGCGCCACCGGCGGCTTCTACGGCGGCCACCTGATGCAGGCGGGGGAGAACGTCACCTTCCTGGTGCGGCCCAAGCGCCATGCCCAGCTGATGGAAAACGGCCTGGTGGTGGTCAGCCCCCAGGGCAACATCATCAGCCCGGTGCAGGCGGTAACCCGCGTGACCAAGCCCTTCGACCTCGTGCTGCTGTCGTGCAAGGCATACGACCTGGACGCGGCCATCGAGACCATACGCCCGGCCGTGGGGCCGGAGACGCGCATCCTGCCGGTGCTGAACGGCCTGAACCACCTGGACCGGCTGGACGCCGCCTTCGGGGCGGAGCGGGTGATGGGGGGCCTATGCCACCTGACCATCACCATGGACCCGGATGGCACCATCCGCCACCTGCACGCGTTCAACCGTCTGACCTTCGGCGCCCGCCATCCGGTCCAGGCGCCCTTGGCGGCGGCGCTGGCCGAGGCCTATGCCAAGTGCCCCATCACCGTGGTCAACAGCCCGGACATCGTCCACGACATGTGGGAAAAGTTCTATTTCTTGGCGACGCTGGCGGGCAGCACCACCCTGATGCGGGCCCCCATCGGCGCCATCCTGAAGGCGCCGGACGGCCTGGCCTTCATCACCGGCCTGCTGGATGAATGCACCCGGGTCGCCACCGCCGCCGGCCATCCGCCCAGTGCCGAGCGCGACGCCGAATCCCGCTATCACCTGACCAAGGAGGACAGCGGCCTGTCAGCCTCGATGATGCGCGACATCGAGAAGGGCGGCCCCACGGAGGGTGAGCACATTGTGGGTGACATGCTGCGCCGGGGCCGCGATCTGGGCTTGGACCTTCCCCTGCTGACCCTCGCCGCCACCCATCTGCGAGCTTACGAGGCGCGGCGCGCGGCCCCGTGAGCGGGGCGCCCTTCCGACTGGTGGGAAATGAAAAGGCCCCGTGCGAGAGCCGGGGCCTTTATCATCACTGCAGCATGGGCGTGCCGGTCTCGATCTCCACCAGGGCGGCCAGCATGGGCACGGCGATATCCTTGCGCTGGGTGTCGCCGCTGTTGCTGCGCTCCGCCGCCGACAGGCCGGCCAGGTAGGTGTTGCGCCAGCGCTGATCCTTGAACAGCAGTTTGTCGGCGCGGGCGCGCTGGGCCAGGATCAAGGGCTTGGGGTCGGTGCCGGCGGACAGCAGCTTGTCGATGCGGCCGGACAGGGCCTCCGCCTGCTTGCGGTCGCCGGTCTTCAGCGCGTCGGCCATCAGCTGGACGAAGGTTTCCGCCTTGATGTCGGTGTCCTGCACCTGCTCGGCGTAGGTGGTGGCCAGCTGCATCTCGCCCCGGGCTCCCAGGCGGCCGAGCACGGCGGGGATGGTCCACGGGCTTTCCTGCTGCACGGTGCGCAGCAGGCCCAGCGCCAGGTTGGGGTCGCCCAGGTCGCCGGCGGCCACGGCCAGCTCCGGCGCGCAGCAATTGCCCTTGCGGTCCTTGAAGCGGCTGAACTGCTCTTCCACCGTGTTCAGGAACATGGTGTGGGCGCGGGCCTCGTTGCCGGCCTTGTAGAAGCCCTCGGCCACCAGGCCCAGTTCCCAGGCGCAGTTGTTGGCCTGGGCGTATTCCGCCGCCTCTTCCACCAGCTTGCCCGCCTGGCCCTTGTCGCCCTTCCAGATCAGCGCCTGGCTGATGTCGGTCAGGTTGTAGATGCGGGTGGAGCAGTCGTTGATGCGCCGGGTGATGTCCAGGGCCATGTCCACCTCGCCCGTCAGCGACAGGGCGCGGCCCAGGAACAGGTCGCGGCCCGTGTCCGTCACCGGCGGGGCGCGGCGGAAGGCGGCGATGAAGGGGGCGATGATCTGCTTGGTGCGATCCTTGTCGCCCAGATGGTAGTGGGCGACCGCCAGCGACAGCCAATCCCAGCGCGGGGCGGTGATGGGATAGTCCACCGGCTGGATCAGCCCCTCGATACGGTAGAGGAAGCAGCCCGTGGACTGTGCGTCGTTGCAGGCCAGGCTGCGGATGCGCGACTTGAAGTCGTTGTAGTCGAAGTCACCCACGAACTGGTTGGTGGACAGCTGCACCGCCAGCGGGCTTTCCGGGCTTTGCACCAGGATGTTGGACAGCAGCTTGTCCGCCTGCAGCAGCAGCTTGGTCTGCTCCTGCAAATCATAGCTCTGGTCGGCCCTCTTGATGGCTTCCATCGCCTGGACGAACTGGCGGTTGGCCATGGCCTGGGCGTCGGGCAGCGTCTGGTTGCCGGCCAGCCCGGGAATGGGCTGGGCACTGGCCGGCGCCGCGGGGGCCAGGGCCAGCGTCAGGGCCAGGACGGGAGGAGCCAGGAAACGACCCAAGGGACGGACAGCACCCACGGCAACACGCTCAACGACGGACATAATTCACAACCTGGCGGACGCGGGGCAGCTCGCGAGCGTGCTGCAGCACGGCCTCAAGCTCCACCCCACTACGGGCGACGCCCATGATGTAGACCACCTGGTTGACGGTTTCGATGCTGTAGTTGCTGGACCTGACCTGCCCATCCAGCAGCAGGGCCGCCCACAGCTTGGTGTTGATCCAGGCGTCGGTGGCGCTGTCGGACAGGCTGCTTTCGTCCGCGATCTTGATTTCATTCAAAACTTTGCGCACGCCGTCGGCCTGCCAGGCCAGGCGCACCGCGTCCACCCGCATATCAGGGTCGCGGGCGTTGCCGGTCAGCAGCACCTCGCCCCGGTCGACCGTGACGTTCAGGCGGCTGTTCATCTCCGGGCTTTTTTCCTTCCAAAGCCGGTGAATCTGCTCATCGATCTGGCCGTCGGGCACAGGCGGCGCCTCGGCGGCCGCTTCCGCCCGCTGGCGCGCCAGCTCCGGTGATTCGCGGCCCGGGGACTGGCACCCGGCCAGAAGCGCGCCCATGCCCGCCAGCAGCAGAACGACGGGGCCGGTGACGGGGCGGCGCTGGCCGGTGATGGTCGCGGAGGTCATGAGCGATGCCCTGGTCCCTGTTTTTCGGAAATTCTCGGCGGCAGGCTAAAGCGGAAATCAGGCGAAAGTGGGGGAGGCGAGCAGCGTCGCCAATTCCCGCGCGAGGATGCCGGCGATGCGTTTGCGCTGCGCGGGGTCGCGCAGCAGCGCCTCGTCCTGGCGGTTGGACAGGAATCCGGTCTCCACCAGCACGGACGGGATGTCCGGCGCCTTCAGCACCACGAAGTTGGCGGAGCGCATGGGGTTTTCCAGCAGGCGCAGGTCGCGCCCGGCCCCGTGCACGATGCCCTGGCGCGCCGCCAGGGACGCCGCCTTGGTGCGGCGGGTGGCCAGATCCATCAGGATGTCGGCCACCACCGGCTTGGTGTGCTTCAGGTCCAGGCCCAGGCGGTCCGCGTAGTTTTCCTTGTCGGCCAGCGCTTGGGAGAAGGCGTCCGACGCTTTTTCCGACAGGGTGTAGGCCGACAGGCCGCGCGCGTTGGCGTTGGGGGCGCTGTCGGCATGGATGGACAGGAACAGGTCGGCCTTGGCCTCGCGCGCCACGTCCACCCGCTCCCCCAACTCCAGGAAATGATCGTCTTCCCGCGTCAGGCCGGCGTTCAGGCCCTGGGTCTTGCGCAGCTGCAGGGCCAGTTCCTTGGCCAGGTCCAGCGTCACGTCCTTCTCATAGGTGCCTTCATGGCCGATGGCGCCGGGGTCCTTGCCGCCGTGGCCGGGGTCGATCATCACCAGCCGGGGCACGCGCGGCGCGATGGGGCGCGCGGCCACGTTGATCAGATGCTCGGCCTGTCCCGGGCGGACAAGGCCGCCGACGCCCAGGAACGGTATTCCGACGGCAAGCCGGAGGATGGCCCTGCGATCCATGAGACTAAATCCGCCCGAATGAACTGCTTGAGAATCGTGCTTTGGCGTGCGGCGCCGTTCTGCGGCGCAACCATGCGATGCATGCGGCGGCGCCCGGAAAGCCCGGACCTTTCCGCATGCGGTATGTTTGACCCGCACCATGCCGTATCGCAACAAAATCTTGGGGGGAGACTCGAGAAACATGGGCAGGTGTTGCGGGCGGATGACGGCCCTGGCCAGCGCCAGGCGAACCCCGGGCCGCCGCATGCCCCCGCCGCCGCCCTGGGGGTGTGCCCCGTCAAAGGGGCGTGCTAGAACCGGGGTAGGCGCGCCGCCGTTGCGGCGCCGTTCCATCATCGTTCATGCGGGAGCCTGACTGCCATGCCGTCCTTCGACATCGTTTCCAAGACCGACAAAGCCGAGGTGGACAACGCCGTGGCGGGCGTGGTGCGGGAACTGGGCCAGCGCTTCGATTTCAAGGGCGCCAAGTGCACCATTGAGCACAAGGACGACGTCATCACCATCGTGGCCGATGACGCGCCCAAGCTGTCCCAGATGCAGGAAATGCTGAAGGTGCACCTCACCCGGCGCAAGCTGGACGTGGGCTGCCTGGACTGGGGCGACGACCAGCGCGCCGCCGGCGACGCCCGCCGCCAGGAGGTCAAGGTGAAGCAGGGCATCGACAAGGAACTGGCCAAGACCATCGTCAAGGCCATCAAGGACAGCAAGATGAAGGTCCAGGCGGCCATCCAGGGTGACGAGCTGCGTGTCACCGGCAAGAAGATCGACGACCTTCAGGACGCCATCCGCCTGGTGAAAGGCCTCAAGATCGAGCAGCCGCTGCAATACGAGAACTTCCGGGACTGACCCCGGAAGGGGGCGCCACGGGCGCGCGGCCTTGGCCGGCGCCCGTGCCGTCTTGCCCGGTGCCGTTCTGCCCGGTGCCGTTCTGCAGGGCGTCCACCACCAGGCGCTGCAGGCGGGGCGGGGCGATGGGCTTGTGCACGACCACGACGCCGGCGGCGGTGGCTTGCTCCATCAACTGGGGATCGGTGTCGCCCGTCACCAGCATGCCGCCGACATCCCCGCCGTAGCGCTTGCGGATCTCGGCGATGACGTCCATGCCGCGCCGGTTGCCGGGCAGGCGATTGTCCGAAATGACCAGGCGCGGGACCGCGTCCGTCTTGTTCAGCCCCTCGAACAGCGCCTCGGGCGTGGACGCGGCCAGGGGCACACAGCCCCAATCCTCCACCATGGCCTCCAGCGCCACCAACTGCAGCGGGTCATCCTCCAGCAGGGCGACCAGCACGCCACTGGGCAGCACGCCGCTGGGCGGCTGGTCCTTCGACGGCTCCTTCACCGGCGGCTCCACGGTTCCAGGCTCCTTCACCTCCGGATCCTGCACCGGGCGGGGGACAGTGCCGGGCGGGGGTTCCTTGACCGGCTCGGTCGCCGTGGCGGCGGCCGGCCGGGCCTCGGCCACCAGGACAGGGCGGGGGGCGGGCGCCCGCACCGGCTCGGCCAGCGGCAAGGTGATGGTGAAGCCGGACCCCCGGTTGGGGGTGGAGATGACGGTGACCGTCAGGCCCAACAGGGTGGCGGTCTTCTTGACGATGGCCAGGCCCAGGCCCAGGCCATGCTGCGCGTCGCGCTTGGCTTGCCCGCCTTGGGCCGTCGGCGTGCCGGCGACGGTCTCGCCGCGATAGAACTCATCGAAGATGAAGGGCAATTGGTCGGCCGGAATGCCGCAGCCGGTGTCCCATACCTGCAACCGCACCGTCGTGCCCCGGCGCCGGCAGCCGATGAGAATGCCGCCCTTGCGGGTGTGGCGCACGGCATTGACGATCAGGTTGCGCACCATACGGTCCAGCAGGACGGGGTCGCTGTTGACCTGGGCGGTGGTGGGGATGTAGCGCAGGTTGACGCCGTTGGCGGCGGCCAGGGGCCTGAACTCACCCGCCAGCCGTTCCATGACCGTGGACAGGGCGAAGCGCGTGGGCGTGGGCGTGACGGTCGCGGCCTCCAGCGCGGAGATCTGGACCAGGGCGTTCAGCAGATCCTCGGTGGCGTCCAGCGACTCCGTCAGCTTGGTCGCCAGGTCGCGCTGGGGATCGTCGGTCAGACGGGTTTCCAGCAGGTGCAGGAACAGGCGCATGGCCTGGAAGGGCTGGCGCAGGTCGTGGCTGGCGGCGGCCAGGAAGCGCGACTTGGCGCGGTTCGCCCGTTCCGCTTCCGCCTTCACCGCCTGCGCCTCGGCCAAGGCCACGGCGCCCCGGCGCGCCGTTTCCACCGTGATGTCCAGGCCCAGGCCGACGATGCCGGTGATGCTGCCATCCGGCTCGCGGTGGGGTTCCAGCACCAGGTCGTACAGCCGGCTTTCCGTCTCCCCCGGGATTTCCAGGCGGAACATGTGCCGCTCGCCCCGGCCGGTTTCCAGGATGCGGCCCTTGATGGCGTGCAGGGTGGTGAAACCCTCGGCGTTCTTGCCGCGGCCATTGCGGATGTCCAGGTCGGTCAGGCCCAGCACGCCGGGGCCGAAGGCCGCGACGGGTCCCTTGGCCCAGACGTAGCGCAGATCACCATCCTGCACGAACGCCAGCAGGGGGGACGGGGCCGACAAGCGGTTCAGCAAGGCGTTTTCCGCTTTCAGGGCGGCGTTTTCCGCGCGCAGACGGGCCAATTCTTCCCGCTGCTCTCCCTGTTCCCGGCCCAGAATTCGATTTAACATGGCCCCAACCAGACGTTTTACTTGGCAGGCCCCGAGTTAATCCTCTTTTAGGCCAAAAGCGAAGTGCGCCCTTGGGCGTAGGCCCCCAGGGGGAGGCCGTTCGACAGAGGCGCCCAGAGGACGCCAAAGGGGAGGGTATCCCTTCATAAGCCATTGGTGCGCATCGATTTCCCTATCCCCATAAGGCAGGGGGCGGCGGGGCGGCGACAGCGCCCTCGTATCGGATGCCGGGCATTCGGTCGCGGGCCAGAAGCAGGGGGCCGTCCAGGTCGATGAAGGCGGCGCCCTGGGCCAGCAGATGGGCCGGCGCCATGGACAGCGAGGTCGCCACCATGCAGCCCACCATGACACGAAGGCCCGCCGCCTCGCAGGCCGCCTTCATGGCCAGCGCCTCCGTCAGGCCGCCGGTCTTGTCCAGCTTGATGTTGGCCACCTGGTAGCGGCCGATCAGGGCGCTCAGGCTGTCCAGCCCGTGCACCAATTCATCGGCGCCCAGGGGGATGGGGCATTGATACCCCGCGAGGTCGGCGTCGCGGCCGGCCGGCAGGGGCTGTTCCAGCAGTTCCACCCCCAGGGCCGCCAGCGCCGGGGCGTAGCGGTCCAGCTGCTCCAGGCTCCAGCCCTCGTTGGCGTCCACCATCAGGCGGGCGTGGGGCGCGTTCTCCCGAACCGCCGCCACCCGGTCCAGGTCGCCCTCGCCGGTCAGCTTCAGCTTCAGCAGGGGGCAGTGGGCGGCGGCGCGGGCGGCGGCGCCCATGGCCGCCGGCGTGTCCACCGACAGGGTGAAGGCGGTGGCGAGCGGCGCCGGGGCCGACGCCAGGCCGGCCAGGCGCCAGGCGGGGACGCCCGTCCGCTTGGCCTCCAGGTCCCACAGGGCGCAGTCCAGGGCGTTGCGCGCCGCCCCCGGCGGCATCTGGCGCTGCAGATCGGCGCGGGTCAGGCCGTCGGCCACGGCGGGCGCCATCGCCTCCAGATCCGCCACCACACTGGCCACCGTTTCGCCATAGCGGGCATAGGGCACGGATTCACCCCGGCCTGTGGCACCCGTATCCGTCACCTCCGCCACCACCACATGCGCCTCGGTCTTGGCGCCGCGTGAGATGCGGAAGGTGCCGCGGATGGGGAAGGTCTCGGCGCGGACGGTCAGCGAAGAGGGCATTGGGATAGACCTTGGGGAAAAGGCGCCGCCACCGGCGGGGCGCGGCAACATAACGCTTCGCCACGACCGGCGCGATCCGGCATTCTCCGGGGCGGCGGGACGGTAGTCGAGGGTTGGGTGGTTATGGAGGACGTGCGGCGCAAGCCGATGGTGTGGCATGAGGCGGCGGCCGCGTTCCGCGAGGTGCTGTCCGATCCCGGGCGCACCGTGCGTTTCGCCGGCATGCCGGCCCTGGTGATGATGGTCCTCTATGTCATCCTGGCGCTGACCCACCCCCGGCCGGTGGACCCCGCGCTGGAGGAGGCGTGGGAGGCGGAGGTTCTGCCTTTCCACCTCGTGCCCATGATCTTCAACGCCTGGTTCTTCATCCGCATGCAGGTCTGGTGGGCGCGCTGGGTGTTGCAGGCGGATGACGGGGTGGGCTTCCTCAGCCCCAGCCTGGGCCGGCGGGAACTGGCTTACCTGGGGTGGATGCTGGCGGCCATCGTCAGCGCCCTGCCGGTGCTGGTCTTCCTGCTGCCCTCCTTGCGCCTGCTCGACGGCGCCCTGGTGGCGTTGGGCATGGAGATGCCGGAATCGGTGGCGGGCGGCCTGTTCGTGCTGGTGGCTCTGCCGCTGGTGCTGATCATGATGGGCATCTTCGGCCGCCTGATGGTGGGGGTGGTGCCCCTGGCGGTGGGCGGTGCGGCCTCTTTCCGCCTGGGTTGGATCGCCACCCGCGGCCTGTCCGTGCGACTGACGGCGCTCAGCCTGCTGACGGTGCTGCCCGCCTTCGTTACCCCCCTGTTCAGCCGGCTGACCGATCCGGTCGAGATCGCCGCCAGCTACGCCGTCAGCGTCGGCCTGTATGGCGTGGGTTGGGGCGCCTATGCCGTCATGCTCGCCCGTTTCTATGGCCTGACCCTGGGGCGCACCCGCCGCCAGGCGCCAGCCGTGGCGCCGTCCTGACGACGGCCAGGCCAAGGGTTCAGCACGTCGGCTGCTGCCCCAGGCTGGGATGGTGGACCACCATCAGGCGGCAGAGGTCGGGCTGTTCCACCCGCAGGGTGGCGCCGTCCGGCCAAGTGATGTCGAGCAGGTCGACCACTGTCAGCTCACCCAGGCCGAAATGGGCCACGGGCTCGCGCTGGTAGGGGCCGCCGGACCCGCTGGTGATGCTGCGCAGCTGCCGCCGGCCGCCGGCGGTCAGGCAGACGGTGGCGCCGCGCGCCGGCGCGCCGCCGGCTGTCAGGGGCAGGACGCGTAGCCAGTTGTTGCCGGTGGGGGAGGCCAGGAACAGCGACAGGGGCTGGGCCTCGCCATCGCCATGGCCCAGCAGCAGTTCCAGCTGGCCGTCGCCGTCGATGTCGGCCACCACGGCGGCGGTGCCCAGGCCCTCCGGCTCGGCGGCATCGCCCACGTCGATGGACACCCAGCGATCCTCCCGCCAGGCGAACAGGCGGTTGGGCTGGCCGTGCATGTTGAAGAACAGCTCCTCATAGCCGTCATTGTCGAAATCGGCGGCGATGACGGCGCGCACCGGACCCGGCTGCGCCATCTCCGCCGGCGCCACGTCGACGAAGCCGCCGCCGGCGCGATGCTGGAACAGGCGCTGCGGTCCCTGGATGTTGCCCAGCAGCAGGTCGACCAGCCCGTCGCCGTCGGCGTCCAGGATGGTGGCGGCGCTGGCGTTGGCGAAGGGGTCGTCCAGCCCCACCTCGTCCGCGATCTCCTCATACTGGCCGCCGCCAAGGTTGCGGAACAACAGGTTGGGGCCGTTGGCGCAGCCGACGAACAGGTCGGGCAGGGAGCCGGTGAGGCAGGAGCCCAGCAGCAGCCGGGCGTCAGCCTCGATGTCCAGCCCCGCCTCCTCCGCCACCTCGTGCAGGCGGCCGCGGCGGTCCAGCTCGAACAGCTGCAGGGGCACGCCCTCGCCACCGACCACGATGCTGTAACGGCCGGTGCCGTGGCGGTCCAGGCAGGCCAGCGACGTGCCGGCGGCGCGGTTGGCGGCGGCGAAATTTTCCGGCAGCGCGGCCAGGTCGACCCAGCGGTTGCCGAAGCAGGCGAACAGCCGGTCCGGCGTGGGCAGCGCGCCGGCCGCGACGGGTTCGTTCAAGATGTAGAGCTCTTCCCGGCCGTCGCCATCCATGTCGGCGAACAGGGCCGCCCGGGCGCAGGCGCTGGCGTCGGCCAGGGGGCCCGCCGGATGCTCCACCAAGGCGCCGCCGTCCCAGCTCAGCACGCGGTTGGGCGCGTCGGCGCAGGTGACGACGAAATCAAAGCGTCCATCACCATCTATGTCCCCCACCGCGATGCCGGCACAAGATATAGGGGGGTTGGGAACGATGAGGTTGGAGCACGCGATGAACATCAGGCGACCCTCCAGGGCAACGGGCGGCCCCCTTTCGGGCAGGTTCCGCACCCTCATTAACCATGGCTGGCGGGCAGGATACCCCATGCTGGCCGCAGTATCCCTGGGCTTTTCCGACGCAATGGAAAAATGCCCTTCTGAGGTACAAAAAATCCGTTGGCGTACTGTCACGATTTGGTAGGATCAGCGCTCGTTGCCGCTAGATGTGGTATCCGGTCCTCGGTTATCCACAGCGCAATTCATACACAGCCTGGGGATAAGTCATGCGGGACGGAGACGTTTTCGGCAGGATTCAAGTTGCTAACCGTCCGGCGGTCGTTGTGGATCATTCCCGTGACGATCTGTTGACGGCGTTCGGCAAGGCCACCTTGACCGACCGCTACCTGCTGCCCGGTGAAAGCTTCCAGGATCTGTTCGCGCGCGTGGCCAGCTATTACGCCGACGACGCGGCCCATGCCCAGCGGCTGTACGACTATATCTCCAAGCTGTGGTTCATGCCGGCCACGCCCGTGCTGTCCAACGGCGGCACCTCGCGCGGCCTGCCCATCAGCTGCTTCCTCAACGAGTGCAACGACAGCCTGAAGGGCATCGTCGACCTCTGGAATGAGAACGTCTGGCTGGCCTCGCGCGGTGGCGGCATCGGCAGCTACTGGGGCAACCTGCGCTCCATCGGTGAGAAGGTCGGCGGCAACGGCAAGACCTCCGGCGTGGTGCCTTTCATCCGCGTCATGGACAGCCTGACCCTGGCCATCAGCCAGGGCAGCCTGCGCCGCGGTTCAGCCGCGACCTACCTGCCGGTCTCCCACCCCGAGATCGAGGAATTCATCGAGATGCGCCGTCCCACCGGCGGCGATCCGAACCGCAAGGCGCTGAACCTGCACCACGGCGTGGTCATCCCCGACGCTTTCATGCGCGCGGTCGAGGCTGATGAGGAATGGGCGCTGACCAGCCCCAAGGACGGCTCGGTCATCCGCCGCATTTCCGCCCGGTCCTTGTGGATCCGCATCCTGACCGCCCGCATCGAGACGGGCGAGCCCTACCTGCTGTTCATCGACCACGTGAACCGCGCCATGCCGGAACACCACAAGCTGGCGGGTTTGTCGGTGAAGATGTCCAACCTGTGCAGCGAGATCACGCTGCCCACGGGGCTGGACCAGCTGGGCAACGAGCGGACGGCCGTCTGCTGCCTGTCGTCCCTGAACCTGGAATATTTCCTGGAGTGGCAGGACCATCCCACCTTCATCGAGGACACGCTGCGCTTCCTCGACAACGTCATGAGCGACTTCATCGCCAAGGCGCCGGACGACATGGAGCGCGCCCGCTATTCCGCCATGCGCGAGCGCTCGGTGGGGCTGGGTGTCATGGGCTTCCACAGCTTCCTGCAAAGCCAGGGCCTTCCGCTTGAGGGCGTGATGGCCAAGGTGTGGAACAAGCGCATGTTCGCCCACATCAAGCGTCAGGCCGACGAGGCGTCGTTGAAGCTGGGGCGCGAGCGCGGGCCGTGCCCGGACGCCGCCGACTATGGCTCGGAGGAGCGCTTCTCCAACAAGATCGCCATCGCGCCCACCGCCAGCATCTCCATCATCTGCGGCGGTGCCTCGCCGGGCATCGAGCCGGCGGCTGCCAACGCCTTCAACCACAAGACGCTCTCCGGATCGTTCTCGGTGCGTAACAAGCACCTGGAGCAGGTGCTCGCGACCTATGGTCGCAACGACGAGGACACCTGGTCGTCCATCACGCTGAACGGCGGTTCCGTCCAGCACCTGGACTTCCTGACGGATCTGGAGCGCGACGTCTTCAAGACGGCGTTCGAACTGGACCAGCGCTGGCTGATCGAGCATGCGGCCGACCGCACGCCCTTCATCTGCCAGTCGCAGAGCCTGAACATCTTCCTGCCGGCCGACGTGCATAAGCGCGACCTGCACCAGATCCACTTCCAAGCCTGGAAGAAGGGCGTGAAGAGCCTCTACTATCTTCGCTCCATGTCCATCCAGCGCGCGGAGGCCGACATCGGCGCCGTCGTGGCCAAGAAGACGGAAGCGAAAGCCAGCGCCCCGGCGGCCGTGGAAACCAACAACTACGAGGAATGCCTGGCTTGCCAGTGAGCCCTTGATCCACGATCAATGGCTCCAGGGGCCGGTCTTCCGGGATCGGTCCATTGATGCTGGCGGGGAAGTCGCATGCGGGTTGTGAAGGCACTGGCCAGGGTGGCCTTGGCGGGCGCCCTGGGGTTCGGCTTGGCGGGGTGCGGGGGGCATGACCTGCCGGTGAATCCCTTCCTGCAACTGGTGCCGGTCAGCCCGTCGGGGCAGATCCTGGGGCCGCCCTCGGGCAGCCAGCTGCAATACAAGGCGGTGCTGATGCTCTGGTTCCACCAGACGGACACCAACCACGACGGCGTGCTGACCCGGGATGAGGTCATCGCCGACGCGGACCGGAGTTTCGACCTGTTCGACCTGGACCACGATGGCAGCATCACCTCGGCCGAACTGGAGAAGTACCGCCTGAGCCAGCCCTTCCGGGCGCGGTCGCATCCGGTGACGCCCCTGCTGGGTGCCCAGGAGCGCGCGGTGCAGCCGGATTCGGTGGAGGCGCTGCCCGACGGCGCGAGCTACCAGGGCTCCCGCGTGCGCCTGCAGGTGGGCCTGGATCCGGTGATGTCGGCCGACACCGACAGCGATTTCCGGGTGACCCGCGAGGAGTTGCGCGCCCAGTCGCTGCGCAAGTTCGACAAGTGGGACACCGACCACGACGGCAAAGTGACCGCCGATGAATTCCTGGCGGCGATGATGGCGCCCTTCGAGGCGCTGACGAAGTCGTCAGGCTGGTTCTGACTATTTCACCAACGACGTATAGACGAACGGATTTCGCCCGTGCCCAGCCAGCTTTTGACCCCGAACCCCGTCTACAAGCCCTTCCGTTATCCGTGGGCCTATGAGGCCTGGCTGACGCAGCAGCGCCTGCACTGGATGCCGGAGGAGGTGCCGCTGGCCGACGACGTGAAGGATTGGCGCCAGAAGCTGTCGGACGGCGAGCGCAACCTGCTGACCCAGATTTTCCGGTTCTTCACCCAGGCCGACGTCGAGGTGAACAACTGCTACATGAAGAAGTACGCGGCGGTGTTCCAGCCGACCGAGGTGCAGATGATGCTCTCGGCTTTCTCCAACATCGAGACCATCCACATCGCGGCCTACAGCCACCTGCTGGACACCATCGGCATGCCCGAGGTCGAGTACTCCGCCTTCCTCCATTACAAGGAGATGAAGGACAAGTACGACTACATGCAGGAATTCACGGTGGACAACCCCGCCAACATCGCCAAGACCCTGGCGGTGTTCGGCGCCTTCACCGAAGGCCTGCAGCTGTTCGCCTCCTTCGCCATCCTCATGAACTTCCCGCGCTTCAACAAGATGAAGGGCATGGGGCAGATCGTGACCTGGTCGGTGCGCGACGAGACGCTGCACACCCAGTCCGCCATCCGCCTGTTCCGCACCTTCGTCGCCGAGAACCCGGACATCTGGACGGAGTCGTTCCAGAAGGAACTCTACGTCGCCTGTTCCACCATCGTGGCGCATGAGGACGCCTTCATCGACCTGGCGTTCGAGATGGGCGGCGTGCAGGGCCTGACGGCCGAGGACGTGAAGCAGTACATCCGCTGGATCGCCGACCGCCGCCTGGTGCAGCTGGAACTGCAGCCCATCTATCGCGTGGAAAAGAACCCGCTGCCCTGGATGGACGTCATGCTGAACGGCGTGGAACACGCCAACTTCTTCGAAAATCGCGCCACCGAATACAGTAAGGCCGCCACCGGCGGCAGCTGGGACGAGGCGTTCGACTGATCCTGCCTGGGTGCGGGCGCTATCCGTTCGAGGGTAAGGGGGCGTCGGTGGTGACATCGGCGCCCTTTTTCGTTCTAGGATGCCATCAAGTTGGGGCGCGTTGAGAGAATGGGGCTGGATGTGGGCGACGACGGCCGGAAATTGCTGCTGGACGGCCAGTGGGCCGACGCGGCGGCCTATTACAACACCGTCGTGACGGCGGCGCCGGATGACGCGGCGGCTTGGACCCACCTGGGCGTGGCGCTGCTGCAGCTGGGCTACGCCGAGGCGGCGGTGGACGCTTTCCGGCGGGCCTTGGCCGCGCGGGCGGATTTCATACCTGCGTTGGCCAACCTGGGCGCGGCCTTGCATCGCCAGGGCCAGCTGGTCGAGGCCATCGAGGCCTACTGCGCCGCCGTGGCGGCCCAGCCGGACAATGCCCAACTGTTGGCCAATCTGGGGAACGCCCTGGCCGATGCGGGACGCCAGGACGAGGCCATGGCCATCCACCGCCGGGCCGCGGAATTGCAGCCGGCCCCGCCGCTGGCCGAGATGGCGCCCCGCCCGCCGATGGCGGACGGGCGGCGGGACAAGGCCATCGAGCTGAACGCCATCGGCAACGCCCACCTCGCGGCCGGCCATGCCCAGGCGGCGCTGGATGCCTATGCCCAGGCCCTGGGCCTCTCGCCCGATTATGCCGATGCGCAGGGCAATTTGGGGAACGCCCTGCGCGGCCTTGGGCGGCTGGGGGACGCCATCACCGCCTATCGGCGCGCGGTGGAACTGGCGCCCCAGGACGCCGGGCACTGGTGCAACCTCGGCATCGCGCTACAGGCTGATGGCGCGGTGGCGGAGGCGGCGGACATGGCGCGCCGGGCCCTTGGCTTGCAGCCAGACTTGGCCCTGGCGCACACCTGCCTGGGCGTGGCCTTGCGCGACATGAAGGAACTGGACGCCGCCATCGAGTCCCTCCGGCGGGCCGTGGCGCTGGACCCTGGGCTGTCCGACGCCATCCACGCCCTATCGGGCTGCCTGGTGGAACGACAGCGCTGGGAGGAGGTGGAGGCGCTGGGGCGTGACGCGCTGGCCCGCGATTCGCAGTCGATCGACGCCCGCGTTTGCCTGGCGGTCGCCTTGCAGGGCCAGAACCGCCTGGAGGAGGCGGTGGACATGGCGCGGCAGGCGCTGGTGCTGCAGCCTGACAGCGAGCTGGCGCTGGGTGTGATGGCCGCCGCCCTGCACGGGCTGGACCGCAGTGGGGAGGCGCTCGCCGCCGCGGTTCGTGGGCTGGCGGTGGCGCCCAGCAACGCGGACATGCACAACACCTTGGGAATCGTGCTGCTGGACGCCGGGCGGGTGTCGGAGGCACAGGCCGCGCTGCGCCGGGCCATCGCCCTCAAGCCCAACTTCGTCACCGCCCATGTCAATTTGGGCATGGCCTGCCTGCAGCTGGGCCAGCTGGAGGAAGGCTGGGTGGAATATGAGTGGCGCCTGCGGGATGGGCACGAGACCCGGCTGTGGGACGTGATGCCCGAGCGCGCCTGGCGCCCGGGCCAGGACCTGACCGGCCGCACCTTGACGCTGCACACCGAGCAGGGCATGGGCGACCTGATCCAGTTCAGCCGCTATGCCGATCGGCGATGGTGGGGCGGACCGGGGCGCTCTGGCCCGCCGGCCCGCATCGTGCTGCGCACGCCGCGCAGCCTGGCGGATCTGGTGGCAAGCGTGCCGGGCGTCGACGCGCTGCTGGTGGATGACGAGGTGCCGACGATCTGTGACGTGCATGCCCCCTTGCTCAGCCTGCCCTACATGCTGGGCACCACGCTGGCGACGGTGCCGGCGGCGGTCCCCTATATGACGCCGCCGCCCGCCGCCCTGGCCCGCTGGCGCGCCTGGTTCGCGGCGGAGGACGCGGGCATCCGCGCGCCCGGCCCCCGGGTGGGGCTGGTCTGGGCCGGCAATCCCGGCCACAGGGGCGACCGCCATCGGTCCATCCACCAGCTGGCGGCGCTGGACCCGCTGTGGGCGGTGCCGGGCGTGCGCTGGTACAGCCTGCAGGTGGGCCCGCGCGCCGGGGATGTGGGGCAAATGCCGGCCGGGCGGGTGACGGACCTGTCCGCACGCCTGACCGACTACGGCGAGACCGCGGCGGCCATCGCCAACCTGGATCTGGTGATTGCCGTCGATACCTCGGTCGCCCATTTGGCGGGCGCCTTGGGCAAGCCGGTTTGGCTGCTCATTTCCAACCGGCCGGATTGGCGGTGGATGCGCGACCGGGCGGACAGCCCCTGGTATCCCACCGCCCGGCTGTTCCGGCAAACCCGCATGAACGATTGGTCCAGCCCGATGGCGGCCATGGCCGCGGCCTTGGCCGAGCTGGCGGCCCGGCACAGCGTGCCGGCGGCGCAGGACGGGGCGTTCCGCCGCCTGTTCGGGTTCTAGTCTTTTATCCAGTAACGGTTTGAACGATCAGCACGCCGTTCAGGATGACGATGATGCCGGCCACCGCCCAGGCGGGGGCCAGCAGCCAGCGGGGCGCCGCCAGGCGTCCCATGACGCCCCGGTCGCCGCAGAAGCGGACCAGGGGGATGACGGCGAAGGGCAGCTGCAGGCTCAGCACCACCTGGGTGAAGATCAGCAGCGTGGTGGCCGCCGCGTCGCCGGCGATGGCCAGCACCAGCAGGGTGGGCACCAGCGCCAGCAGGCGGGTGATCAGCCGGCGCCACACCGGTTTCAGCCGCAGGGAGACAAAGCCCTCCATCACCACCTGGCCGGCCAGGGTGGCGGTGACGGTGGAGTTCTGGCCCGCCGCCAGCAACGCCACCGCGAACAGCAGGCTGGCCAGCGGCGCGCCCAGCATGGGGGCCAGCAGGCGGTAGGCTTCCTCGATATCCTCCACCAGCGCCTGGCCGTGGAAGGCCGCCGCCGCCAGGATCAGGATGCCAGCGTTGATGAAGAAGGCGATGAACAGGGCCACCGTGCTGTCCAGCGTGGCGAAGCGGATGGCCTCGCGCCGGCCTTCCTCGTCCCGGGGAAAGGCGCGGGTGCGCACCACGGCGGAATGCAGGTAGAGATTGTGCGGCATGACGGTGGCGCCCAGGATGCCCACCGCCACGTACAGCTTGGCCGGGTCGCTCAGCAGGTCGGCCGTGGGTAGGAAGCCGGCCAGCACCGCTCCCACGTCCGGCCGGCTCAACGCCACCTCCGCCAGGAAGCAGAGGCCGATCAGGGTGATGAGGCCCAGGATGAAGGCCTCCAGCCGGCGCACGCCCCGGTTCTGCAGGGCCAGGATCAGCAGGCTGTCGAAGGCGGTGATCAAGGCGCCCACGATCAAGGGCAGGCCGAACAGCAGCTTCAGCGCGATGGCGGAGCCGATGACCTCCGCGATGTCGCAGGCGATGATGGCGATCTCGCACAATATCCACAGCAGGACGGCGGTGCGGGGGCCATACCGTTCCCGGCATAGCTGGGCCAGGTCGCGGCCGCTGGCGACGCCCAGGCGCACCGACAGGGCCTGCAGCAGCATGGCCATCAGGCTGGACAGCAGCACCACGGACAACAGCGCGTAGCCGAAGCGGGAGCCGCCGGCGATGTCGGTCGCCCAGTTGCCGGGGTCCATATAGCCCACGGCCACCAGGTAGCCGGGACCGGAAAAGGCCAGCAGCTTGCGCCAGAAGCCGCCGGAGACGGGTACGCCGGCCGTGGGCTCCGCCGAGGGGCCGGGCCATTTGTCCTTGCTCGCGTCCACCGCCGACTGCATGCGCCGCCTTTTCTGGTCCTGGCTCTGTCCGGGCCCGCCATCATCGGCGGGCCAAAAGATTAACATAGCGAAGTTCTGCTAACGGAACGAGGGCGGCAGTGGTGCGCTGGCTGCGACGCGTCGCCATTCATTGGCGCGGCGCGACGCTTTGGTGTAGGGATGCGGCGCAAAACGCCCTTTCCTTGAGGATCGCCACCGGGATGAGCGCCACCACCGCCGTGAAACGCCTGAGCGTGCCCGACATTTCCGCCCGCAAAGGGGCTACCCCCGTGGTGTGCCTCACGGCCTACACCGCCCCCATGGCCGGCCTGCTGGACCCGCACTGCGACGTGCTGCTGGTGGGGGATAGCCTGGGCATGGTTCTGTACGGCCTGCCCAGCACCCTGGGCGTCACGGTCGACATGATGGTGGCCCATGGCGCCGCCGTGGTGCGCGGTTCCGCCCAGGCCGCCGTGGTGGTGGACCTGCCCTTCGGCAGCTACCAGGAAAGCCCGGAGCAAGCCTTCCGCGTCGCCGCCCGCATCCTGGCCGAGACCGGCGCCAGCGCCGTGAAGCTGGAAGGGGGGAGGAGATGGCGCCCACCATCGACTTCCTGGTGCGCCGGGGCATTCCCGTCATGGGCCACGTCGGGCTTACGCCACAGGCGGTGAACGTGCTGGGCGGCTACCGCGCCCGCGGGCGGGGGGAGGCGGAGCAGGCCAAGATCCTGGGCGATGCCCGGGCCGTGGCCGAGGCCGGCGCCTTCTCCCTGGTGATCGAAGGGGTGGTGGAGCCGCTGGCCCGCCAGGTGACGGAACTGGTGCCCGTGGTCACCATCGGCATCGGCGCCAGCGCCGCGTGCGACGGCCAGGTGCTGGTGTCGGATGACATGCTGGGCCTGTTCGCCGACTTCACGCCCAAGTTCGTCAAACGCTACGCCGACCTCGCCGGCCAGGTTTCCGCCGCCGCCCAGGCCTATGCCGAGGATGTCCGGGCCCGCCGCTTCCCCGGGCCCGAACACACCTTCGCGGAGAAGCGGCCGAAGGCCTGACCCTTATTTCAACGGCTTGTACCCATCCGGCACGGCGTAGACGAAGGGCCGCTCGCCGAAGTTCACGCTGATCAACCCGTCCTTGACCAGGGCGGCCATGGTGACGCTGGAGGTCAGGCCCATGACCGTGGGCAGCCGGGCCGGGATCTGCATTCCCCCCGTCTGGCCCGGGGCGGCGCCCTTCCAGGCGCCGTCCACGCGCATGTACAGCCAGCCGGTATCCAAGTCCACCGCCAAGCCCAACACGTGCTTGGGTTCGCCGGCGCGGTCATGGCGCAGCTGGATCAGGGGGCCAAAGCTGGCTTCCCGGTTTTCCGCGCCGAAGAACAGGGCGGTTTCCGCCCGCTTGGCCACGGCGCCCATGTCAATGGTGGCCTCGACATACCACTTGCCGGTGCTGACGGGTGGCCGGGCCCAGATCTCATAAAGGTCGCCAGAGGCAGCGGCGTCCGGCGCCGGGGCTTGGCCGGCCTGTTCCGCCGCCAGCTGGGCCGAGCGCTCGTTGGTGAAGCGGACGACGCACACGGTCTTGGCGCGGTTGGTCAGGATGGCCTGGAACCACTTCTCCCGGTCGCTTTCCTTGTTGTCCAGGCCGCAGGTCTCGTCCCGCCGCTTCAACCAAGCGCGCTGCTCGTTCCGCAGGGCCAGCTTGCCGGCATCGTCCAACTTGCCGCGTACCTCGTTATAGACGCGGTTGATCTCGGCGTCGGTGCGGCGCAGGTCGGCGCCCAGACACTGCACCGTTTCCTCATCCGAGGCCGGGCGGTCGCAGTTGGCGGCGCGAACCGCGCCGGGATGCAGCGCCAGGCCCAGGGTCAGGCCAATGAGGGTGGCGGCACCCGCCAGACGTGGGCGCCAAGCGCCCGTAACCATGCTGATCCAGGATAGGCCGACCACGGTGCGCTCCCATACATTGCAGGTCCACCCTCTTATCACGACCGGGGGAGGGCGCTAAGTCGCGCGAGAGTCATCTGCCGAAAGGCCAGAACGGATCGTGACCGGATTGACGGGGGGACCCGAACGGGCTTAGTGTGTTCGCGAATTGTTCTTGTCGGGCGAGAGGGAACCATGGCGAAGGCGCGCAAACCCGGGGGGATGGCCGAGACGGCCCTGAACCAGATGGATCTGTTCGGCGCGCCGGCCCAGGTCCTGGGTCCGGTGGCGGCCGTGAATGCGCCCACGCCCCTGCGCCCGCGTCCGCCCGCCGAACCGGCGCCGGCCGACCTGGATGACGCCGCCCTGCTGGCCCGGCTGCCCGACGCGCCGCTCAGCAAGGCCCTGCCCCTGATCACGGAGGCTGGGCGCCGTCGCCTGACCGCCGCCGTGCCCTTGCTGGGCCTGCGTCTGCGGCGGCTGGCCGGCTATGGCCTCAGCGGCCGGGAACCGGTGGCGGTGCTGGAGGCGCTGGCCGCCATTGGTGGGCCGCAGGCGACGGCCATCGTCGCCGGCTTGCTGGGTGGCGTGGGTCTGGCCGGCCCCGTGGAGGTGGCGGCCTTGACCGCCGCCGTGCGGCTGGAGGTGGCGCTGGATCGCAAGGTGCTGCTGCGCCTGCTGGGCACGGCCGACGCCGCGGCGCGCGCGGCCGCCTGCCGCTGCGTGCGGCAGGCGGAATTCCCGGTCATCGACGCGCTGGAAAGGCTGCGGGCCGATCCCGACCGGGCGGTGGCCACCGGCGCGGTCTGCGCCCTGGGCCGGCTGGGGCGCCCCACCGTGCGCGCCGACCTGGCGCAGCTGGTGACGGCGGCGCCGACGCGGGAGACGGTGGCGGCCCTGGCCTCGGTCATGGATCATGTCGGTGTGGACGCCGATGGCCTGGTGGCCCTGCGCCGCGCCGCCCGCCACGCCGACCTGCGCGAGATGGTGCTGGAGGCGCTGGACGGCTTCGACGATGCCCAGGCCACGGCCCTGGCGGCCAAGCTGCGCCAGCAGGCGGTGCAGGCGGATGCCGCCTGAAACGACGCCTCCTGAAACGACAGAGGCCGGCCCAAACGGACCGGCCTCTGCCATGAACACGCTCTGCTCGGCCCTTTTCGGGTCAGGCATTCCCGGCGGCGGCGACCTTGCTGGCGGCGGCGCGGGCCGCCCCCTTGGCCGGGGCGGGCAGTTCCACGTTGACCTCTAGCGTGGAATAGCCACTGGCCCGGTCCAGCTTCACCGCCACCTTGTCGTCGTCGATGGAGACGTACTTCTTGATGACGTCCAGCAGCTCTTTCTGCAGCTGGGGCAGGAAATCCGGGCTGTCGCGGCCGGCCCGCTCATGGGCCAGGACGATCTGCAGGCGTTCCTTGGCCTGGTCGGCCGCGGACGCCTTCTTGGGCGTGCGGAAGAAATCGAAGATGCTCATGCGGTCCTCCGCAGCAGCCGGTCGAAGAAGCCCTTCTTCTCCACTTTGACGAAGCGGTGCTCGATCTTCTCGCCCAGGAAGCGGCCGACGGCGTCGGAGTAGGCCTGGCCGGCGTTGGACTTGTCGTCCAGCACCACGGGCATGCCGACGTTGCTGGCGCGCAGCACGGCGGGGCTTTCCGGGATGATGCCCAGCAGCGGGATGGCCAGGATCTCCAGCACGTCCTCGACCTTCAGCATCTCACCCTTCTCCACCCGCTCCGGGTCGTAGCGGGTGACCAACAGGTGCTCCTCCACCGGGGCCTCGCCCTTCTCGGCGCGGCGCGACTTGGCCTGGATGACGCCCAGGATGCGGTCGCTGTCGCGCACCGAGGAAACCTCGGGGTTGGTGACGATGATGGCGTGATCGGCGAAGTACAGCGCCATCAGGGCGCCTCGCTCGATGCCGGCCGGGCTGTCGCAGATGATGTAGTCGAACTCTTTCTTGAGTTCGTTCAGGATCTTCTCGACCCCCTGCTCGGTCAGGGCATCCTTGTCGCGGGTCTGCGAGGTGGGGAGGATGTAGAGGTTCTCCACCCGCTTGTCCTTGATCAACGCCTGGCTGAGGCGCGCCTCGCCATTGATGACGTTGATGAAGTCGAACACCACGCGGCGCTCGCACCCCATGATCAGGTCCAGGTTGCGCAGGCCCACGTCGAAATCGATGATGCAGGTCTTGAACCCCCGCAAGGCCAGGCCGGTGCCGAAGGCGGCGGATGAGGTGGTCTTGCCGACGCCGCCCTTGCCCGATGTCATGACGATGATCTTGGCCAAGAACGTCTCCCTTGGAAAAGAAGGTTACTGGGAAAACCGGCCGTGCGTCAGACGGTGACCGGATCGATGTGCAGGAAACCCTGGTCCAGGTAGATCTGGACCTGGCGGCGCAGGACGGATTTCTCCAGATCCTCGCTCACCCGGTACAGCCCGGCGATGGAGACCATCTCCGCCTCCAGGCTTTGGCAGAAGATGCGCGCGTTGTGGTCGCCCGCCATGCCCGCCAGCGCGCGCCCGCGCAGCGAACCGTAAACATGGATGTTTCCGTCGGCCACCAGCTCGGCGCCCGGCGACACCGACCCGATGACCACAAGATCGCCGCCCTGGGCGTACAGCTGCCGGCCGGAGCGCACATTCTCCCGCACCAGCAGGGTGGCCTTCTGGTAGGGCAGGTCGTGCGCCGGCGCCGGGGCGGCGGCCACCGCGGCGGCCACTGGGGCGGCGGGCGCGTCCGCCACCGCCTGCGGGCGGGCGGCCGGCGGCGCCTCGGCCGTGGCGCGGCCCTGTGGGAACACGGCCAGGCCCACGGCCAGCGCCGCCTCCTGCTGTTCGCGGGTGCCGCCTTGCAGACCCACGGCGATCAGGCCCAGCGTGCGCAGCAGGTCGCAGAAATTCTCGAAATCAAAGCCTTGCCCCGGAGGAAGATCGTCCAGGTCCAGCACTACCGGCGCATTGCGGAAAAAATTGGGCGCCTGGCGCACCTTGTCCGACAGGGCGAAGAAAAAGTTCTGGGCATGCGGGTCCGAGACCTTCAGCACCATCATGGTGAAGTTGCTGCCGCGCAATTGGAACGGCGCGTCGCGGAATGCCACCTGGTTGCTCATCTCGCCCCTGACCCCTTAGTCCCTAATCTGCCTGACCATCACCCGTCCGCGCGTGACCGGAACGTCCCTCGCGCCCCAGCCGGGGGTGGGGGCTCGTGTCCAATCGCCCGCGGGGGGCAGAGGGTCCTCGAAATGCCACGGCACGTCCTGGCCGAACGGCAGGACGGCGCCCCAGGCCGGACCCATCGAAGGCGCGTTTCAAGACCAGATGGGCGCAGGCGTCAAGGGAATCCTCAGATCCACATTTTGAGCGGAAAGCGCCAGCCCACACAATATTTATTGCGTCTTAGTGCACCTTCGGGGTGTCCGCGCCGGCGGTGCGACGCTGGATGGTGGGGGGCGGCCCAGGGGCAGCCTCTTGAATCGCGGGGGCGTTTTCGCCGCAGTGCCAAAACTGGCCCGCCGCGCCGGCTCACGCCACCTTATCCCGAAAGGGCAAGGGTGGGTCGACTCGGCGGCCGCGTCGTGCTGGCCACGGGGCGCCGACTCGGGGCGGAGCGGCCACCACATCTGGTATGAATATTTGATGTATGCCCCAAGGCCTGCTGACAGATGCTCGCAGGTGCGGTAAGGTGCATACCAGGGTCGTCACTCAAGAATGACGGGTCGGGGTATTGCGAAACTGTGCGCCGCTGCCTGTGCTGTCGTGTGCCTGCCGGGGGAACGGACTTCCCCCGACGTCCCCGCCACCGTTGACCCTTGAGGCCACCCGCAGTCGGCCGCCATCGTCCCGCCGCATCGCACGGTCCGCGGCATCCGGCCCCGCAAGGGGATGCGGATCGCCCCATCCGGCGCCGCACGATGGCCCTCTCCAAACCGCATGCCCCGCTGACCTGGGGATGCGGTTTTTTCGTGCCCGGTCTCCGGCGCCCGGGGTCCCAACCCCCGGGGTCGCCCGGCACGCGGTTCCTGCCTGCCTAGTAACCTGGCCGCGGGCGTTCCCGCGGCGCAATTCGGTGTGACTGAGGAGACAGACATGGCCAAGCGTCCAGTGAAGGTGACTTCCGGCGGCTCCAGCTCCGACAAGGTGCGCCCGCTTTTCCCCGATGTGATGCCCGCCCGGGCCGCCAATGGGGCCGCTGGCGGCCCCGTTAGCGCCGGCTGGGATCCCATCGAGGAACGGCGGGATCAGAGCTATGTGCGCAAGGTCAAACCGCAAAGCCCCAACCAGAAGGTGCTGATGGAAGCCATCGCCAGCCACAATCTGGCGCTGGCGCTGGGCCCGGCGGGCACAGGCAAGACTTACCTCGCCATCTCCAGCGCGGTGGAAGCGCTGGAGGCCGGCCGGGTCGACCGCATCATCCTCTCCCGACCGGCTATCGAGGCGGGTGAGAGCATCGGCTATCTGCCGGGCGACATGGGGGAGAAGATGGCCCCCTTCCTCCGCCCGCTGTACGACGCGCTGAACGACCGCCTGGGCGGCAAACGCCTGCGTACCCTGATGGCGGAAGGCACCATCGAGATCGCGCCGGTGGGCTTCATGCGCGGCCGCACCCTGAACAACGCCTTCGTCGTCATCGACGAGGCGCAGAACTGCACCTACGGCCAGATCAAGATGCTGCTGACCCGCCTGGGCTGGCACTCCACCATGGTGCTGACCGGCGACCCGGACCAGTCCGACCTGCTGAACGGCTTGTCCGGCCTGGCCGACATCGCCCGCCGGCTGGAGGCGGTGGAGGGCATCGCCGTCGTCCGCCTGAACGACCGCGACATCGTGCGCCACCCACTGGTGGCCAGCATGCTGAGCGTGCTGTAAGGGCGGCCTAGACTTTAGAACCAGGGGCGGACGGTGCCGACGGGTGCCGCCCGCCTTTGTTTTCAGGGCCGGGGCGCGGTAGGGTAAACGCGACCTTATTTTCCCGTCGCGCGGGCGCCGCACATCCCATGGCCAAGAAACGTCTGATCCGCCTGCTGGTCACCCTGGTGCCGGCGCTCGCCTTCGCGGCCCTGGTGGCGTGGTGGCTGGGGGCGCCGCCCTCGTCCCGCCCCGCATCCAGCGCCAGCAGCACGGGGGCGGCCCCGGGCGGCGGCGGCCAGATCGTGCCGGGCGTGGCCGTGGGCGGCCCCTTCACCCTGGTGGACCAGTCCGGCAAAACGGTGACGGAGAAAAGCTACGCCGGGTCCTGGCGGCTGATGTTCTTCGGCTACACCTTCTGCCCCGACATCTGCCCGACCGAACTGCAGGTCATGGCCCAGGCCATGGACCAGCTGGGGGCGGAGGGCGACAAGGTGCAGCCCATTTTCGTCAGCGTCGATCCCGGTCGCGACACGCCGCAGCAACTGTCGGACTATGTCGCGCAGTTCCATCCCCGCCTGGTGGGGCTGACCGGCACGGCCGCCCAGGTCTCCGCCGCCACGCGCGCCTGGCGGGTCTACGCCGCCAAGGTGGCCGGCGACGACCCGGAAAACTACCTCATGGACCATTCCACCTACGTCTACCTCATGGACCCGGACAACCGCCTGGCCACCATCTTCGCCCGGGGCACCACGGCGGAGGACATGGTGAAGGGCATCCGTGAGGCCATGGCCAAAGGGGCGGCCGGGAAATAGGGCCGCTAGGCGCTTCTGTCCAATTGCGACCGGCCGGCCCGTTGGGGCAGACGGGGCCGTCGCATTCTCAATAGGGGCAAACCATGGTCCGCATCCGCTCCCTTCTCGCGTCGCTGATGATCGCCGCCGCGCCGGTGATGGCCGTCGCGCCGGCCGTCGCGCAGGAGGCCCCGGCACCGGCGATCGAGGCCACCGCCGCCTGGTCGCGGCCCACCATCCGGGGGGCGAAGGCCGGTGTCGCCTTCGTCACCCTGCGCAACAAGGGGCCGGCCGACCGGCTGGTGGGGGTGGAGGCCGACGTGGGCAAGGTGGCCCAGATCCACCTGGCCGAGGTGGTGGACGGAATCGCCCGCATGCGGCCCTTGGCCGATGGCGTGGCGCTGCCGGCCGGGGGCACGGTGACGCTGAAGCCCGAGGGGCCGCACATCATGCTCATGGGCCTGACCCAGCCCCTACAGGTTGGGCAACGCGTCCATTTGACCCTGCGCTTCAAGGCCGCGGCGCCCCTTGCCGTCGAGGCGACGGTGCTGGCGCCGGGGGCTGAGCCCGGCATGGGCGGCGGTGCTACGCAGGGTGGCGCGCGCAATGGCGGTTGAGCTTGGGACATCGCGCCTGCGCGTGCCGCGCGGGGCGATAAAATAGTCCTTTAGAATCATATACTTGGCCCTGTGCTTTTGCGACTTGACAGGGGGTGTACCGCCCCGTATGGTGCCGCCGCTTTCGCATGGCGACGACTCCATTGCGGCGGAAGGGGCATACCTCCAGGGGTTTAGACCTTGACGGACCAGACACCCCCGCCTTCCTTGGATGAGCTTGAGGCCCGATTGCGGGATGCGCGACGTGGCGCCGAGTCTTCCTCCTCCTCTCCCGCACAGCGGAAGGATGAGGCGGGCAACGGTATGCTGGGCGTCGCGTTTCGCGTCGGTGCCGAACTGGTCGCGGCGATGGTGGTCGGCGTCGGTGGCGGTTTGGTCATCGATCGCTGGCTGGGCACGTCGCCCTGGGGACTGATCGTGATGTTCGTCCTGGGGTCGGCTGCCGCGATGTTGAATGTATACCGGGCCGTCAACGGCATGGGATACGCGGTGGGATATCGGCGACCGGACACGGGCGCCAACTCAGGGGGCGGAACCAACTCCACCCCCGCCAAGGATGAAGGTGAGGGGAATCGTGGCCACTGATCCGCTGCATCAGTTTCGCATCGAGCAGATCGTTCCTCTGCATCTCGCCGGGCACGACGTCTCCTTCACCAACTCCTCCCTCTACATGGTGGTCGCGGCCGTGCTTGTCACCGGCCTGCTGGTCGCCGGCACCGCCTCGCGCGCGCTGGTCCCGGGCCGGCTGCAGTCGGTGGCGGAACTGCTTTACGAATTCGTGTCGGGCATGGTGCGGGACAACGCCGGCGCCCAGGCGCGCCCCTATTTCCCGCTGGTGTTCTCGATCTTCGCCTTCGTGCTGTTCGGCAACATGATCGGCATGGTCCCCGGCACCTTCACCTTCACCAGCCACATCATCGTGACCTTCACGCTGGCGGCCCTGGTGTTCGTGTTCGTGACCCTGGTGGCGCTGATCCGCCACGGCTTCCACTTCTTCAGCTTCTTCTTCCCCTCGGGTGCGCCCATCGCGCTGGCGCCCATCCTGATCCCCATCGAGATCATTTCGTATCTGATGCGGCCGGTCAGCCTGTCCATCCGACTGTTCGCCAACATGATGGCGGGCCATACCATGCTGAAGGTCTTCGCCGGCTTCACGATCACCATGATCGGCGCCCTGGGCGCCGTCGGCTGGCTGGCCGGCGCCGTGCCTGTGGCGATCAATGTGGCCCTGATCGGCTTCGAGATCATGGTCGCCTTCCTGCAGGCTTACGTCTTCACCATCCTGACCTGCCTCTACATCCGCGACGCCATCGAGCTGCACTAAGCCGCGATCGTCCGACCGTAGGGCCTGTCTTCACCCTTCAACCGTTCCATCACACAGAGGAAGTCTATAATGGATCCGCAAGCCGCTAAGTTCATCGGCGCCGGTCTGGCCATGTTCGCCCTGGCTGGTGTCGGCATCGGCATCGGCAACATCTTCGCCAACCTGATCGCCTCCGTGGGCCGCAACCCGGCCGCCCGCGCCTCCGTGTTCCCGATCGGCATTCTGGGCTTCGCGCTGACCGAAGCCGTGGCGCTGTTCGCGCTGCTGATCGCCTTCCTGATCCTGTTCGCCTAAGCCTGACCCTGGGCTTGATGGAACGGCCGCGGCGGCTGGCCCCTCGGGGCGGGCCGCCCGTGTTTGAAGTGGGTCGAAGGGGCGGGGCCGGCGTCATGCCGGCCGCCGCCCCTGAGCCCTTGTTCGGGGCCGTCCTGGTCCGCCGCCCGTCAAACCCGCCTACAGGTTCCGATCCGATTTCCGGCGATGGCCCGGTGCGGGATGTTTCATGGGCATAAGCCCTTGACGCGATCCCAGCGCCAGCCCTTCCCGGGCGATCTCGCAGACAAGGTGATCTTCATGGTGAATCCAAGGCTCATGGTGTGGCTGAAGGGCCTTGCCGCCGCCGCCGTCCTGACGGTGGCCCTGGGTGGCGCGCCGTCGTTCGCGCAGTCGGGTGAAGAATCCACCCACGCGACGGACAGCGTGGAGCAGGAAGCTGGCGTGCACGAGGAAAAGGGCCTGCCCCAGCTGAACACCAAGACGTTCGCGTCTCAGATTTTCTGGCTGGCCATCACCTTCGGCACGCTCTACGTGCTGGTGGCCAAGGTCGGCCTGCCGCGCGTCGGCGCCGTTCTGGACGCCCGCGAGGCCAAGATTTCCGGCGATCTGGACAAGGCCACGCAGCTGAAGGCCGAGACCGACGCCATTGTCGCCGCCTATGAGAAGGCGGTGGCCGAGGCCCGTGCCGGCGCCCACAAGCTGCTGAACGAGACCGCCGCCACGGCCGATGCCGCGGCCGCCAAGCGCACGGCCGATGTCGTCGCCGGCCTGGTCGCCAAGCAGAAGGAAGCCGAGGCCCGCATCGAGGGCCAGAAGCAGACCGCGCTGGCCAATGTGCGCGCCGTGGCCGCCGAGGCCGCCAGCGCCGCCGTCGCCAAGCTGGCGGGTGTCGAACCCGATCAGGCCGGTGTCGATGGCGCCGTGAATGCCGCCCTGAAGGAGCGTGCGTGATGTTCGATCTGCAGAATCCCACTTTCTGGGTTGGCGTCGCCTTCGTCGTCTTCCTGGCCCTGGTGATCTGGAAGGGCGGCTTCGGCGCCCTGGGCAAGAGCCTGGACGCCCGGGCGGAGAAGATCCGCCTGGAGATCGAGACCGCGCAGAAGCTGCGCCAGGACGCCGAGGCGGCCCTGACCGCCTATCAGAAGAAGCAGCGCGACGCGATGAAGGAGGCTGACGCCATCATCGCCGCCGCCCGCGAAGAGGCCGATCGCATCCGCCAGCACGCGGAAGCGGACCTGGATGCCACCCTGAAGCGCCGCGAGGCCCAGGCCCTGGAGAAGATCGCTCAGGCCGAGGCCGCCGCCCTGCAGCAGGTGCGCAGCCTGGCCGTGGACGTGGCCCTGGCCGCGACCGAATCGCTGCTGACCCAGACCATCGACCAGTCGCGCAGCGACGCCATGGTGGCCTCGGCCATCGAGGAACTGCCCGGTAAGCTGCATTGATCGTTTGATCAGCGGCTCAGGCGATTGAAAAAGGGCGGTCCCATAGGGGCCGCCCTTTGCTTTTTTGGGAGTCGGACCAAGAGCCTACTTCGGCTGGTACTCAACCACTGGCGCCACTTTGCGGGCGGCCTTGCCGATCCCCCGGCGCAGAGTGACCTTGGTGTGGCCGGCCTTCCACTCGGCGCTGGCCGACTCGGCGTCCTTCTGGCGGCCGGCGGGGGCGCCCAACTGTTTCACCAACTGCGCGTCGACGCCGTCGCCGCACTCCTTGGACGCCTCTTGCCCGTAAAGGGTGACGCGGCGCAGGGCGTTCTTCTTCATCTCGAAGTCCACGGCATAGGCGCAGCCGCCCAGGCGGATGCTCTCCAGGCCGAACAGGTAGCGGACATGACCTCCGCCGCCGATCTCGAACTCCCGTGCCTTGGGGTAGGCGGCCAGGATCTGCTTATGGGTCATACCCCAGGTGACCTGGCCCCAGCCGTTCACATCCTTCGCCTTCGCCGGCGGCTTGGCCGGCTCATGCTTGGGTTTGGCGGCCGCCAGCGCCGTGCCCGAGGCGGCGCCGAAGGCCAGAGCCGCCAGCAGGCAGGCGCCCAGGCGGGAAGTGCGGTGCTTCATGGTTGTTCTTCGTACCTGGAGGAGGGGGCCGCCCCTGGCCCTGAGTCGGAAATTGGACGAACCGGCGGCGCTCAGCCCAGCGCTTCCAGCTCATCGATGAAGCCCTTCAGCATGCCCAGACCCTTGTGCCAGAAGGCCGGGTCGGTGGCATCCAGGCCGAAGGGCGCCAGCAGTTCCTTATGCCGCTTGGTGCCGCCGGCCGCCAGCATCTCCAGATAGCGGCGGGCGAAGGCCTCGGAGCCGTTGTGGGCGGATGCCTCCTCGAACGCGGCATAGAGGCTGTTCACCAGGCAATCGCCGAAGGCGTAGGCGTAGACGTAGAAGGGCGAGTGGATGAAGTGGGGGATGTAGGACCAGTAGGTGGCGTAGCCCGCGTCGAATCGCAGCGCCGGACCCAGGCTCTCGGTCTGCACCGCCTGCCAGATTTCGCCCAGCCGTTCCTCCGACAGCTCGCCCTGGCGGCGTTCGGCATGCACGCGGCGTTCGAAGTCATAGAACGCCGTCTGGCGCACCACGGTGTTCAGCATGTCCTCCACCTTGCCGGCCAGCAGGGCGCGGCGGCGGGCGGGATCGGTCTCGGCAGCCAGCAGGCCGCGGAAGGTCAGCATCTCCCCGAACACGCTGGCCGTCTCCGCCAGGGTCAGGGGCGTGTCGGATTGCAGGTGGCCCTGGCCGCCAGCCAGCACCTGGTGCACGCCGTGGCCCAGCTCATGGGCCAGCGTCATGACATCCCGCGTCTTGCCCATGTAGTTGACCAGCAGGTAGGGATGGGCGCTGGGCACGGTGGGATGGGCGAAGGCGCCGGGGTTCTTGCCCGGCCGCACCGGGGCGTCGATCCAGGCGTTCTCGAAGAAGCGGCGGCCCACGCCGGCCAGGTCGGGGCTGAAGCGCGCGTAGGAGGACAGCACGATCTCCCGCGCCTCCTCCCAGGGGATGGTGCGCTCCGCCACGTCTGGCAGGGGGGCGTTGCGGTCCCAATAGTCCAGGGTGTCGCCGCCGAACCACTTGGCCTTCAGTTTGTAGTAGCGGTGCGATAGGCCGGGATAGCTGTCCTTGACGGCGCCCACCAGCGCCTCCACCACCGCGTCCTCCACGCGGTTGGACAGGTTGCGCGACGACCAGGGCTGGTCATAGCGGCGCCACTTGTCCTCGATCTCCTTGTCCTTGGCCAGCGTGTTGGTGATCAGGGCGAACAGCTT
This sequence comes from Nitrospirillum guaranorum, assembly GCF_034653275.1. Classification (NCBI taxonomy): domain Bacteria; kingdom Pseudomonadati; phylum Pseudomonadota; class Alphaproteobacteria; order Rhodospirillales; family Azospirillaceae; genus Nitrospirillum; species Nitrospirillum guaranorum. The sequence continues at coordinate 2,571,586 of NZ_JAYEES010000003.1, read as the reverse complement.
GATGTTGCGGCCCAGCACGGCGCCGATCTCCAGGGCGGCCGCTTTGCGCACGGCTGATTCCGGCGCCGACAGCAGGTTCAGCGCCTCCGCCGAGGTCAGATCCTGTCCATCGATACGGAAGCGTAACGATGCCATGGTCTCGTCGAACAGGCGGGTCCAGGCGTTGCGGCCCACCACCGCCTTCTCGTGCAGGAAGCGCTCCAGCTCATCCGACAGCTGGTGGGGGCGGAAGATGCGGACGTCGCGCAGCCAGGCCGCGTACCGGTGCAGCTCCGGCGCCTTCAGCTTGGCGTCGATGTCCTTGTCGGCCAGTTGGTTCAGTTCCAGCGTGAAGAACAGCAGGTGGACGGAGACGGCGGTCACCTTCTCCTGCATGGACTGGTAGAAGCGGGCGATGACGCCGTCGCTCTGGTCGCCGGCGTACAGCAGCCCGGCATAGCTCATGATCCGCGTCAGCGTCTCATCCAGCGCCTCGTAGGTGGCGACGGCCTGGCCCAGCTCCTTGCCCGACAGGCCGGGCAGCTTGCCCGAATAGCGGCCATGGAAGGCCTGCGCCTCGCGCTCCACCCGCTCCAGGTCCGCCCGCAGCCGTGGGCTGTCCGGGCCGCTGTACAGGTCGGACAGGTCCCAGTTGGGCAGGGCCCCCAGGGTGGCGGTGGAGTCGGCGGTCGCGGTCATGTCCGGTCTCTCGTCTGCGAGCGGTTCGGACATGACTATAGCGGATCGATCCCTCAGCTGCGCCAGCGCAGGACGGTATCGCGCACAGGATTTTCGAAGGGACGCTTCTCTTCCCGGGCGCGCCGGAACTCGTTCTTCAGCTGGTAATACCAACGCGCCTGGGTGTCGGCGTCCTTGATCAGCATCAGGGTCGGGTCGTGGCGCAGGCCCTGCTGCTGCATCACCACCACGTCGCGGTCCTGGCCCAGGAAACGCTCCGCGATGGGGCGCAGCACCGGCTTCAGCAGGTTGGCCCAGGGCAGGGTCCAGTAGAACAGGTTGGTGATGCGGGTGTTGCCCTCATCCACCGGCGTCACCGCCGTCAGGTTCCAGACGGTGTGCTTGCCGGTCGAGATCGTCTCCGTCCGGATGCCGGGCAGGCGGAAGGAAATCTCCGTCTCCGGCACGCCACCCAGGATGGTGTAGGCGCGGGAGTTGCTGGACGGCCGGTGCTTCTTCATGACGAAGCCATAGGGACCGGGCCCGAAGGCCTTTTCCTTGGCGTGGATGGACTTGGTGGAGCGCCAGAACCAGGACTGGTGGACGAAAGGCCCGTGGGCCGGGTCCATCAAGCCCACCACGGCGTGGTCCAGATGGCAGGGGAAATCCATGGACATGACCATGTCCGGCCGCTTGTCGGCGGGCAGGCCCGGCGGCTGCGGCGGTTCCTGGTCGGGCTCCCCGGTGCCCATCCAGATCCAGACGTTGCCGCTGATCTCCCGCACCGGATAGTTGCGCACGCGGATGCGGTTCAGGTCGAACTCCTGCCCCTCCACCAGCGAGGGGATGTCGGTGCACTTGCCCTCCCGGTCGAAGCGCCAGCCGTGGTAGCAGCACTCCACCTCCTTGCCGTCGAATCGCCCGCAGGACAGCGGGATGCCGCGGTGGGGGCAGATGTCGCGCAGGGCGAAGACGGCGCCCTCCTGGGTGCGGCCGAACAGCACCGGCTGGCCCAGCAGGGTCTGCGCCCGCATGGCGCCCACGGCCAGGGTGCGGCCGGGCATGGCGTAGTACCAGATGTCGTTCAGGAAAAAGTTGGGCTCGGCCAAGGCGTCGTCACCAGGTCAGGAGGGGAAGAATCAGGGGCCGCACTTTACATCGGCGCCGGGTGGCGGCCAATGAGACAGGTCAAGCGGCGGCAGTGTCGGTCCCGCCGCCCGCGATCCCGGGGACGGGCGGCAGGGACCGGGCGACCTCCGCCACCCGGCGGCGCAGCCAGGCGTGCGCCGGGTGGCTGTCCAGGCGGCGGTGCCAGACCATGGACAGGCGCATGCCGCTTGCGGGCTTGTCGCCCACCGGCCTGTCACCCGTCGGCCTATCACCCACGGGCATGTCCGGCGGCAGGGGCAGGACCACCAGGCCGAAGGAATTGGCCAGCGGGTGGGCCACGCGCGCCGGCATGGTGCAGACCAGGTCGCTGTCGCGCAGCATGGGGGCGGCCGCCAACAGGTGGGACGCCACCACCGCCAGGGTGCGCTGCCGGCCCACCGTCTCCAGCATGCGGTCCACCGCCCCGACCTTGGACGCGGTGGCCGACACCAGTAGGTGGGGGTAGGCGAGGTAGGTCTCCAGGGTCCAGGGGGCGTCCAGCGCCGGATGGCCCGGACGCATCAGCACCGCCAGGCCGTCACGCACCAGCATCTGGCGCGTCATGTGCGCCGGCGGGTCGGGCAGCATGCCCAGCGCCAGGTCCAGCAGGCCTGATTCCAACCCGGGCAGGGCGGTGTCCTTGTCGGCATGGCGCAGCACGAGGGACAGGCCCGGGGCCTCCGCCCGCAGGGCCGCCACCAGGGGCGGGCCCAGCACGAACTCGGCATGGTCGGACAGGCCCACGGTGATCGCGTCCCGCGCCTGGCAGGGCAGGAAGGGCTGCCGGGCGGCCAGGGCGGCCCGCACCTGGTCCAACGCCCCCTGCAAGGGGCCGGCCATGGTGTCGGCCACGGCGGTGGGCACCATGCCGGTGGGGGTGCGCACGAACAGGTCGTCGCCCATATGCTGGCGCAGGCGGGCCAGGGCGTTGCTGACGGCGGACTGCGACAGGCCCAGCGCCCGCCCGGCCCGTGTCACTTGCCGCTCCCGGTACAGCGCGTCGAAGACGTGCAGCAGGTTCAGGTCGATCTGGCTGATGTCCATGAATGGCCCCTCGGCAATGGCACATCACTATGGTGAATGGTGATGTTGATAACCAGTGATTTGGCAAATGGTGCCGATGGGCCCATGTTGGAAGGGTCAGTCCTTCCGAACCCAAGGTCCCGCCCCATGCCGCCCGCCTTCTCCGCCGTCATGCCCACCCCCGTCCCCAGTGCCGCCCCCAGCGCGGCCCCGGCCACGGCGGCGCGCCAGCCGGTCTATTTCATCTCCCACGGCTCCCCCATGCTGGCGCTGCAGGACAGCGCGGCGCGGCGCTTCCTGCAGTCCCTGGGCCGCGACATCCGGGCGGCGGGCGCCCCTCGCGCCATCCTGGTGCTGTCGGCGCACTGGGAGACGGCGGCGCCCACGGCCTCCCTGGCCGACCGGCCCGAGACCATCCACGATTTCGGCGGATTCCCCCGCGCGCTGTTCGAGATGCGCTACCCCGCCCCCGGCGCGCCGGAGGTGGCGCGGGCGGCCCTGGGGGCCCTGGCCGCCGCCGGCATCACGGTCACGGCCGGGGAGGCGCGGGGGCTGGACCACGGCGCCTGGATCCCCCTGATCCTGATGTTCCCGGAGGCCGACATCCCGGTGGTCCAGCTGTCCATCCAGCCGCACCTGGGCCCCGTCCATCACCGGCGCCTGGGTGAGGCGCTGCGGCCCCTGCGCGACCAGGGGGTGCTGATCATCGCCTCGGGCTCCCTGACCCACAATCTGCGCGACCTGGCGTGGGAGGGCACGGACGAGGTGGCGCCCTGGGCCGCCGCCTTCCAGTCCTGGATCCATGACAAGGTCAGCGGTGCCGACGTGGCCGCGTTGGACGACTATCGCGCCCGCGCCCCCTTCGCCCGCCAGAACCACCCGCGCGATGAGCACCTTCTGCCCCTGTTCGCCGCTGTGGGCGCCGCCAGCCCCGGGCAGCCCGGCCGCCGCCTGCACGGCAGCGTGCAGCTGGGCGCCCTGGCCATGGACGCGTACCGGTTCGATTGACAAGTCTGTATATCCGGCGGATATCCTTCGGCTTGGAAGAAGCCAGGAGGCTGTCATGCAGGTTCAGATTTCACGGTGGGGCAACAGCCTGGGGCTGCGGGTGCCCAAGGATATCGCGAGTGAAGTGGGCCTGACCGAAGGCGACCGCGTGGAGATGGTGGCCGAGCATGGCCGGATCGTCATCTCGCCGACCCGCCCGCGTTACCAGTTGGCTGATCTGCTTGCGGGCATGACTCCCGATGCCATGGGAGCCGCCTTCGAGTGGGGTGATGATGTCGGCCGTGAGGTGGTCGAGTGACCGAATACCGGCCTGAGGCCGGAGACCTCATCTGGACGGATTTTGATCCCAGGTTGGGACGGGAACAGGGCGGCCGCCGGCCAGCCGTGGTGGTATCGCCGGGGGTGTTCTGGGATGCCAGCCGCTTCGCCATCGTCTGCCCCATAACCAGCAAGGTTCGCCCCTTCGGAACCAGCGTGGTGCTGCCGGAGGGGTTGCCGATCACGGGCGAAATACTGACCAGTCATGTGCGCAGCATAGATACTCTGGCCCGACTTGTCCGGCCGATGGGGGCTGCGGTTCCGCTGGAGGTGCTGGTGGACTTGAGGGCGAAGTTGGGGGCTCTCATCGGTCTCGCGGGCTGAAGAAAAAGGCCGGGCGCCCGCTGGCGGCCCGGCCTTGATCCTGACGGCGCCGGGGCTCTCACGAGCCCCGCAGCTCATTCCATGCCCAACGCGGCCTTGTAGAGCTCCAGCAGGGCGTCCTGTTCCTGCCGGTCGTTCTTTTCCATCTTCCGCAGGCGGACGATGGCGCGGATGATTTTGGTCTCGAACCCCACGCCCTTGGCTTCGGCGTAGATGTCCTTGATGTCGTCCGCGATGCCCTTCTTGTCCTCTTCCAGGCGTTCGATGCGCTCGATGATGGAGCGCAGGCGGTCGCCGGCGATGCCGCCAACATCCGATACCGGGGCGTCCGACATGGGGAATGCCTCTTCGTTCTAAGTGGGTGGTCTGAATGGTGAGGGCGCGACCTTACCTGCGCCGCCGGGGATGGGCAAGCGCCGGGAATGGGGGCGGCGCCCGCGTCAGTCCTTGGGCTTGTTCTGCTCGAACGCCGCCTTCTGCTCCGCCGTCGCCTCGCGCTGGTGCAGGCGTTTGAAGTCGTCGTACGGCATGCCGTAGACGATCTCGCGCGCGGCCTCGTAATCCAACGCCACGCCCTTCTCCTCGGCGGCGGCCCGGTACCATTTGGACAGGCAGTTGCGGCAGAAACCGGCCAGATTCATCAGGTCGATGTTCTGGACGTCGGTGCGCTCACGCAAATGCGCCACCAGCCGGCGGAAGGCGGCGGCCTCAAGCTCCACCCGGGTGGCGTCGTCGATCTCGGGAACCATGGGATATCCTTGTGAATGGGGGGGCGGCTCAGGCGCCGGCCAGCACGTGGTGTATATCGGGGCGCCCGATCAGCTGTCCAAGGGCTTGGGCCAGCAGGGCCGACCAATGCTCCACCCCGGCCGCGTCGCCGATCAGATCCTGCCGCACCTCGATCAACACCCCGGGCAGGCCCGAGCGGGTGGAATGGGTCTTCAGGGTGTAGCCGTGGCCGTCGCGGCCCGAGTAAGGGACGTTGTCGCCCACCATCACGCCCGGCAGGGCCCGCAGCAGGTCCAGCAAGGGCAGGGGCAGGCGGCCATCCTGGTCCCACAGCACGCCTAGGTGCCAGGGGCGCTGGACGCCGTTCATGACCGGCGTGAAGCTGTGGACGGAGATGATGGCCGGCGCCTGGCCCACCGCGCGCTTGGCGTCGACACAGGCGTGCACGGCGGCGTGGTAAGGGTGGAACAGGGTGTCCAGCCGCGCCTGGCGATCGGCATCGGTCAGGGCCTGGTTGGCCAGGATGGGGGTGCCATCGCTGACCGCCGGCATCAGCGTGGCGCTGTCCAGAGGGCGGTTCAAATCCACCACCAGGCGGGAATATCCGGCGATGACCGCCGGCGCGTCCAGCCGCTGGGCCAGCGCGCGAGTCACGGCCTCCGCCCCGATGTCCCAGGCGATGTGCCGTTCCATGTCGGCCGCCGGAACGCCCAGGGTGCCCAGGTGCGCGGGCACGCGGCGTGCGGCATGTTCGCACAGCAGCACCACAGGCGCGGGCCCCTGGGGATTCACCACCGTGACGGCGGGCGGCTCGTCCGGGGCAAGCAAGGCGGAGGGGGAGGCAAGCGTGTCCAAGGGGCGGCCTATCGCAGGGAATATGTCTCGCCAGGATAGCGGCCCCGGTCGGGGATGGAAGCCCCCGCCGGGCATTCCTGCACCGCTGATGTCGAAACGATGAACGGCCGGCTTGCGCGCCGCTCGGATTGTCGGGAAAATAGCAATGGGTGCATGCGAGGCATCGCTTTCGGCGTCTTCGCCGTGCATACTTCGTTGACGTGCAGCTTTCCCGCGTTGGGGAACCGGGGTGCGCACGTTTCCTTTGAAATGACCGCGCCCGTTCCTGGGGCTGGACGGGCGCTGCCGAAGCCCCTGGGCGAGGATAGAATTGGGCGGCATGTACCGGTCGAGCATACGCACACCCCCCCTTGATGCCCCGATGCCGGTGATCCGCGCTGGCGAGGCCGACGACGCCGAGGGCATTCGCCAAGTCCACATCCGCTCCGTCCACGCTTTCTGCGCCGGGCATTATTCGCCCGAACAACTCATCGCCCTTCTGGGCGGGCGTGAGGCCGCGGACTATCGCACCGCCATGACGGAGTGGGGGGAGCACGTGCTGGTGGCGGAGCAGGCGGGCCGCGTGGTCGGCTTCTCCGCGCTGTACAGCGCCGAGGTGCGGGCCGTCTACGTCGACCCCGTGGCCGCCAAGGGCACCGGCCGCCGCCTGTTGGAAGAGATCGAGACCCTGGCCCGCGACCGGGGCGCCGGCGCCCTGCACCTCACCTCCTCCATGAACGCGGTGGGGTTTTATGAGGCCATGGGCTATCAGCGGCAGGGTCCCCGCCTGATGACCATGGGCTGCGGCACCCAGCTGGCCGCGTGGGGCATGCGCAAGACGCTCGGCCGTTAAGCGGCGGAAGACTTTTCCAATCCGGCGGCCCGGCGATAGTTTTGGGACCCGACCTTTCCCAACGCCGGATGCACCATCGTGGCCCCTTCCGACATCGCCGTTCAGCACTTTTTCGGCCGCGACGGCCAGCGCCTGGCCTATCGCGAGCTGGGCCAAGGCCGGCCGCTGGTGCTGATCCACGGCTATTTCTCCACCGCCACGGTCAATTGGCTGAGGTACGGCCATGCCGCCCGCATCGCGGAGCGGGGGTATCGCGTCATCATGCCCGACCTGCGGGCCCACGGGGACAGCGCCAAGCCGCATGAGGTCTCGGCCTATCCGCCCGACGTGCTGGCCGACGACGGCCTGGCGCTGGTGGAGCATCTGGGCCTGACCGACTATGACCTGGGCGGCTATTCCCTGGGCGGGCGCACCACCATGCGCATGCTGGCGCGCGGCGCCACCCCGGCCCGCGCCATCTGCGCCGGCATGGGCCTGGCCGGCCTGACCAACACCGCCGGCCGGGGGGAGCATTTCCGCCGCATCCTGACCAACCTGGGCACCTTCGAGCGTGGCACGCCGGAATGGATGGCGGAGGCCTTCCTGAAGACGGTGGGCGGCGATCCCGTCGCCCTGCTGAACATCCTGGAGACCTTCGTCGACACACCGCCCGGCGTCCTGGCCGGCCTGGACCTGCCCATCCTGATCACCGCCGGCGCGCAGGACCAGGATAACGGGTCCGCGTCCGACCTGGTCGCTGCCCTGCCCAATGCCCGCTACGTCGAAATCCCCGGTGACCATATGAGCGCCGTGACCAAGCCCGACCTGGGCCGGGCCATCGCGGACTTCCTGGCGGGCTGACCTGCCGCCCAGCCGGGCTGGCGTCAATCGGCGAGGTGGCGAATGACGCTGAACCCCTCCGCCGGGTCGGGCGGGACGAAATAGCGGGTGATGGCGTCGAACTCCGCGTCGGTGGCGGCGAAGTCGTGGCCACCGGCGGCGTTGCGGGCGTGCAGGCGCCGGCGGCAGATTTCATCCGACACATCCAGGAAATGCAGGGTGTGGGCGGCGCCGGCCTCCTCGAACACGCCGCGCATCCACAGGCGCAAGCCGGGCGTGTTGGCGGGGAAGTCCAGCACCACCGACAGCCCGGCCCGCAGCAGGGCCACGACGTGCGGCCCCAGCGCCTGGCGCAGGCGGGCGCTGAGCCGGATGTAGTCGGCGACGCTGCCCAGTTCCTCGGGATAAAGACGGGCCAGCCAGTGGTCTTCGCTCAGCAGGATGGTGCCGGGTGCGGCCGCCAGGGTGGCGGTGAGCGTGGACTTGCCGGCGGCGATCTTGCCGCACACCAGGTGCAGCATGGGCGTGGGGGATGTCATGGGGATGATGTCCTCGGGAAGGTGCGACGGATGGGGTGAACGCCAACGGCCCGGCCTGTGGATCAGGCCGGGGTGGTAATTCGCCCCATGCGCGTGCCGACCAGAACCATTCCCCTTACCCCGCCGCCGCCAGGCGGGCGCTGCCCCGCGGGCGCGCGTTGCGCCCGGCGGGGGAGGCGTCGGTGACCTGCCAGGGCCGTTGGGCCCCCAGCGATTCGGCCACCGCGAGGCCGGCCGACAGGCCATCCTCATGGAAGCCGTAGCCGCAGTAGGCGCCGCAGAACCAGGTGCGGCGGATGCCTTGGATCAGGCCCAATTCCTGCTGCGCCGTCACGGCGGCCAGGTCGAACAGCGGGTGGTCGTAGATGAACTCCCGCACCTTCAGCGACGGGCGCGGCTCGGTGATGGGGTTCAGGGTGACGAACAGGGGCACGCGCTTGTCCAGGCCCTGCAGCAAATTCATCCAATAGGTGACGGACACCTTGGCGTCGCGGTCCCGGGTGGAATGGGCGCTGTAGTTCCAGCTGGACCAGGCCTTGGCGCGCCGGGGCATCAGCAGGGGGTCGCGGTGCAGCACCGCCCGGTTCATCTGATAGCGGAAGGCGCCCAGGATGCGCCGCTCCTCCTCCGACGGGTCCAGCAGCAGGGCCAGGGACTGGTCGGCGTGGGTCGCCAGCACCACGTGGTCATAGCTGCCGCTCCACCCCTGGGAGTCCTGGATATGCACGGCGGTGCCGGTACGCCGCAGGGCCACGATGGCGCGGCCGGTGTGCAGCCGGCCTTCCAGCGACCGGGTCAGGCGGGCGACGTAGGCGCGGCTGCCGCCCGTGACGGTGCGCCACTGCGGCCGTTCCTTCAGCTTCAGCAGGCCGTGGTTGCAGAAGAAGCGCACGAAGCTTTGCACCGGGAAGGACAGCATCTCCCCGATGGTGGAGGACCAGATGGCCGCGCCCATGGGCAGCAGGTGGTCGTAAATGAAGCGATGGCCGTAGCGCTGCGCCACCAGGTATTCGCCCAGTGTCATGGCGGCGGCCGAGGGCTGGTCCAGCAGCGCCGGGGCCGTCTTGTAGAAGCGCAGGATGTCGCGCAGCATCAGGTGATAGGTGGGCGACAGCAGGTTGCGCTTTTGCGCGAACATGCCGGCCAGGTTGGTGCCGGAATATTCCAGCTTCCCCCGGTCCAGGCTGACGGCGAAGGACATGTCGGACGCCTGGGTGGGCACGTCCAGATGCTCGAACAACGCCACCAGGTTGGGATATGTCGCGGCGTTGTAGACGATGAAGCCGGTGTCCACGGGCATGGGATGGGCGCCGCGGCCGGGCACGTCCACCGTGTTCGAATGGCCGCCCAGGTAGCTGTTCTGCTCGAACAGGGTCACGTCATGGCCCTGCCGCGCCAGCAGCCAGGCGCAGCTCATGCCCGTGATGCCGGCGCCAATGACGGCGATCTTCATACCCGCGCTCCCGCTGCCCGCGCCGTTCGCGGGTCCCTGGCCATCCATCTGATCTCGCATCGGCATTTAACCCCAGAGGTCAATCGTTGTCGTCCTTGATCGCCGCGAAGGTGTCCAGCGCCCGCTGCCGCGCCGCCTTGTGGTCCACCACCGGGTAAGGGTAGTCGTGGCCCAGGCGCACGCCGGCCGCCCGCAGGGTGATGGGGTCGGCCGTCCAGGGCTGGTGCAGCACGCGGTCGGGCAGGCCCGCCAGCTCAGGCACCCAGCGGCGCACATAGTCCCCCCGGCGTCGAACTTCTCCCCCTGCAGCACCGGGTTGAACACGCGGAAATAGGGGGCGGCGTCGGCACCGCAGCCGGCGATCCATTGCCAGCTGGCGGCGTTGTTGGCCAGGTCCGCGTCCACCAGCGTGTCCCAGAACCAGGCCTGGCCGGCGGTCCAGGGCAACAGCAGGTGCTTCACCAGGAAGGACCCCACCACCATGCGCACCCGGTTGTGCATCCAGCCGGTGGCCCACAGCTCCCGCATCCCGGCGTCGACGATGGGATAGCCCGTCTGCCCGCATCGCCAGGCCGCCAGGTGGGCGGCGTTGTCATCCCAGGTGAAGGCCTCGAACTTCGGGTTCAAGGGGCGCTCGGGCAGGAAGGGGAAATGATAGAGCAGGTGGTGGGAGAACTCGCGCCACCCCAGCTCGCGCAGGAACGACTCCACGCCGTCCATCCCCCCTGGGCGCCCCGGGGGACGGCACCATGGGTCCGCGCCGCCGCCCAGATCTGGCGGGGGGAGATCTCACCGTGGTGCAAATGGGGGGACAGGCGGGACGTCAGCGGTTGCGCCGGATAGTCGCGCCCTTTCGGGTAGCGGGCCACGGCCTGGGCCAGGAAATCCTCCAGACGCCGTCGCGCGCCCGTTTCGCCGGGCGACCAGCTGTCGCGCAGGCCGCCCGCCCAGTCGGGCCGGGTGGGGAGCAAGCCCCAGTCCTCCAGCCGGTCGCCGCTGGGCGGTGCGGGGAGGGCGGCCAGGTGCTGGGGCGCGGGCTCCGGCGGCCCCGGATCCAACCCCTCCCGCACGGCCTTCCAGAAGGGGGTGAACACCTTGTAGGGGCCGCCCGTGCCGGTCTTCACCGTCCACGGTTCCGCCAGCAGGGCGGAATTGAAGCTGTCGACGGCGACGCCCTCGGCCTTGAGGTCGGCTTTCAGCGCGCTGTCGCGGGCGATGGCGTGCGGCTCATAGCAGCGGTTCCACACCACCGCCTCCGCCCCCGTTTCCCGCACCAGGGCGCGCAGCGCAACGTCCGACCGGCCCCGCCGCAGGATGAGGGGACAGCCCAAGCCGGCCAGCGCCCCGGACAGGGCCGCCAGGCTGTGGTGCAGCCACCAGCGCGACGCGCCCCCTGGCCCCCAGGGGCCCGGTGTCTGGTCGTCCAGGATGTACACCGGAACCACTGGCCGGCCGGACTGGGCGGCGTGGGTCAGGGCCGGGTTGTCGGCCAACCGCAGGTCTTGGCGGAACCAGACGACGATGGGACGGACGGCGGGATGGGAGGCCGTGGACATCAGGCAAACCTTAGCGATTTGGCGGAGGACTGGTATGCGGCGGCGGGCTGGGTGGATGTGAGCGCTACAATAGCGGGCAAGAAAAAAGGCGACATTCCGACTGGCCGCGGGGCTTCATGGGGGTTTTGGCAGGATGTTGGACGGAACGCCGCAGGACGAACCGCATATGACGTAAGATACGTACCCGTCCATCCGGTGGATCACCCCCGGTGAAATCTATTCCTCACCCTATACTGATGTATTGGCGTGCTTGTTTTTCCCGGTACCCATCCTATCTGAAACAGTGTCCGCTCGATGATCCAGTGTACCGGTTCCCCCATCCCGGCCTGGCTGCGCACCCCCCAAAGCGCGTTCGGCGGACGACCTAAGGGCGGCCCGGGTCCCCCCATCCCCGGGCCGCCCGTTTCCTTTTTGGGACCCCGTCAATATGTGCCGGTATCCGCCAGGTCGGGCCCCAGGATATGGTTCCCCAGGATATGGCTTGAGTGGAACGCGTAGCCGCGGTCCCGGTGCAGCAGCACGATGCTGAACGCGCCCGGGAACAGCCGGCGTAGTGCCGCCTCGCGCACGTCCAGTCCGCCGGTGTAGGCGCCGAAGGCCGGCAGCACCAGGCGTTGGCCGTCGGTGACGAAGCAGCGTCCGCCCACCCGCCGCGCCCGCGTGGGCACGCTGGCCTTGGGATGATAGTGGCCGGAAATTTCACCGGCCGGGGTGATGTCTCCCGGCGCGGTGATCTGCGCCTCATGCCGGAAGATCAGGGGCCCCTCCACCCAATCGTCCACCACCTGGCCCCCCCAATCCGGCGGCGGCGCCGGGTCGTGGTTACCCACCACCCACAGCCAGTCATGGGCCTGGATCAGCCCTGCCAAGCGGCGGCCATCGCCGGCCGACACGCGGGCGCCCGCGCGCGGGTCATGGAAGCTGTCGCCCAGGCACAGGACGCGCCGCGGCGCCAGGCGGCGGCAGACCGCCTCCAGCCGGGCCAGCGTGGCGGCGGTGTCGTAGGGCGGCAGAAGGGTGCCGCGCCCGGCGAAGGCCGTGCCCTTTTCCAGATGCAGATCCGCCACCACCAGCAGGCCCCGGTCCGGCCAGAACAGGGCGCCGCTGGCATCCGCCAGCACCACGGTCCCGTTGACGGTCAGGCTGGTCTGGTCGCCGGTGCTGCCGGTGCCGAAACGGGCGTTCATGCGAAAAGGATCCCCATCAGTCAGGCGCGTGCCGCGTCCCGGTAATCCCCGGGGGCGGCATTGTAATGGCGTTTGAAGGCGCGGCTGAACGCGCTTTCGGATTCATAGCCCACGCGGGCCGCCGTCTCCGCCAGCGACAGCCCCTCCGCCACCAGGTGGCGCACGGCCAGCGTCATGCGCACCTGGGCCAGGAAGGCCAGCGGGGCGGGGGCGCCGGCGGCGCGGAAGGCGCGCACCAGGCTGGCGCGGGAAAGATGGGCCTGGTCCGCCAGTTCGTCCAGGGTCCAGGGCCGGGCGGGATCGCCCACCAGGGCCGCCACCACGCGGGCGGTCGCCGGCCGGGCCAGCAGTCCCGCCACCTCGGTGCCCTCGCCGTGATCCTCCAGGTGTCCGCGCAGGATCATGGTGAACAGGGCGCGGGCCAGGTCGGTGGCGATGGCGCGGGCGCCGGGGCGGGGGGCGGCCACCTCATCGCGGATGGTTTCCACCAGCCGGGCCAGGCGCTGCCCACCGCCGCGCAGGTGCACCGCTTCCGGCAACAGGGCCAGCAGCGGGTTGTCGGCCACGCGCTCAAAGGCGAATCGCCCGCAGATCAGGTCCAGGGCCGGGGCGGGAGAGGTGCCCCCGGACAGGTCGCTGGTCCGCCGCACCTCCACCACGCCGTTGTCGTGACGCTCCAGTCTTGTTGTGGCGTCGGCCGGGGCGCCGGCGGTGCGGACCGTGTGCCGCGCGCCATGGGGCAACAAAAGGACATCGCCGTCGCTCAGGTCCAGCGTCCGGTCCAGGTCGGGCAACAGCACCTGGGCCTTGCCCGCCGTCACGATGTGGAAGGGCGCCAGACCGAAGGGTTCCCGCCCGTGCGGGGCCGACCAGCCGGGCCCGAACAGGCAGTGCTGCTCCACCTGCGGGCGCACCTGGATCAGGGGGGCCAGCGCGCTCAGCACATCGTTGCGATCGTCGTCCATCGACTTTGCTTCACCCAGCCAACGTTGATCCTGCCGGTCATGACCTCGATCCGCCCGGGCATTCAGCGGCGGGCGGGCCGGCGCTACCTTTCACTCATCGAAACACCCCCCGGATGGCGCCTCACCCCGCGGCGCCCCGCAGATGACCCCGTAGAGGAAAGGAAGCAGATCATGATGCTCGATTGGAACCAGTATCGTCAGCAGATTGGCGCCGGCGTCGGTGCCTACGCCAAACTCAGCCCCGACACGGTGAAGGGCTACATCACCATCAGCGGCGCCGGCCAGCACACCAACCACCTCGACGCCAAGACCCGCGAGCTGATCGCCCTGGCGGTGGCCGTGAGCGTGAAGTGCGACGGCTGTATCACCGTCCACACCGACGCCGCCATCAAGAACGGCGCGACCAAGGAGGAAATCGCCGAGGCCCTGGGCGTGGCCGTGGCCATCGGCGCCGGTGCCGCCCTAGTCTACACCACCCGCGTCATGGACGCCTACGACACCCACCCGTCCAACGCCGGCTGACGCGGGCGGCGACGACGGTTCCAAACGGCGCGGGAGCGATCCCGCGCCGTTTTGTCGTCCACCGCCTCAAAAAGGCAACAGCCCCTGGCCCTGCCGCATGGTCTTGGGCAGGGCCTCGGCCGCCAGTTCCTCGGCCGCCTCCTGCAACAGCACCTCGTCCGCGCGGCCGCCCACCATGACACGGCCGATCTCCAGCAGCACGGGCACCGCCAGGGGGGAGATGCGGTCCAGCGCCATGTGGCGGATGTGCCCCTTCACACGGGCCAGCATGTCGGCCAGGCGGCGCACATCGGTCAGGCCGGCGGCGGCCTCGGCGCGGGTGGCCTGCAGCAGCAGGTGGCCGGGATCGTGGCGGCGCAGCACGTCGTAGATCAGGTCGGCGCTGACGGTCATCTGGCGCTTAGTCTTCTCTTCGCCCGGGTGGCGGCGCTCCAGCGTGCCGGCGATGGTGGCCACGGTCTGGAAGGTCCGGCGCAGCATGCTGGACTCGTCCATCCATTCCTCCAGATCGTCGCCCAGCATGTCCTGGGCGAACAGGGCATCCATGTCGGTGGCGGTGCTCAGCGACCAGATGGCCAGCACATAGTCGGTGGCGACGAAGCCCAGCGGGTGCAGGCCCAGCCGCTCCATGCGGCGGGTCAGCAGCATGCCTAGGGTCTGGTGGGCGTTGCGGCCCTCGAAGGTGTAAGCCACCAGGAATTCCTTGCCGCCGCGGGGGAAGGTTTCCACCAGCAGGCCGGTGCGGTCGGGCAGGGCCGAGACATAGCGCTGGATGCGCAGCCATTCCGCCACCTCTGCCGGCAGGTCGCGCCATTGGCCGGGGTCGGCCAGCATGGCGCGCACGCGGTCGGCCAGATGGGTGGTCAAGGGCAGGCGGCCGCCGGCATAGACCGGCACCTTGGGCTGGCCCTGGCCGCCCTTGACCACGATGGCGGCATTGTCGCGCATGCCGACGAAGCGCAGCAGCTGGCCGCCGAAGATGAAGGTGTCGCCCGGCACCAGGCCCTGGATGAAATATTCCTCCACGTCGCCGATGGAACCGCCGTTGGACATTCGGACCTTGACCGTCGGCTCCTCCACGATGGTGCCGACGTTCAGGCGGTACTGCCGCGCCACCTGGTAATTGGCCAGCTGCCACAGGCCATCCTCCCGCCGGCGCAGGCGCTGGAAGCGTTCATAGGCCCTGAGCGCGTAGCCGCCGGTGGCGACGAAATCCATCACCTGCTCGAACCGCTCCCGCGTCAGGCTGGCGTAAGGCGCGCAGCTGGCGACCTCCGCATAGAGATGGTCCGCGTCGAAGGGCCCGGCGCAGGCGGTGCCCACCACATGCTGGGCCAGCACCTCCAGCCCGCCGGGGCGGGGCGGGTCGCCGTCCAGGGTACCAGCGTGCACGGCGTCGATGGCGGCCTTGCACTCCAGCACCTCGAACCGGTTGGCCGGAACGAGCAGGGCGCGGGAGGTCAGGTCGATGCGGTGGTTGGCGCGGCCGATGCGCTGCAGCAGGCGGCTGACGCCCTTGGGTGCCCCGATCTGCACCACCAGGTCCACGGCGGCCCAGTCGATGCCCAGGTCCAGCGAACTGGTGGCGACCACGGCGCGCAAGGCGCCCCGCGCCATCGCCGCCTCCACCTTGCGGCGCTGCTCGGTCGACAGGCTGCCGTGGTGCAGGGCGATGGGCAGGGCGTCGGCGTTCACCCGCCACAGCTCCTGGAACACCAGTTCGGCCTGGGCGCGGGTGTTCACGAAAATCAGGGTGGTGCCGCAGGCCTTCACCTGCTCATAGACGTCCGGCATGGTCTGCAGCGCCATGTGCCCGCCCCAGGGGATCTCCATGGTCAGCAGAATGCCCACCTCCGCCGGGGCGCCGGGGGCGCCGCGCACGATGTTGACCGGGGTCGCGGGGGCGACGGGATGATGGGGCAGGGCCAGGTAGTCGGCCAGCGCCTGGGGATGCGCCACGGTGGCGGACAGGCCCACCCGGCGGGCGCCGGGCGCCAGGCTGGCCAGCCGCGCCAGGTGCAGGGCCAGCAGATCGCCGCGCTTGCTGCCGGCCAGGGCGTGCAGCTCATCCACGATGATGGTGCGCAGGGTGCCGAACAGCGTCGCCGCCTCTGGATACGACAGCAGCAGCGCCAGGCTTTCCACCGTGGTCATCAGGATTTGCGGCGGGTGGGCGCGCTGGCGGCGGCGCTTGGCCTCCGGTGTGTCGCCGGTCCGCGTCTCCACCCGGATGGGCAGGCGCAGCTCCGCCACCGGTTGTTCCAGGTTGCGGGCGATGTCCACCGCCAGCGCCTTGAGGGGGGAGATGTAAAGGGTGTGCAGCCCCTCGCGCGGGCGTTCCGACAGGTCGATCAGGCTGGGCAGGAATCCCGCCAGCGTCTTGCCGCCGCCGGTGGGGGCGATCAGCAGCGTGTGCTCGCCCCGCTGGGCGGCGCGCAGCATCTCCAGCTGGTGGGTGTGGGGCGTCCAGCCGCGATGGGCGAACCAGCCCGCGATGTTGGCGGGCAACAGCTCTGGATCTGGCCCTGGAACAGGGATTGGCGCGACAGGCGGCATGCCCTCAGGATATATGAGGTTCAGGCCCGGCGTCCGCCTTTGTGTGGGGGCGTGCCGCCGGCCCCTGGTATGACCAATGGGATCAAGTCCGACATGACCGATCAGAAGGGCGGCCCGCTGGGGCTGATTTGCGCCATCCCGGAGGAGATCGCCCATTTCGGCGCGCATTTCCGGGCGGAGAGCACGCGCGACATCGCGGGCTTCACCTTCCGGCAGGGCGACATGGACGGCCGCCAGGTGGTGCTGGTGGAGGCTGGCATCGGTAAGGTCAACGCCGCCGTCGTCTCCACCCTGCTGTTGCAGGTGTTCGGCTGCCGTGCCCTGCTGTTTTCCGGTGTGGCCGGCGGCGTGGACCCGGATCTGGCCATCGGCGATGTGGTGGTGGCCACCCGCCTGGTGCAGCATGACTACGGCGCCCTGGCCCAGGGCGAACTGAAGGTCTACCAGCCGGGGGTGCCGCCCCTGCCGGGCTTCGACGAGACTCACGGCTATGACCTGGATCAGGGACTTGAGGCCAAGGCGCGGGCAGCCTTGGACGGCCTGGTGCTGCCGGCCCTGTCGGCGGAAGCCACGGGCGGGGAGGCGCGGGTGCCCGGCATCCATTTCGGAACCGTGCTGACGGGCGACCAGTTCCTGAACTGCGAGACCTCGCGCGACCGGCTGTTCCGTACCTTCTCCGCCCAAGCGGTGGAGATGGAGGGCGCGTCGGTGGCTCAGGTGGCGACGCGCTGGGGCGTGCCCTACCTGGTGGTGCGCAGCCTCAGCGACCTGGCCGGGGCCGACAGCCACATGGATTTTCCCGCCTTCTGCCGGGCCGCGGCGGCCGGGGCGGCCGAGTTGATCCGGCGCCTGGCGGCGGTGCTGTAACGCCCGGCGACTGAGGGCATCACGACAAACGGGGGCGGGCATGTTGGACTATTGCGTGATCAAGGGGGAGGTGGCGGCGGCCATCAAGGCCGGCCGGGCCGTCGTCGCCCTGGAATCCACGGTGATCAGCCACGGGCTGCCCTATCCCGCCAACATCGAGGCCGCCAAGGCCATGGAGGCGACGGTGCGGGCCAACGGCGCCGTGCCCGCCACCATCGCCATCCTGGACGGCCGCATCCGCATCGGCCTGGAGGCGGAGGATTTCGAGCGGCTGGCTGCCGGCGGCATCCGCAAGGTGAGCCGGCGCGACCTGCCCCTGGTGCTGGCGGCCGGCGGCGACGGCGCCACCACCGTGGCCGCCACCATGATCGCGGCACGCCTGGCCGGTATTTCCGTGTTCGCCACCGGCGGCATCGGCGGCGTGCACCGGGGGGCGGAGACCACGCTGGACATCTCCGCCGACCTGGAGGAACTGGCCCGTACCGACGTGGCCGTGGTCTGCGCCGGCGCCAAGGCCATCCTGGACCTGCCCAAGACGCTCGAATACCTGGAGACGCGGGGCGTGCCGGTGGTGGGCTACGGCACCGACAATTTCCCCGCCTTCTACACCGCCCAGTGCAACCTGCCGGTCGACAGCCGCTGTGACTCGGCCGACGACGTGGCCCGCATCCTGCGCGCGAAATGGCAGCTGGGCCTGAGCGGCGGCGCGATCATCGCCGTTCCCATTCCGGAAGAGGCGGCCTTGGACGCCGAGGCGATCGAACAGGCCATCCGCCTGGCGGTGGCCGAGGCCGAAGGACAGGGCGTGCGCGGCAAGGAACTGACGCCCTTCCTGCTGTCCCGCCTGGAACAGCTGACCGAAGGCGCCAGCCTGGTGGCCAACCGCGCCCTGCTGCTGAACAACGCGGCGGTGGCGGCCCAGATCGCCGTGGCTTACGCCACCCTGCGCCGGGAGACGACGTTACCCCGCCGTCCGCCGGGCAAGCGGGCTTTGTATTGATCGCAGCGGGGTCTTACTTGCCGGGAGGTTCCAGCGGCCCTTCGATGTAAGACCCCTGCCAGCCCTTGGCAGTGACCAAGCGACCGTTGATGTATCGGAACGTGAGCTCGGAATAGCTCCTATGGCCCGTGTCCTTGAAGACAACTGTTATCTGTTGAAGCTCGCAGCCATTCACCGGTCCGTCTATATAGTCCCAGCCTTTGAAACTATAGCTGTCAGCGTTCATCCTTAGGGCGAGGGCCCGGGCGCCCGCGATTCCCGAGGCCAATGGCACACCCACGTCACCCGCGCCCGTGCCGAAGTCGGCGGACAGGCTAAGCAACTGGGATAAGCGGGGATCGGAATTCCAGTCGGTCCGGCCTGCGCGGCTGATGATCTCAACTGACCGATGGCCCAAAAGCTCATGGAGCACCCGGGCGTTGATGGCCCGGGGCAGGTCACAGTTTGCGTCCTCGGCGGCATACGCAGCGGTGTCCAGCGCCATCGTGATCGGCATGATCAACAGCACTCGTTTCAGCATGGCGGTCCTCTAGGCGGCTTCTCGGAGCGCTATGGGCACTATCCTAATTAGCATGGCCGGGTATTCAGTAGCATCACGCCGTGAAGATCAGGGAACGGTGGGCGGACACGCCGGCCATGGTGCCGCTGGCCACGGCCAGGGCGACCGATCCGGCCATGCGCGCCACGTCGCCACAGGCGAAGACGCCCTGGACGCTGGTCTGTTGCGTGACGTCCACCCGGATGCACTGCCCCAGGGGGCCATCCTCGATGTCCACGCCCAGTTCGGCGGCCAGGGGACCGGTGATGCCGGCGCGGGCCAAGGTGAAGACGCCGGCCAGCGGGATGATGCGGCCGTCGGCCAGGCGGATGTCGGCGCCCGCGCCGAAGAAACCGACGACGGGCGTGCGCTCCACCGTCACGCCGCGCCGGGCCAAATCCGCCAGCTCGGCGGCGTCGGGCTCGACCGCGCCGTTCAGGAACAGGGTGGTGGGGCCCCAGTCGGGCAGCATCTGCGCGTGGTGCAGCGACATGGGGCCGGTGGCCAGCACGCCGATGGGGCCCTGGTTCAGCTCATAGCCATGGCAATAGGGGCAGTGGAAGATATGGCGGCCCCAGCGCTCCGCCAGGCCCGGCACCTCGGGAAGGCTGTCGGTCACGCCGCTGGCCAGGATCAGGCGGGCGCCCGCCACGGGACCGCCACTGGTCTCCACCACGAAGCCGGCCTCATCCCCCCTTACGGCGATGGCCGCACTCTCCCGCACCTCCACCGTGGTGTAGCGCGCCAGCTGGTCCCGAGCGGTGGCGATGATCCGGCCGGGCGCCACACCGTCCTGGCCCAAGAAGCCGTGGGAGGTGTCAGCGAAGCGGTTGCGGCGCTGGCCGGCGTCGATCACCAGCACACGGCGGCGGGCGCGGCCCAACTGCAGGGCCGCCGACAGGCCGGCGTAGCTGCCGCCGATGATCAGGACGTCGTAACGCATCTTGGGTCTCCGGAGAATGAAACGTAACTCTGACTATTACGATTCAATCCGAGCCGTCAAGCGATACGCCACTGTCACAGTTGCGAATAGCGGCGACGGCCGCTAGGCTGGGGCCGTCACCAGGAAAGGTCAGGGGTTTTGAGCAAGGATTCGCGGTTGGCGCGCATGGCGCACGTGCTGGTCCACATGGCCTGCCACGAGGGGGCGGCCACGTCGGACACCATCGCCCGCATGCTGAACACCAACCCGGTGGTGGTGCGCCGGACCATGGCGGGCCTGCGCGACCGGGGCTATGTCGCCTCGGAAAAGGGGCCGCGCGGCGGCTGGCGCCTGACACGGCCCTTGGAAGATCTCACCTTGCTGGATGTGCACCGGGCGCTGGAGACGGCGTCGGTCTTCACCATCGGCCCCAGCGCCGACCATGCGGCATGCGTGGTGGAGCATCTGGCCAACCAGGCCATCGCAGGCGCCTTGGGCCAGGCCGAAGCCGTGCTGGAATCGGCGCTGGCCCAGGTGCATCTGTCGGACATCCTGGCGGAGGGACAGGCCCTGCGGGCGGCGATGGACCAGGGCCGCCCCCATCAATGTCCTAACGCGGTGGCGGCTCAGTAGGCCGCCACCGGTCCCCGGCGGCGCAGGTGGCTCACCAGGCCACCCAGGCCCATCATCAGCAGGCCGAACTTCACCAGCCCGCCCACGAAGGGGATCAGCTGCAGCACGGCCAGGATCAGCACCACCAGGGCATAGCGGCGGATGCGGTCGCCCGGGCTGACCGGCGGGCCCCGGCGCTGGGTCACCATGTCGGCCAGGGCGAAGCCGGCCAGGGGCATCGCCACCATCAGCGCCAGGATATAGGCGAAGCCCAGCACCAGGGCCACGGGGATGCCGATGATGGTGATCAGGCAGAACAGGCTGAACAGCGGGACCACGACCAGCAGCACCAGGCCCTTCACCGCCGCCGGGCCGGGGTCGCCGGCGATCCCGGCGGCCACGTTGGTGACCGCGCCGGGGAACAGGATATAGAGCACGGCACCCACCAGCAGCATGCCGACGGCGAAGCTGATCATGCCGATGCCGCCGAACCAGGGCATCCAGATGTGCCAGCCGCTGTGATGGTGGCCACGGGTATCGTTGCCGCTGTCGTTGTCGGCGTCCTCATCCCGGTCGCGGTGGCGATGGTGTTCCATGCCGTCGCCCTTGTACTGGACCTTGCCCTCGATATGGGCGCCGGCCGGCAGTTCCAGCGCATGGCCGCCGCTGAAGGTGACGTCGCCCATGATGTGGGCGCCGGGCTGCAGGATCAGCTTGCCGGAGGTGGCGTCGACGTCGCCCATGATGGTGCCGGCCACGGTCAGCTCGCCGCCCTTCACGGCCACGTCGCCGGCCACCGTGCCGTTCAGCGTGACCTCGCCGCCCAGCAGCGTGGCGTCGCCGGACACGACGGAGCCCTTCTGCATGTCGATGTTGCCGGCCACCAGCACGACGTCGCCGCCCACCTGGCCCGTCAGCGTGGTGCTGCCCGAGACCACGATCAGGCTGTCGGCCACCGTGCCGCCGACCGTGGCGGTGGAGCTGATCAGGATGGCGCTGCCGGCCACCGCGCTGTTGAGCTGGACGTTGCGCCCCAAGGCGATGACCGTATCATCGGCCGTCTGGTCCACCGTGACGTTGCGCCCCGTGTACCAGGCGGCGTCGGCCGGGGCGGGCGCCATTGCCGCCAGCCCAGCCACCATGAGAGCGGCCAACGCCGCCCGAATTCCCCGCACCATGATATCCCCGCGTTGACTTAGATGCCGCCGCGCCTGCGACGGGTCTTCTCCCACCGCCAGTTTCCCTTGGAAGCGCGCCCAGGAGCAAGGGCCGCCCACGCGGACGGGCGGGGGGCCATTATGACGGGGGTGTGACGATGTGTCTGTGAAAGCGCGCGCGGTGCCGCGGGACCAAAGCCCTATCTCGCCGTCAGCAGGCCGCTGCCTTCCTCGGCCAGGGGGCGGTCGCCGGCGATGCTGGTGATGATGGCGCCGGCGGCCGTGTAGCGCTGCTCCGCCCGGGCCCAGACGACGCCCGAGGTGCGTGCGCGGGCGGCGTGGCGGGTGCCGGTCACGGGGTCCACCACCTCCGCCACCGTCTGGCCCACGCTGACCGTGTCGCCCAGCGCCACGGTGTACAGGACCACGCCGGCCACCGGGGCCCGCACGCGGTCCACCCCGGCCAACGGTGTCGCCTGGCAGGCGGGGACGGGGGTCGCGCCCGCGTCGCCCGCCAGCAGGCCGCGCCGGATCAGCACCCGCGCCAGCGCGTCGGCGTCGGTCGCGGCCAGCGCATCGTCCACGTCACGGCGGCCGCGCAGCTCGATGGTGGCGGCCAGGCAGGCGGCGGGCAGGGGCGGCACCGCGCCCGACAGGCCGGCGGTCAGGCGGTTGCGCAGGCGCCACCACAGGCCGGAGCAGGCCTCGTCGAACGGATTGCCGCCCGACTCCAGCGCCAGGAACACGGCGCGGCAGCCCAGCTCGGCCATCAGGTCGGCGGCGTCGGGCCAGGCTTCGGTGCCGGTATAGGCATGGACCAGGGCCTCGCTGTCGCAATGCAGGTCCAGCACCAGGTCGGCGTCGATGGCCAGGCCCATCAAGGTCTTGCGCAGGCTGTCCGCCTCGGTCGCCGTTTCCCAGGCAGCGATGGCGGCCAAGGCGGCGCGGCGCACCAGGGCGACGTTGGCGGCGGCGTCAGGCCCCAGGCGGCCCAGCACCCGGTCGGCCACCGGCGCGGCCAAGTCGGGGAAGTCGCGATTGAAATTGACGCCGCTGCTGAGGGCGAAGCGACCGATGGCCGTGCCCAGCACGGCTTGCGACAGGCCGATGGGGTTGGCGTAGGGCACCAGGATGATGTCGCCCCGCACGCGGCCCTCCGCGTCGGCGGCCTTCAGCCGGTTCAGCAGGTGCTGCGCCACCAGCAGCCCGGGGATCTCGTCGGCGTGCAGGGCCGCCTGGATGTAGGCCTTGGGGCGCGGGGCGGACGCGTCGGGGCTTGCCGGGCCGAAGCGATGGACAATCACGGCCCGGTGGGTGCCCGGGAAGCCATGGTCCAGGATGATCTCTTCGGTGGTCAGCGGCATTCCGGCATCCGCGGGTGAGGGGCCCCAAAAGGCAACCGCCGGATGGGGACCATCCGGCGGTCGGCAATATACCTGAAAAAACGTGACGCTTTCAGGCTTTAGGCGTCTTCGGCTTCCCGAACGTCGCCACCCAGGGCCTTCAGCAGGTCGAACGCGCGGCGGCGCACGGCGCCGTCCGGCACGCGGTAGTAGGCGCGCACCAGCTCCAGCGTCTCGCGCCGGGCCATGGTCTCGCCTTCCTCGCTGCCCAGCGCGATGCGCGTGGCCTGCTCCGTCGCCGGCAGGTCTTCGAAGAAGTACCCGACGGGCACACCCAGCACCTGCGAAAGGTTGAACAGCCGGCTGGCGCTGATGCGGTTCATGCCCCGCTCGTACTTTTGCAGCTGCTGGAACGTGATGCCCACGGCCTCACCCAGGATTTCCTGGCTCAGGCCCAGCAAAGTACGGCGTAAGCGCAAGCGATTGCCGACATGGATATCGATAGGATTGGGACCCTCGCCGCGCTTGGAAAGTGAGTACGCGGACGCAAGGGTACCGGTCACAGAGCTCTTTTGAGCACCCATTTGTATTGACCTCGATTTAACAACTGCCGCCCCTCATTTATCGCAGAATCGCCCTTGGCAAAAGGATTTATCTGAGGATGCGGCAGTTGAGGCCAATGCATGACACATTTGTAATGGTTATTGTTGGTTAACGCGGCATTTGCCTACTGAATTGGCAATGATTTGCCGTCAACCCCTGCGTGTGCGTCCATCCAGGGTCAACAGGGGCGCATAGAGCTCCGGCCGGCGATCGCGGAACACCCCCCAGGAGGAACGGACCTTCGCGATTTCGTCCAAGTCGAAGGTGGCGGTCAGCACCGTCTCCTCCTCGCGATTCGCCTCCGCCACCTTCTCGCCCTTGGGTCCGGCGATGAAGGAGGAGCCGTAGAAGGTGATGGCGCGGTCGTCGTCGGGCTCGGTGCCCACGCGGTTGCTGGCCACCAGCGGCACCAGGTTGGCGCCGGCGTGCCCCTGCATCACCCGCTGCCAGTGGTCGCGGCTGTCCAGGGTGGGATCCTGCGGCTCCGATCCGATGGCGGTGGGGTAGAACAGGATCTCCGCCCCTTGCAGGGCCATGACGCGCGCGGCCTCCGGAAACCACTGGTCCCAGCAGATGGCGGTGCCGATGGTGGCGTAGCGTGTCTTGTAGACCTGGAAGCCCGTGTCCCCGGGGCTGAAGTAGAATTTTTCCTGATATCCCGGGCCGTCGGGGATGTGGCTTTTGCGGTAGATGCCCAGGATGCTGCCGTCGGCGTCGATCATGGCCAGGGAGTTGAAGTAGGCGTTGCCTGCCCGCTCGAAGAAGCTGGTGGGCAGGACGACCTGCAGCTCGCGCGCCAGGGCGGTGAAGCGGGCCAGCACGGGATGGCCCTCCGCCGGGGCGGCGTGGGCGAAGTGGGCGGCCTTCTGGTTGATGCAGAAGTAGGGCGTCTCGAACAGCTCCTGCGGCAGGATGATCTGGGCACCCTGGGCCGCGGCGCGGCGCACCAGCGCCTCCACCCGGTCGATGTTGCCCCCCTTGTTCCAGTCGCACCACGTCTGGGTGGCCGCCACCGTCACCTGTCGCATTGCGCACTCCCTTCCTTCAGCAACCCAATCTGAAACCGGGTCCATGATAACCGTCTTCGTGACAGGCACTAGCGCGCCGTCGCGCCTTAGATGGTGCGGGGTGGTGCAGGTTCCAGCGGTCTGGCCGATTCGTGGGGGCAAGCCTGCGCGCGCCGGGGGCGAGGACCGACGAGGAGCCGGCCGCCACCTGTACTACCAGGGTAGGTCGCGGATCCCGATGGCGGCGCTTATTCGTCGTCGTCGTCGATCTGGGCCGGCATGGCGGCGCCGTCCAGGATGGCGCCCTCCAGCTGGGCGCCGCGCAGGTTGGCGTCGATCAGGTTGGCGCCGGACAGGTCCGCGCCGCGCAGGTCGGCGCCCGACAGGTTGGCGCTGCGCAGGTTGGCGCGCTGCAGGCTGGCCTTCAGCAGCAGGGCGTCGGCCAGGTTGGCGGGCCACAGCCGGCCGATGGGACGGCCGTCCGGCCCCTTGATGTCGACGGAGCCGATCTCGGCCCCGTCCAGCTTGGCGCCCGTCAGGTCGGTGCCGCGCAGGCTGACGCCGTCCAGGGTGGCGCCGGTCAGGTCGGCGCCGCGCAGGTCGGCCCCGGCGAGGTCCGACATGATGAACATGGAATCGCGCAGCTTGGCGCCCACCATCTTGGCGCCCTTCAGGTCGGCGCCGCTGAGGTTCACGCCCTTCAGGTCGATATGGCTGAGGTCCTCGGCCGCAAGCTCCGCCCGGATGCCTTTGGCGCCGTTGCTGAGGATCCAGGTGCGGTGGTGGCCCAGCGCCTTCTGGATCTTCTCCGAGAAGTTTTCCGAGCCGCGGGCCAGGTTGGCGCCCGTGGTGTCAACACCCGTCAGGTCGACGCCGTCCAGGTTGGCGCCCGTCAGGTCGGCGTTCATCAGGATGGCGCCGGCCAGGGTGGCGCCGGTCAGCCGGCAGTCGCGCAGCACGGCGCCCGTCAGGTTGCTGCCCGACAGGTTCACGCCGCGCATGTCGCAATTGGTGAAGTTGGCCGACTTCAGCACCGACTTGGCCAGGTTGCAGCCCGACAGCTGGGCACCGGAGCAATCGGCGCCCACCATGCTGGTCTCGCTGAGGTCGGCGCCCGCCAGGTTGGCGCTGGACAGCAGGGCGTCGTCCATGTCGGCGCCGCGCAGGTCCGACTGCTGCATGCTGACTTGGCCGGGCCCCCGGCGGTCCAGCAGCGCGCCGCCACGCAAATCGGCCTCGCGCAGGATGGCGCCCTTCAGGCGGGCGCCGCGCATGTGGGCGCCGCGCAGGTCGGCGCGGTACAGGTTGGCGTTGATCAGGACGGCGCGGGTCAGCTTGGCGGCGAACAGGTCAGCCATGCTGAGGTTGGCGGTGGTGAAGTCGCAGCCGGTGAGGTTGGCGCCCGACAGTTTGGCCGACTGCAGGTTCATGCCGACGAAGCTGGCGCCCTGCAGGTCGACCAGGGGCAGCATGGCCCGCGCCCCGCCGGTCTTCCGCTTCAGCCAGCGATCGTGCTTTTCCAGTACGGCGATCAGTTCGTGCGGTGTCATGCCCCGATCGGGCCCCTCAGCAGCGATCACAAATTTGCGGGCAGTCTGTATTTCTTTTGGACTGGTTACAACTAATCATCCTACCCCTTTGCTAAGAAAACATTGACGCTGGCGGCGCATTGGACAAGCTAGGTCGTGAATCCGCAGCCCGCGCCGCGGGTAAAAGGGGGACGGGACCCGGGCGGAATCGGGGGCCGTCATCCTTTCAGGTCCTGATAAAATCCTGGGCGGCCCCCTCCGGGGATGCCGCCGCTCATCGTTTTCGCCGTTTACCGCTTTCAAGGAACAAGAGCCAATGTCGACCGGCCATATCGTGGCGTCCTATGACGAGGAACTGGCCCAGCTGCACCGCACCATCACGGATATGGGGCGCTTGGCCTCCACGCAGCTGAGCCGGGCGCTGAAGGCGACGCTGGAACGGGATGGCGACTTGGCCGCCGCCGTCATGGCCGACGATGCCCTGGTCGACGCCCTGGAGAATCAGATCGAGAACCAGACGCTGAAGCTGCTGGCGCTGCGGGCCCCGGTGGGCCGGGACCTGCGCGAGGTGGTGGCGGCGCTGAAGATCGCCAACAACCTGGAACGCATCGGCGACTTCGCCGCGAACGTGGCCAAGCGCTCGCTCGCCCTGAACCAGATGCCGGAGGTGGAGCTGACCCGCTCGCTGCGCCGCATCGGCGACGCCGCCAACGACATGCTGACCCGGGTGGTGACGGCGTATGCCGATGCCGACGCGGCGGCGGCCTTGGCCGTGCGCGAGGCGGACAATGAGGTGGACCTGGCCTACACCGCCCTGTTCCGCGAACTGCTGACCTATATGATGGAAGCGCCGCAGCGCATCACCGCCTGCACCCACCTGATGTTCGCCGCCAAGAACCTGGAGCGTATCGGCGACCACGCGACCAACATCGCCGAGACGCTGTGCTTCCAGGTGCTGGGGCAGGCCCCCGACGCGGAGCGCGTCAAGGGGGACGACACCGCGCTGACCATCGTCACGCCGCCGGCGTGACCCCCGCCAGTGTGACATCGGGGGTGTTGCGCCGGATACCGGGCATAGATCTGGCATGTGGTTTGCTGGGGTGACGGGTGGGGGACCGTCCGGTGGCGGCTTCCCTTCCAGAATCGAGCCGCCAGAGATGAACCGCCCCATGCCCCGCGCCGCCCTCCGGTCCCGACTTTCCTCCCACCTCCGCGCCCTGCCCGCGGCGGCGCTTGGCGGCCTGCTGCTGGCGGGTGGCCTGGTGTCGGGCTGTTCGGAACGGCCCATGGCGGCCGCCTTCCTGACGCCGCCGCAGTACAAGATGGAAACGGCGGCCCATTGGGTGATCGTGGCCAAGGACGTGGCCTCGGCAGTTTCCGCCTACCTGCAGGAGCAGACGGGGCAAAAACCGCCGGTGCAGATCTATCTGACCCGGCACAGCGACACCACCTTCGCCGACGCCTTCCAGCAGGCGCTGACCACCGCCTTCGTCCAGAACGGCCACGCCGTGGCCATGGAGCCCAAGCCCGACGTGGTTGCGGTGGCCATCGACGCCAACGCCATCGCCCATCCGAAGTTCACCAACGCCAACCACACCGTGCCCGGCCCGCTGACGGCCCTCGGCGCTGGCGTGGCCGTGGGCAAGCTCATGCTGGACGCCATGCCCTGGGGAATCACGGCCGCGGCCGGCGGCCTGGCGCTGGACACCGCCCGCGCCACGGTGGAAGAGACCTCGACCGAACTGATGCTGACCGTCTCCATCAGCCGGGACGGCTACTACATCTATCGCTCGCAGGCGGTCTATTATGTGAACGACGACGCGCTGGCCGAATATGTCGGCGGCCCGGGCACCCACTACCGCAGCTTCAACGACGTGCCCGAAGGCAATGTCGGACTGGATTTGGGGCACAAGCCCTACGTGATTCGCTGACGCCGTTTCGTGGCTGCGGCCGCCCGAAGCCGTCCGGCGGGGGCGAAAAACCAAGACTGGTGCCGGCTGCGAGACTTGAACTCGCGACCTACCGCTTACAAGGCGGTTGCTCTACCAACTGAGCTAAGCCGGCTCCCAAGATCCCAGAAATGCTCCCGGGTGCGGAACGCGCGCAGACCTTAGCGTCGCCGCGCGACCTCGTAAAGCGCCACGGCGGCCGCGTTCGACACATTCAGGCTGCCGATGGGGGGCTGGGTCGGCAGGTGGGCCAGGGCGTCGCAGCGTTCCATGGTCAGGCGGCGCAGCCCATCCCCCTCGGAGCCCATGACGACGGCCACGCGGCCGGGGAAGTCCAGCGCGTGCAGGGGCTTGGGGCCCGATTCGGCCAGGCCGACGCAGAAGAATCCGCCATCCCGCAATTCGGTCAGCGCCCGGGACAGGTTGGTCACCCGCACCAGGGGAACCACCTCCAGCGCGCCCGAGGCGGTCTTGGCCAGCACGCCCGTCACCTCCGGCGCGTGCCGGTCCTGGACGATGACGGCCTTGGCGCCGAAGGCGGCGGCGGAGCGCAGGATGGCGCCCACGTTGTGCGGATCGGTCACCTGGTCCAGCACCACCACCATGTCCGTCTCACCGCAGGCGCGGGCGACGTCGGCGATGTCCAGCTCGGGCAGGGCGCCGGCGTCCAGCACCAGGCCCTGGTGCACGGCACCGGCCGGCAGCAGGCGGTCCAGGGCCTCGCGCTCCACCACCGTGGGCTCGGGCCGGGCGAGGCCGGCGGCCTTGGCCTGGGCGAAGGCCTCGGTCATCAGCTCCAGGCCCGCCGGTGTGGCCAGCAGGGCCTTGCAGCGCCGCTCGGGGTTGGTCCAGGCGGCCACCACCGGGTGCTGGCCATAGAGCATGCCGGGCTTGGGCGTGGCCTTGGGGGCCGCGGGCTTCTTGGCGCCGCCCCGGGGCTCACCGCGTCCCTCGGCCCGTCCATCGGCGCGCGGCGCGCCGTCCGCACGACCCTCCTGCGCGCGCGGGCGCTCGCCCTGGCCGCGCGGCGTGGACGCGCCCGGGCGGCCGCCATCGCGGGGCGGACGGGGGGAATTGGGGGAGGAGGGGCCGTTGCCGCCGGTGCGGGAACCACCCTGGTTGGAAAATCCAGATCGCTTCATGGTGCCATCCTTAGCGCCAAGCGGTGCAGGGTTGCCACTGCTTTCCGCAGGGCATGGCACGGTTGCCGCCAAGTCTTTTCATCCGACCAACATTTCCCCGTTGACAGGAGGGGGTCGAAACGCCTACCCACCTGTCCACCGTTTTCGACCCCGGTCGGACACGCGGCGACGGAAGGGTGGCCGAGTGGTTAAAGGCAGCAGACTGTAAATCTGCCCGCGTTAGCGTACGTAGGTTCGAATCCTACCCCTTCCACCACTTTGCCGGTAAAACCGCCCCCCAGTGATGAGGGGTGGGTTTACTGGTTCCCCGCGTGCGCGAAGCAGTTCCGGGGTATGGGGCGGCAGAGACTTAGGCGGGTGTAGCTCAATGGTAGAGCAGAAGCCTTCCAAGCTTACGACGGGGGTTCGATTCCCCTCACCCGCTCCAGTACAAAGCTCCACGCGAAATCCTAAAGCTTAACTTCAGACTGTCAGGCAAAGGCGGACAAGACCATGGCCAAGGCGAAATTCGAGCGCACCAAGCCGCACTGCAACATCGGCACGATCGGTCACGTTGACCATGGCAAGACGTCGCTGACGGCTGCGATCACGAAGGTGCTGGCTGAAACCGGTGGCGCGACGTTCACCGCGTACGACCAGATCGACAAGGCGCCGGAAGAGAAGGCGCGCGGCATCACGATCTCGACGGCGCACGTCGAGTACGAGACGGCCAACCGTCACTATGCCCACGTCGACTGCCCCGGCCACGCCGACTATGTGAAGAACATGATCACCGGCGCCGCGCAGATGGACGGCGCGATCCTGGTCGTGTCCGCCGCCGACGGCCCGATGCCGCAGACCCGCGAGCACATCCTGCTGGCCCGTCAGGTCGGCGTGCCGGCTCTGGTGGTGTTCATGAACAAGGTCGACATGGTCGATGACCCCGAGCTCTTGGAGCTGGTGGAGCTGGAAGTGCGCGAGCTGCTGAGCAGCTACGACTTCCCTGGCGACGACATTCCGATCGTGAAGGGCTCCGCCCTGTGCGCGCTGGAGAACCGCAGCCCCGAGATCGGCCATGACGCCATCCTGGAGCTGATGAAGCAGGTCGACGCCTACATCCCGCAGCCGGAGCGTCCGGTTGACAAGCCCTTCCTGATGCCGATCGAAGACGTGTTCTCGATCTCGGGCCGCGGCACCGTGGTGACCGGCCGTGTCGAGCGCGGCATCGTGAAGGTGGGCGAGGAAATCGAGATCGTCGGCCTGAAGGCGACGGTCAAGACGACCGTGACCGGCGTCGAGATGTTCCGCAAGCTGCTGGACCAGGGCCAGGCTGGCGACAACATCGGCGCGCTGCTGCGCGGCACGAAGCGTGAGGACGTCGAGCGCGGCCAGGTTCTGGCCAAGCCCGGCTCGATCACGCCGCACACCAAGTTCGTGGCCGAAGCCTACATCCTGACGAAGGAAGAAGGCGGCCGTCACACCCCGTTCTTCACCAACTACCGTCCCCAGTTCTACTTCCGCACCACGGACGTGACGGGCATGGTCTCGCTGCCGGAAGGCACCGAGATGGTGATGCCGGGCGACAACGTGCAGGTGACCGTGGAGCTGATCGCCCCGATCGCCATGGACGAAGGCCTGCGCTTCGCCATCCGCGAAGGCGGCCGCACCGTCGGCGCCGGCGTGGTCGCGAAGATCATCGCCTAAGGGACGTTTGGGTCGCGCGGCGGGTCTTCCCTGAAGGCCCACCGCACCCATGCGATTTGGTGAGGGGTGCCCCGGTCGGCCGGTGGCGCCCCTTGCCTTTAAGTAGGGGGAGGGTCGTCGGAGGCCCTCCGGCGGTCTCCGGGAATATCCTGGGCGCCGACGGTCAAACCCCTGAAAACACCGTTCTTTCCGGGCCTTTAAGGCTGCTGGGGGAAGGTGGTGCCGGCCCACCGGCCGCCTGTACAGACGCAGATCTGCCCCGCATACGAGGGGTATGCTGTTTTATCTGGACAAGCGGTTCCGAATGGTGAATAAACCGGCCCTCCGAGACGCGGGAAACTGCGGCCGGCGACGTAGGAGTGTAGCTCAATTGGTAGAGCACCGGTCTCCAAAACCGGGGGTTGGGGGTTCGATCCCCTCCACTCCTGCCACGTCGTCCCGCTGAACAGCGTGTCCGGACGGCCAAGCGGGCCGGTGACGGCAGCGATGCCGAAACAGTGTGACGAGTAGCTCTGAACGTGGTGGCGTAGCCCTTATGGCGAAGACCAGTCCTGCCCAGTTCGCGCGCGAAGTGCGCCGTGAGATCGCCAAGGTGACGTGGCCGACCCGCAAGGAAACGGTCATCTCCACCTGGATGGTGTTCCTCATGGTCATCGTCGCGTCTCTGTTCTTCCTGGCGGTCGATCAGATCATCGCGTTCGCTGTCCGCCTCGTTTTCGGTATCGGAGGCTAAGGTCATGGCCGCGCGTTGGTACGTTGTTCACGTTTATTCCGGATTCGAAAAGAAGGTCTCTCAGTCGATTCGTGAGAAGGCCGCCCAGAAGGGTCTGGAAGATCAGTTCGAGGAAATCCTGGTCCCGACCGAAGAGGTCGTGGAGGTGCGCCGCGGCGCCAAGGTGAACTCCGAACGTAAGTTCTTTCCCGGCTACGTGCTGGTGAAGATGGAGCTGACGGACGAGAGCTGGCACCTGGTGAAGAACGCGCCGAAGGTGACGGGTTTCCTGGGTGGCGGCGGCAAGCCGCAGCCCATCAGCGAGGCGGAAGCCTTGCGCATCATGAACCAGGTGCAGGAAGGGATCGAGCGGCCCAAGCCCTCCATCCACTTCGAAGTGGGCGAGAACGTGCGCGTCACCGACGGCCCCTTCACCTCGTTCACCGGCCTCATCGAGGAGGTCGACGAGGACAAGGCGCGGGTCAAGGTGGCGGTGTCCATCTTCGGCCGTGCGACCCCCGTCGAGCTCGAGTACGCGCAGGTCGAAAAGATTTAAGCGGGACGGCGCCCCGGTTCTTCGGAACCCGGGGCGCCTTCCCATTCCCCGCGTGGGAGGTAAGCCCGAAGGTCCCGGCAACGGGGCCGAAGTCCATGGGGCGAACCGGACCACGCATCCCGCAGATCCGGGTGGCGCCCCTTGACCGGGGTTCCGTCCGGATTGTTGTTGAGGACGTATCATGGCGAAGAAGATCGTCGGTTATATCAAGTTGCAGGTGCCGGCCGGCAAGGCCAACCCGTCGCCGCCCATCGGTCCGGCCCTGGGTCAGCGCGGCCTGAACATCATGGAATTCGTGAAGGCCTTCAACGCGAAGACGGCCGACCTGGAGCAGGGCATGCCCATCCCGGTCGTGATCACCGCCTACGGTGACCGCACCTTCACGTTCGTCACCAAGACCCCGCCGAACACCTACTTCCTGAAGAAGGCCGCCGGCATCACCAAGGGCGCCGTCCAGGTGGGCAAGGGCGCCCCGGTGGGCAAGGTGAAGATGTCGCAGATCCGCGAAATCGCCAAGACGAAGATGCCGGACCTGAACGCGAACGACATCGAGGCGGCTGCCAGCATGCTGGTCGGCTCGGCCCGTTCCATGGGCCTGGAAGTGGTGGAGGATTGATCATGGCCGGCAAGCGTCTCAAGAAGGCTAACGCCACCGTCGACCGGAACAAGTTCTACGCCCTGGACGAGGCCGTCCAGTCGGTGAAGGGCAACGCCACCGCCAAGTTCGACGAGACCGTCGAGATCGCCATGAACCTGGGCATCGACCCGCGTCATGCCGACCAGATGGTCCGCGGCATGGTCCAGCTGCCCAACGGCACCGGCAAGACCGTTCGCGTCGCCGTGTTCGCCCGTGGCGCCAAGGCTGACGAAGCCCTGGCCGCCGGCGCCGAGCTGGTGGGTGCGGAAGACCTGGCCGAGAAGATCCAGGCGGGCGAGATGAACTTCGACCGCTGCATCGCCACCCCGGACATGATGGCCCTGGTGGGTCGTCTGGGTAAGGTGCTGGGCCCGCGCGGCCTGATGCCGAACCCGAAGCTGGGCACCGTGACGATGAACGTGGGCGAAGCCGTGAAGTCCGCCAAGGGCGGCTCGGTCGAGTTCCGCGCCGAGAAGACCGGCATCGTGCATGCCGGCGTGGGCAAGGCCAGCTTCAGCCAGGAAGCCCTGGCCGAGAACATCAAGGCCTTCGTCGGCGCCATCAACCGCGCCAAGCCGACGGGCGCCAAGGGCACCTACATCGAGAAGGTCAGCCTGAGCTCCTCCATGGGCCCGGGTCTGAAGCTCGACGTCGCCGCCCTGGTCGCGTCGATCTCGGCCTAAGGCTGAAGAGAGTTTCCGTCCAAGCCGTCCGTTCCCTCCGGGGGGCGAACGGCGAGGTCGGCGGAGGGCCGGAGCGATCCGTTCCTTCAACCCTGTCCAAGACTGCGGGCGCCAAGCCGGGGCCGATCATCCCTTCGGGGGCGTGACGACCGGGGCGGCTTAATGAATGCCGGCATAGACGGGAGTAGCAAGCGTTTTACAGGTGGACGGGTTCCCCCGCCCGCTTGGATTGGATGGCTTGTCGCTTCTGGGGCAGGTTCACCGGTTTCGGGTGAAGCCCATTCGTGGGTGGAGGCCGAAGCTACATTTGGACCGGGAAGAAGGGCGTTACCCGCCCGTCTGTCCCAGTTGTTAGGAGGCGAACCGTGGATCGCACAGAAAAGCAAGCGACTATCGCGGCTCTGCATCAGGCGCTCTCCGCCACCTCCCTGGTCGTCGTGACCCGCCAGTCGGGCATGACGGTCGCCGAGGTGACGGACCTGCGCCGCAAGATGCGGGCCGCTGGCGCGAGCTTCAAGGTGACCAAGAACCGGCTCGCCCGTATCGCCCTGAAGGGCACCCAGTTCGAAAAGCTGGACGACCTGTTCGTCGGCGTGAC
Organism: Nitrospirillum guaranorum; assembly: GCF_034653275.1. Taxonomy (NCBI): domain Bacteria; kingdom Pseudomonadati; phylum Pseudomonadota; class Alphaproteobacteria; order Rhodospirillales; family Azospirillaceae; genus Nitrospirillum; species Nitrospirillum guaranorum. Next base: position 2,537,556 of record NZ_JAYEES010000003.1, on the reverse strand, counting down.
CGCCATCGCTTACTCGAGCGATCCGGTCGCGGCGGCCAAGGTTGCGATCGCTTATGCCAAGGCCAATGACAAGTTCAAGATCATTGGCGGCGGCATGGGCGGTACCGTCCTGGACGACAAGGGCATCGAGGCTCTCTCGAAGCTCCCGTCCCTGGAAGAACTGCGTGGTCGCCTGCTCGGCATGCTCCAGACGCCCGCCACCCGCATCGCCGGTGTGCTGCAGGCTCCGGGCGGCCAGGTGGCGCGCGTGCTGTCGGCTTATGCCAAGAAGGGCGAGGCGGCCTGAGCCTCGCGTACTTTTCGTAAATCTCAAGACAAGACCTGATTTAGGAGAACATCCATGTCCAAGCTGGAAAAGCTGGTTGAAGAGCTGTCCGCTCTGACCGTCATCGAGGCCGCCGAGCTGTCGAAGCTGCTGGAAGAGAAGTGGGGCGTTTCCGCCGCTGCTCCCGTCGCCGTTGCCGCCGTTGCCGGCCCGGCCGCTGAAGCCGCCGCTCCCGCCGAAGAGCAGACCGAATTCACCGTGATCCTCGCCGACGCCGGCGACAAGAAGATCAACGTGATTAAGGAAATCCGTGCCATCACCAGCCTGGGCCTGAAGGAGGCCAAGGACCTGGTCGAGGGTGCGCCGAAGACCGTGAAGGAAGGCGCCACGAAGGACGAAGCTGCTAAGATTAAGAAGCAGCTGGAAGACGCCGGCGCGAAGGTCGAGGTGAAGTAAGAAACGATCCCCTGTGGGCGTTTCTGAAAAAAAGATGGCGCTGGACGGCGGCACTCCCCATATGGGGGACCGCCGCCCGGCGCTGTCGCCTTTTTCTGGGGGATGTCGTATGGTGATCCTCCAGTTTCTTCCCGAGGAAGGTTCCGCGATGGAATTTGGGGCGGGAAGGGCAGTGTGAGTGTTTGGCGCCGGACGGCGGCCGCTCCCGGAGGGGGCGGGGCCGGACGCGCCTATTTGTGTTTGTTTCGCTTGCCGTCGCATCCAAATCGGCCGGCGCAGTTGACCCGGGCCTAGTTCACGAGAGGCGCATTTCATGGCCAAGTCGTTCACGGGACGTAAGCGTATTCGTAAGAGCTTCGGACGCATCCCCGAAGTGACCCGCATGCCGAACCTCATCGAGGTTCAACGGAGTTCCTACGACCACTTCCTTCAGATGGACACGGCGCCCGAGAAGCGCGCCAATCTGGGCCTTCAGGAAGTGTTCAAGTCGGTCTTCCCGATCAAGGACTTTTCCGACCGTGCCGTGCTCGACTTCGTTAAGTACGAGCTTGAACAGCCCAAGTACGATGTCGAGGAATGCCAGCAGCGCGGCATGACCTTCGCCGCGCCCCTGAAGGTGACTCTGCGCCTAACCGTCTTCGACATGGACGAGGACACCGGCCTGAAGTCCATCCGCGACATCAAGGAACAGGACGTCTACATGGGCGACATGCCCCTGATGACGGCCAACGGCACCTTCGTCATCAACGGCACCGAGCGCGTCATCGTCAGCCAGATGCACCGGTCGCCGGGCGTGTTCTTCGACCATGACAAGGGCAAGACCCATTCCTCGGGCAAGTACCTGTTCGCCGCCCGCGTGATCCCCTACCGCGGCTCCTGGCTGGACTTCGAGTTCGACGCCAAGGACCTCGTGTACGTCCGCATCGACCGTCGCCGCAAGCTGCCCGCCACCACCCTGCTGTTCGCGCTGGACGGCGCTGAGACGCAGCAGCTGCGGGCCCAGCGCGCCAAGGCCGGCCAGGGGCTGGCCCCCTATGAGGCCCAGGGCATGTCGAAGGAGGAGATGCTCTCCGCCTTCTACGACACCATCACCTACTCCCGCGCCGGCGACGGCTGGAAGACCCCCTTCGTCGCCGAGCGCATGAAGGGCGTGAAGCTGGCCTCCGACCTGATCGACGCCCGCACGGGCGAGGTCCTGCTGCAGCGCGAGACCAAGATGACCCCCCGCGTGCTGAAGAAGCTGCAGGAGGGTGGCCTGGAAGAGGTGAAGGTGCCGACCGAGGAGCTGGCCGGCCGCTACCTCGCCATCGACATCATCAACGAGCTGACCGGCGAAGTGATCTTCGAGGCGGGTGACGAGATCACCACCGCCGCCCTGGAGAAGCTGGAGAAGTTCGGCGTGGACGAGGTGCCGGTCCTGGCCATCGACCACCTGAACGTCGGCGCCTACATCCGCAACACCATGGCGGCGGACCGTAACGCCAGCCGTGAGGACGCGCTGATCGACATCTACCGCGTCATGCGCCCGGGCGAGCCGCCGACGCTGGAAAGCGCGGAAGCGCTGTTCAGCGGCCTGTTCTTCGACAGCGAGCGCTATGACCTGTCGGCCGTGGGCCGCGTGAAGATGAACGCGCGCCTGGGCTTCCAGACCGACGACCAGATGCGCGTCCTGCGCAAGGACGACATCCTGGCCATCCTCAAGCTCCTGGTCGAGCTGAAGGACGGCCGCGGCGAGATCGACGACATCGACCACCTGGGCAACCGTCGCGTCCGCTCCGTCGGCGAGCTGATGGAGAACCAATACCGCGTCGGCCTGCTGCGCATGGAGCGTGCGATCCGCGAGCGCATGAGCTCGGTGGAGATCGACACGGTCATGCCGCACGACCTGATCAACGCCAAGCCGGCCGCGGCCGCGGTGCGTGAGTTCTTCGGCTCCTCGCAGCTGTCGCAGTTCATGGACCAGACCAACCCGCTGTCGGAAATCACCCACAAGCGTCGTCTCTCGGCCCTGGGGCCGGGCGGTCTGACCCGTGAGCGCGCGGGCTTCGAAGTCCGCGACGTGCACCCGACCCACTACGGCCGCATCTGCCCGATTGAGACCCCCGAAGGTCCGAACATCGGTCTGATCAACTCGCTGGCCACATATGCCCGCGTGAACCAGTACGGCTTCATCGAGAGCCCCTACCGCAAGGTGGTGGACAAGCGCGTCACCAACGAGGTGGTCTATCTCTCCGCCATGGAGGAAGGCCGCTATATGGTGGCGCAGGCCAACGCCACGCTGGACGCCGACAACCGGTTCGTGGACGAGCTCATCAGCTGCCGCAAGGGCGGCGAGTACATGATGACCCGCTCGGACATGATCGACCTGATCGACGTGTCGCCGAAGCAGCTGGTGTCCGTCGCCGCGGCGCTGATTCCGTTCCTGGAGAACGACGACGCCAACCGCGCGCTGATGGGCTCGAACATGCAGCGTCAGGCCGTGCCGCTGATCAAGGCGGACTCGCCCCTGGTCGGCACCGGCATGGAAGCGACGGTCGCCCGTGATTCGGGTGTCGCCATCGCCGCCCGCCGCGCCGGCGTGATCGACCAGATCGACGCCACCCGCATCGTCGTGCGCGCCACCGGCGACACCGACGCGGCGGCCCCCGGCGTCGACATCTACAACCTGCTGAAGTTCCAGCGCTCCAACCAGAACACCTGCATCAACCAGCGTCCGCTGGTGAAGGTTGGCGACCGGGTGGAGAAGGGCGACATCATCGCCGACGGTCCCTCGACCGACCTGGGCGAGCTGGCCCTGGGCCGTAACGTGCTGGTCGCGTTCATGCCCTGGAACGGCTACAACTTCGAAGACTCGATCCTGATCTCCGAGCGCATCGTGCGCGATGACGTCTTCACCTCGATCCATATCGAGGAGTTCGAGGTCATGGCCCGCGACACCAAGCTGGGCCAGGAAGAAATCACCCGCGACATCCCCAACGTCGGCGAAGAGGCTCTGAAGAACCTCGACGAGGCGGGCATCGTCTACATCGGTGCCGAGGTGAAGCCGGGCGACATCCTGGTCGGCAAGGTGACGCCGAAGGGCGAAAGCCCGATGACCCCGGAAGAGAAGCTGCTGCGCGCCATCTTCGGTGAAAAGGCCAGCGACGTGCGCGACACGTCCATGCGCCTGCCGCCGGGCGTCACCGGCACGGTGGTCGAGGTCCGCGTCTTCTCCCGCCGCGGCGTCGACAAGGACGAGCGCGCGCTGGCGATCGAGCGGGCCGAGATCGAGAAGCTGGCCAAGGACCGCGACGACGAGAAGGGGATCCTGGAGCGCAGCTTCTACACCCGCCTGAAGGAAACCCTGGTCGGCCAGTCCGTCCTGTCCGCCCCGCGCGGCATCAAGTCGGGCGAGGTCATCACCGAAGAGCTGCTGTCCGGCCTGTCGCGCGGCCAGTGGCGCCAGATCGCGGTCGCCAACGACCAGATCATGGAGAATGTGGAGGCCTACGGCCGGGTGTTCGACGAGAGCATCCAGAAGCTGCAGGAGCGGTTCGAGAACAAGGTCGAGAAGCTGCAGCGCGGCGACGAGCTGCCGCCCGGCGTCATGAAGATGGTCAAGGTCTTCGTGGCGGTGAAGCGCAAGCTGCAGCCCGGCGACAAGATGGCCGGCCGTCACGGCAACAAGGGTGTGATCAGCCGCATCCTGCCCATCGAGGACATGCCCTACCTGGCCGACGGCCAGGCGGTCGACATCGTTCTGAACCCGCTGGGCGTGCCCTCGCGCATGAACGTCGGTCAGATCCTGGAGACCCATCTGGGCTGGGCGTCGGCCAACCTCGGCAAGCAGATCGGCCAGATGCTGGACCAGATGCGCCATGCCGAGCCGGAGGCCAAGGCCCCCGTCCTTGAGAACATCAAGGGCCGTATGAAGCACATCTACGGCGAGGCCGCTTACACCGAGGAGGTGAGCGACCTGACCGATGGTGAGGTGCTTGAGCTGGCCGGCAACCTGCGCCGCGGCATCCCGTTCGCCACCCCCGTCTTTGACGGCGCGCGGGAGGACGACATCGTCCGCATGCTGACGGAAGCCGGCATCGACAGCTCGGGCCAGATGGTGCTGACCGACGGCCGTACCGGCGAGGCGTTCGATCGCAAGGTCACCGTCGGCTACATCTACATGCTGAAGCTGCACCACCTGGTGGACGACAAGATCCACGCGCGCTCCATCGGCCCGTACAGCCTGGTCACCCAGCAGCCTCTGGGCGGCAAGGCCCAGTTCGGTGGCCAGCGCTTCGGTGAAATGGAGGTCTGGGCGCTGGAAGCTTACGGCGCCGCCTACACGCTGCAGGAAATGCTGACGGTGAAGTCGGACGACGTGTCCGGCCGCACCAAGGTCTACGAGGCGATCGTCCGCGGTGACGACAACTTCGAGGCCGGCATTCCGGAAAGCTTCAACGTGCTGGTCAAGGAACTGCGGTCCCTGGGCCTGAACGTCGAGCTGAACGAGCGGTCCTACTGATCACCGGTTGAGCTTGGGCGGCGCCCTCGGGGGATTCCCCCGGGGGCGCTCGTCCGTCCCGGTTCGCAGCCAATTGAATTCCCAGCCCTTCCCAGGGGAGACGGCTTATGAATGAGTTGATGAACATTATCGGCCAGGTGCAGGGGCCGCAGAGCTTCGATCAGATCCGCATCTCGATCGCCAGCCCGGAGCGCATCCGGTCGTGGTCGTTCGGCGAGATCAAGAAGCCCGAGACCATCAACTATCGGACCTTCAAGCCGGAGCGCGACGGCCTGTTCTGCGCCCGCATCTTCGGCCCGATCAAGGACTACGAGTGCTTGTGCGGCAAGTACAAGCGCATGAAGTACCGCGGCATCATCTGCGAGAAGTGCGGCGTCGAAGTGACGCTGGCCAAGGTCCGGCGCGAGCGCATGGGCCACATCGAGCTGGCCTCCCCCGTCGCGCACATCTGGTTCCTGAAGAGCCTGCCGAGCCGCATCGGCCTGCTCATGGACATGACGCTGAAGGATCTGGAGCGGGTCCTGTACTTCGAGAACTACGTCGTCACCGAGCCCGGCCTGACCCCGCTGAAGCTGCACCAGCTTCTGTCGGAGGAGGAGTACATCCAGGCCCAGGACGAGTACGGCGAGGACGCCTTCACCGCGTCCATCGGCGCCGAGGCCATCAAGGTCCTTCTCTCCGCCATCGACATGGAAGAGGAGATGAAGACCGTCCGCGAGGAGCTCAAGGAGACCTCCAGCGAGGCCAAGCGCAAGAAGCTGGTGAAGCGCCTGAAGCTGATCGAGGCTTTCCTGGAGTCCGGCTCGCGGCCGGAATGGATGATCCTGGACGTCGTCCCGGTCATTCCGCCGGAACTGCGCCCGCTGGTCCCCCTGGACGGCGGCCGTTTCGCCACGTCCGACCTGAACGACCTGTACCGCCGCGTCATCAACCGTAACAACCGCCTGAAGCGGCTGATTGAGCTGCGCGCGCCCGACATCATCGTGCGCAACGAGAAGCGCATGCTGCAGGAGGCCGTCGACGCCCTGTTCGACAACGGCCGCCGCGGCCGCGTCATCACCGGCGCCAACAAGCGCCCGCTGAAGTCCATCAGCGACATGCTGAAGGGCAAGCAGGGCCGCTTCCGTCAGAACCTGCTGGGCAAGCGCGTCGACTACTCCGGCCGTTCGGTCATCGTGGTGGGCCCCGAGCTGAAGCTGCACCAGTGCGGCCTGCCCAAGAAGATGGCGCTGGAGCTGTTCAAGCCCTTCATCTACGCCAAGCTGGAACTGTACGGCATGGCCTCCACCATCAAGGCGGCCAAGCGCATGGTGGAGAAGGAGCGTCCCGAGGTCTGGGACATCCTGGAAGAGGTCATCCGCGAGCATCCGGTCATGCTGAACCGGGCGCCCACGCTGCACCGTCTGGGCATCCAGGCTTTCGAGCCGACCCTGATCGAAGGCAAGGCCATCCAGCTGCACCCGCTGGTCTGCACCGCCTTCAACGCCGACTTCGACGGCGACCAGATGGCCGTGCACGTCCCGCTGAGCCTCGAGGCCCAGCTGGAAGCGCGCGTCCTGATGATGTCGACCAACAACATCCTGTCGCCCGCCAACGGCAAGCCCATCATCGTTCCCAGCCAGGACATCGTCCTGGGCCTGTACTACATCACGATGGAACTGCCAGGCTCCGTGGGCGAGGGCATGGCCTTCACCGACATCGGTGAGATCGAGCAGGCGCTCGCGGCCAAGGTCGTCACCCTGCACTCCAAGGTGAAGGCCCGCTACCACACCGTGGACCAGGATGGTAACCCCATCGTGACCCGCGTGGAGAGCACCCCCGGCCGCATGCTGCTGTCGGAGATCCTGCCGCGCCACCCGGCGATCAGCTTCCAGATGATCAACCGGCTGCTGACCAAGAAGGACGTGGGCAACATCATCGACGCCGTCTACCGCCATTGCGGTCAGAAGGAGACGGTGATTTTCGCCGACCGCCTGATGAAGCTGGGCTTCAGCCACGCCTGCCGCGCGGGCATCTCCTTCGGCAAGGATGACATGGTCATCCCGGCCGAGAAGGAGACGCTGATCCATGAGGCGCAGGAGCGCGTCAAGGAGTACGAGCAGCAGTACCTGGACGGCCTGATCACCCAGGGCGAAAAGTACAACAAGGTGGTCGACGTCTGGTCGGAAACGACCGAAAAGGTCGCCGGCGCCATGATGAAGGTCATCGAGCAGCCCCGCCCTGGCGTGGGCGTCAACTCGGTGTACATGATGGCGCACTCCGGTGCCCGTGGCTCCGCCGCCCAGATCAAGCAGCTGGCCGGCATGCGCGGCCTGATGGCCAAGCCTTCGGGCGAGATCATCGAGACGCCCATCATTTCCAACTTCAAGGAAGGCCTGACCGTGCTGGAGTACTTCAACTCCACCCACGGCGCCCGTAAGGGTTTGGCCGACACCGCCTTGAAGACGGCGAACTCCGGTTACCTGACGCGCCGTCTGGTCGACGTCGCCCAGGACGCCATCGTCGTGGAAAACGATTGCGGCACGACCAAGGGCCTGACCATGCGCGCCGTCATCGACGGCGGCGAGGTGATCTCGCCCCTGTCGGAGCGCATCCTGGGCCGTTGCGCCTCGGTCGACGTGGTCGATCCGCTGAGCGGCAAGGTTCTCGTTCCGGCCGCCGGCCTGATCGACGAGCAGGCCGTGGAGCTGATCGAGCGCGCCGGCATCGACACCGTGCTGATCCGCTCGGTGCTGACTTGCGAAACCCGCGAGGGCGTGTGCGGTTGCTGCTATGGCCGCGACCTGGCCCGCGGCACCACCGTGAACATCGGTGAGGCCGTCGGCGTCATCGCCGCTCAGTCGATCGGCGAGCCCGGCACGCAGCTGACGATGCGTACCTTCCACATCGGCGGTGCGGCCCAGCGTGGTGCCGAGCAGTCGTCCGTGGACAGCAGCCTTGATGCCAAGGTCGTCGTGAAGAACCGCAACATGGTTCTGAACGGCGAGGGCGTGCCCGTCATCATGGGCCGCAACGTGGAGCTGGCGCTGTTCGACAGCCAGGGCCGCGAGCGCGCCCGTCACCGCGTCCCCTACGGCGCCAAGCTGAACAAGCTGCTGGTCGAGGACGGCGTTCTGGTGAAGAAGGGCGATCGCCTGGCGGAGTGGGACCCCTACACCCTGCCGATCATCACCGAGCGGGAGGGTGTCGCCAACTACGTCGACCTGGTCGAGGGCGTGTCCATGCGCGAGGTGGTCGACGAGGCCACCGGCATCTCGTCCAAGGTCGTGGTCGACTGGCGCCAGCAGCCGCGCGGCGCGGATCTCCGCCCCCGTGTGACCCTGCGCGACGCCAACGGCGACGTCATCAAGCTGCCGAACGGCGTGGAAGCCCGCTACTACCTGAGCGTGGACGCCATCCTGTCGGTGGAGAACGGCGCGCATGTGAAGGCCGGCGACGTGCTGGCCCGTATCCCGCGTGAAAGCTCCAAGACGCGTGACATCACCGGCGGTCTGCCGCGCGTGGCCGAGCTGTTCGAAGCCCGTCGTCCCAAGGACTTCGCCATCATCTCGGACATCGACGGCCGGGTTGAGTTCGGCAAGGACTACAAGACGAAGCGCCGCATCGTCGTCGTTCCCAACGACGAGGCCGAGAACCAGCGTGAGTACCTGATCCCGAAGGGCAAGCACATCTCCGTGCAGGAGGGTGACTACGTCCAGAAGGGCGACCTGCTGATGGACGGCAACCCCGTCCCGCACGACATCCTGGCCGTCATGGGCGTGGAGGCTCTGGCCTCCTACCTCACCAACGAAATCCAGGACGTCTATCGTCTGCAGGGCGTGAAGATCAACGACAAGCACATCGAGGTGATCGTTCGCCAGATGCTGCAGAAGGTCGAGATCGACGAGCCGGGTGACACCACGCTGCTGATCGCCGAACAGGTCGATCGCGCCGAGTTCGAGGCCGAGAACCGCAAGGTTCAGGCCCGCATGGACGAAGGCGAGGGTGGTCTGCGGTTCGCCCGCGGCCGTCCGGTGCTGCAGGGCATCACCAAGGCCAGCCTGCAGACGCGTTCCTTCATCTCGGCCGCCTCGTTCCAGGAAACGACCCGCGTCCTGACGGAAGCCGCCGTCCAGGGCAAGTCGGACAACCTGGAAGGCCTGAAGGAAAACGTCATCGTCGGCCGCCTGATCCCGGCGGGTACCGGCAGTGTCGTGAACCGTCTGAAGCAGATCGCCGCCGAGCGCGACCGCGAACTCTCCGCCCTGCAGGCGGGCGAGGATCCGGCCCTGCCGTCGGAGGTCTCGACGGAGCAGCCGGCCGCCTGAGGCGATCGACTGTCTGAGTAAAGCGAAGGGCCGCATCCCAACCGGGGTGCGGCCCTTTTCTCATTCCGGCGTCACCGCGCTTGCCGCTTTTACAAAGGGTGCGCCCGCCCCTTGGTCTGGTCGGCGGTGGGCAGGGGCATCCCAGGATGCCACGCGGCGGCCAACTCACGGGCGCGCTGCTGGATCGCGGCGGGCAGTTGCTGTTCCAGCGTCGTCCGTGTCTTGGCGGCATCGGCGTCGGCGTCTGGGCTCAGCAGCATCAGGATATAGGCCTGGGCGGGGTCGTGGGGCACGCCCTCACCCGCGATGGATAGGGCGGCCAGGAAGTGCAGGGACTGGGGGTCACCCTGAATGGCGGCGCGCTCGCACCACATCAGCGCCGCCTGGCTGTCCTTTGCCGTCCCCACGCCATTGTAATAGATCATGGTCAGGTTGTTCTGGGCTTGGATGTCGCCCTTGGCGGCCGCCTGTTGGAACAGCTCGATGCCCTTGGCCCGATCTTCCGGCACCCCCCGTCCCAGGAAATAGAGTGAGCCCAGGTTGTTCAGGGCATGGGCCTGGCCCTGGGCCGCGGCCTTCTCATACCAGGCACGGGCCTTGGTATTGTCGGGGACGAAGGCCGGCTGGCTGCCGGTGGCGGTGATGGTCACCAGCGGTTCTTCATAAATCCAGCCCAGATAGGTTTGCGCGTCGGCATCACCTTTCTCCGCCAGCGGCGTCAGCAGGGCCACCGCCTCGACCTTTTTTCCCGCCTCGAAGGCCGCGATACCCTGGTCCAGGGCGGATTTCGCACCCGGCGGGGCGGCGGGCACGCTGGACGCGGGTGGCGTGTCCGCCTGTGTCGACGCGGCACCGGCCGATCCCGCCGCCATGGCAAGTCCGGTGGCGGCCCATGCCGCCACGATCAAGGCGCACGACGCGCGCGGCCATCCCGTCCGTCTGTTTCCCATCTCACCGTCCTCTCCCCATCAGCCCAAGCTCAGGCGTGTGGAAGGAGGGTGATCAACAACTAAGGCGGGATGATGGCAGCGCTCTACGTCCGTGTCGCCGTCGGCAGCGGCTGCCCCGGGCGCCAGGTCTTGGCCAGGGTCTGCGCCTCCGCCTTCTGGGCGGTGCTCAATTCGCCCTCCAGGCGGGTGCGCAGGGCCTGGGCGTCGGGGTTGTCGCCGGACAGCACGGTCAGGGTGTAGGCCAGCACGGGGTTGCGCGGCAGGCCGGCGCCGGTGTCGTACAGGCGGGCCAGCAGGATCTGGGCGTGGGCCTCGCCCTGGCGGGCGGCGGCGCGGGCCCAGTGGGCGGCCTCGGCATCGTCCTTGGGCGCGTCATGGCCGATGTAATAGATCATGGCCAGGTTCATCTGCGCCTGGGCGTCGCCCTTCTTGGCCGCCTTGCGGAACAGGCCGATGCCCTTGGGCGCGTCCTTGGGCACGCCGTTGCCCAGATAATAGAGGGAGCCCAGGTTGTTCAGGGCATGGGCATGGCCCTGTGCGGCGGCCTTGGTGTACCAGGCCTGGGCGCGGGCATAATCGACCGGCACGCCCAAGCCCTTCTCATACATCCAGCCCAAATAGGTTTGCGCCTCGCCATCGCCCTTGTCGGCCGCCGGGCCCAGCTCGGTCAGGGCAGCAGGGTAATCCTTGCGCTGAAAGGCGCCGACGCCCTTTTGGGTGTTGGCCCATGCGTTGCCCAGCAGCGGGGCGGCGCACAGGGGAAGAAGCAAGCCGGCCGCCAGCACGGCGGATTTGTGCCAGGAACAATGATGCATGCCAAACCCCTTCCGTTACCGCCGTGGCAGGCCCGCCGCGTGATTCCATGCGGCCTGCGGGGCAGCCTGCGGGGGCATTGGGGCGGGAAGGGGGCACGGAGGTGCGAGGCCTGTGATTTACGTGTGACAAACCCAGGCACCCCTCGTTCTGGATGTGGGCGGCCCGCTGTGTGCCCGGCTTATAACGCCGGTCCAGCTTCCGAGCAGCACCGCCATATGCAATATTGCGGGGAAGTTTTACACGTAATGATATGGATGGCGTCGCCTCTGGTGGGACGCTTAGCCGGAGAGTGGTGAAGAGGATGACTGAGACGATCACGACGGTTTCTCTGCCGGATGGCGGCAAGCGCATCATCGGCACATCCGGTGATGACATGCTGACCGGCACCGCCCTGGCGGATTATATCAGCGGCGCCAATGGTAACGACACGCTGACCGGTGGCGGTGGGGTGGATACCCTGGTTGGTGGCGCCGGCAACGATGTCATCACCGGCACCGGCTTGCTGGTGGGGGGCGCGGGGGATGACACGATCACCGGTACCGGGTCCGTGACCACCGCCCTCTATGATGTCAAGCAGAGTCAGGCGACCATCACCCGGTCGGGAGGCACGGTCACCATCACCACGCCGGACGGTGGCACCGACACCCTGTCCGGCGTGCAGTACGCGCAGTTCAGCGACGGCATGGTCCAACTGAGCACGGTGGTGACGCCGATATCCCAGACCATGTTTCCACTCTCAATCGGCGGGACGTTCGCGTCGCTGTTCTCAATCACACCGCTGCCGGGTTCGACACCCACCACCGTTCGCCTCACACTCACACCCAATGTTGAGTATTTTAATCCCGACTCAGTCCCCGTCATGACAGACAACGGCAGCATAGTCGTTTCCTACGCTGACTGGCCAAAATTGCTTTTCCGTGTGAATGAAGTGGGGAGCGCGGCCGACGCCATCCAAATTGTTGTGTCCGATGGTGTCCAGGACGTGACCGCCACCGCCGTGATGTCCACGGCCCGGCACGCCGCTTTCGTATCCAGCATCACCTCCCTGGGCGCCGCATCCGATGGAAGTGCACAGTACCAGGTGACGTTCAACGATAATGTCACTGGCGTCGATATCAACGACTTCATGCTGGTGAAGACGGGAACGGCGGATGGGGCCGTCACCAGTGTGACCGGCTCGGGCAATTCCTATGTCGTGACCGTCGGGGCGGTTTCGGGCTTGGGCACCTTGCAACTGGGTATTGACGCGGGTGCGGCGGGCCTCAAGGACCTTTCCCGATACGACCCGGTTATTGGCACCTACCCCGCGGGCTACGGCACCACCTACACGGCGGATCTGTTGTCGGTTGATCGGCCGGCCGCCCTTTGGACCGACACCACGACGGGGCAGTCCAGCACCTCCAGCGCTTTCTCCCCCTATGAGGGTCCGGTAAACTATCTAAAGAGCCAGTTCCTGTGGTCCGGCACCGACAATGTGGCGATCAAGGCGACAGGCTCCAACGTCTACCTGCGGGGCGGTGCCGGCGAGGATGCCTTGGCGGTTTCCGCTGGCAGCAACGTGCTGGACGGGGGCGGTGGCTCCAACTTCCTGGTGGGTGCCACCGGTCAGGACGGCGGCAGCGACGTCTTCTTCATTGACGCGCAGGATGGTCAGTCGACCTGGAGCACGGTCGTCAATTTCCACGCGGGCGATACAGTTACCATTTGGGGCTATTCCGGCTCGTCCCAGGCCACCTGGGGGGCGGACGAAGGGGCGGATGGCTTCAAAGGCGCGACCTTGCAGGCGCTGATCGGCGGGGTTGGCACGACCGCCAGCACCTATGTGACCCTGGCGGGACTTAGCCTGGCCGACATCCAAAACCATGTCACCCAGACGGTGGGCACCTCCGGGGCGGGGGGCTCGGTTACCTCGCCCTCACCTATCACGGCTGAGGGGCGCGCCCACGGTCAGGGTCATTGGGACCGGGGGTCACTTGCCCCCTTTTCTTATGGCGTTCACCGCCTGGTCCAGCGCCTGCAGGAACTGCGACTTGTCGCGCTTGGCCATGGGTGCGTTGCCGCCCTGGACCACGCCCATGGCGCGCAGGTCGCTCATCAGGGCGCGGGTGGCGATGGCCGTCCCGATGGACTGGGGCGTGAAGGGGCGGCCTGTGGGGCCGATGACCCGGCTGCCGGCCTTCAGGCTGCGGTCGGCCAGGGGGATGTCGGCGGTGATGACGATGTCGCCCACGCCGCAATGGGTGGCGATCCAGTCGTCGGCGGCGTCGAACCCGTCGCTGACCACCACCAACTGCACCAGGCCCCCGGGCGGCACCCGCAGCGGGCCGTTGGACACCAGATAGGTCTTCAGCTGATACCGCTCCGCCACCTTGAACACCTCGTCTTTCACGGGGCAGGCGTCGGCGTCGACATAGATCTCCAGCATGGGGTTTAAGGCTTTCGAATGCTTGCCACCCGCGTTGCGCGCGGGTGGGATGGTGGGGTAAAAGGCGTCGCCGGCTGGGTTCAGACCCTGCCCTTGTTGCCACCCTTTGTGAAGAGACAGCCCATGGCGTCGTACCAATATGTTTATGTGATGAAGGGTGTGACCAAGGTCTACCCCGGCGGCCGCAAGGTGTTCGAGAACATCTGGCTGAGCTTTTACCCCGGCGCCAAGATCGGCGTGCTGGGCGTGAACGGATCGGGTAAGTCCACCCTGCTGAAGATCATGGCCGGCCTGGACAAGGACTACAACGGCGAGGCCTGGGCCGCCGACGGCGTGTCCGTGGGCTACCTGCCGCAGGAGCCGCAGCTGGATCCCAACAAGAACGTCCAGGAAAACGTCATGGACGCCCTGGGCGCCACCAAGGGCCTGCTGGACCGGTTCAACGAGGTCAGCAACGCCATGGCCGACCCGGACGCCGACTTCGACGCGCTGATCGCCGAGCAGGCGGAGCTGCAGGAGAAGATCGACGCCGCCGACGCCTGGGACATCGAGCGCACCGTGGACATCGCCATGGACGCCCTGCGCTGCCCCCCGGGCGACGCCGACGTGACCAAGCTGTCGGGCGGTGAGAAGCGCCGCGTGGCGCTGTGCAAGCTGCTGCTGTCCAAGCCTGACATGCTGCTGCTGGACGAACCGACCAACCATCTGGACGCCGAAAGTGTGGCTTGGCTGCAGCGCTTCCTGGCCGACTACAAGGGCACGGTGGTGATGGTCACCCACGACCGTTACTTCCTGGACAACGTCACCGGCTGGATCCTGGAACTGGACCGTGGCTCGGGCATCCCCTACGAGGGCAACTACTCCAGCTGGCTGGAGCAGAAGGAAAAGCGTCTGGCCCAGGAAGGCCGCACCGAGGACGCCCGCCAGAAGCAGCTGGCCCAGGAGCTGGAGTGGGTGCGGCAGAGCCCGCGCGCCCGCCAGGCCAAGTCCAAGGCCCGTATCCAGGCCTACGAGGAATTGTTGGCCCAGAGCACGAAGGAGGCGATCACCGACACGCAGATCGTTATCCCCGTGCCGCCCCGCCTGGGCAACGTGGTCATCGAGGCCGATCACCTGAGGAAGGGCTTCGGCGACCGCCTGCTGATCGACGACCTGTCCTTCCGCCTGCCGCCGGGCGGCATCGTGGGCATCATCGGCCCCAACGGCGCCGGCAAGACCACCCTGTTCCGCATGATCACCGACCAGGACAAGCCGGACGCCGGCACCTTCAAGGTGGGTGAGACGGTGAAGCTGGGCTATGTCGACCAGAGCCGCGACGCCCTGAACCCGAACAAGACGGTGTGGGAAGAGATCTCCGGCGGCCTGGACATCATCGAGCTGGGCAAGAAGTCCATGCCCAGCCGCGCCTACGTCTCCGCCTTCAACTTCCGTGGGTCCGACCAGCAGAAGAAGGTGGGGCAGCTGTCGGGCGGTGAGCGCAACCGCGTGCACCTGGCCATGATGCTGAAGTCCGGCGCCAACGTCCTGCTGCTGGACGAACCGACCAACGACCTGGACGTGGAAACCCTGCGCGCCCTGGAAGAGGCGCTGGTCAGCTTTGCCGGCTGTGCCGTGGTCATCAGCCACGATCGCTGGTTCCTGGACCGCATCGCCACCCACATCCTGGCCTTCGAAGGCGAAAGCCAGGTGGTCTGGTTTGAGGGCAACTATCAGGACTACGAAGCCGACCGCAAGCGCCGCCTGGGTGCCGCGGCCGACCAGCCGCACCGCATCAAGTACCGCCCGCTGGTGCGCAACTGAGCGGCTGAGGTTGGTGGAATTGGGAACGGGGAGCGGCAGGACCGCTCCCCGTTTTCATTGGTGGCTCAGTCGGCCCGCGTGGCGTCGTCCACAACGCGGCGGAAGCGCTCCAGAGGACAATCCATCGCCGGGCCCGCCTGGCTGCACCCGGGAATGAAGACCGGTGCCGACAGGGGGGCTGCGCTTCGGTCAGCGGGGTCAGGGCGCGCAGTTGGTCCAGGCTTTGCGCCGTGAAGCGGGCGCGGATGACGGTCTGGCCGTCCGCCCGGCGCCAGCGTTCCAGCACCAGCGCCGATCCCGGGGGCACCTGGTCGGGCTGATAGCCCGGCAATACCCAATCCAGACGCAGCAGGCCGGCCAGCAGCAGGATGGTGCCGTCATGGCCCACCAGCACGCTGACGGCGGGGCCGTCGCCGGCCAGCAGGTCGGCCAGGTGCCGGGCCAGCGGGCCGGCGCCCACACGGGCGATGTAGGGCGTGCGCAGCCGGGCGTCCAGGTCGGCGGCATGGGCGGCCCCGGCGCGGTTCAGCGCGTCGGCGTTCACCCGCCCGCCCAACAGGCTGGCCAGCGGCGCCCCGTCGGCATAGGCCATGATCAGGCTCTCCGTCAGGCCTGATGCCGTCGCCAGCGGGCTTTGCAGGGCCAGCCAGTCATCGCCCTGGCCCCGGTCCAGCGCCGACGGCACGTCGGTCAGCAGGCGGCGGCCCGCCAGCCGGCCACCCGGCTGGACCTGGTCCCGGCAGTCCGCGGGCGTGCAGTTCAGCAGCAGGCGCTGCAAGGCCTCCACCGTGTCGGCGTGCGCCGCCGTCCAGGCCGTGGCGTCGCCGATGCGCCCGCGCACGGCGGCTAGGGCCAGGTCGGGATCTAGACGCGTGGCCCCCGCCCGCACCGGGTCGAACAGCGGGTCCGCCCTGGTCATCGCGGTGTCGACCCGGGCGGGGCAGTCGGGCAGCAACTGCTCGGCCAGCGCCCGTCCCGTTTCCACTGTGCGCTGGGGCAGGTTGGCATGCACCCGGGCGGCGGCGCAGTCGCCCGCCGGCAGCAGGCCCAGCGCCCGGTAATGCTCCCGGTAATAGCCACCGAACAGGGCGGCGGCCTGGAAGCCGTGGGCCGTCAGGTGGCCGGGCGGCACGGCGAAGGCCGGCCAGGGCTCCGCCGTCCAACGCCCCAGGTCCGCCGGCGTCGACATGGCGGCCCGGATGCCATGCCGGGTCAGGATGACCACACGTTCCAGGTGGTCCGCCGCACCGGCGGCCCCCGGCCGGTCGGGCAGGGCCAGCAGCAGCATCGCCGCCGCCAGCACCCGCAGCGGGGCCTTGCCGCGCATCAATACTTCGCCCGCACGCCGAACCGGAAGGTGCGGCCGAAGTCGGTGTAGGTGGCGAACAGGCCGTTGTTCACATACTGGCTCTGCGCCGAGCCAGTGACGTTGATGGCCTCCGCCGTCAGGGTCAGGTGGTCGTCCACCGCGTAGGTGGCGTTCAGGTCCAGGGTGCCGAAGGCCCGGTCGTTGACCGAGGACAGGCCGTTGGTGCCCACCTGGTTCAGGATGTTGCCCGTCCAGCTGTAGGCGGCGCGCACGCCGATGGGGCCCTTCTCGTAAAAGGCGGTCAGGTTGTAGCTATGGCGGGCTACGCCGGCCAGGTCGGCCTCGAAGAAGCGGCCGGTCGTGATGTCGTGGTAGGTCGCGCCGGAGTTGGTGATGGTGAGGTTGGCCAGGAAGCCCAGGCCGTCGAAGGGGACGGGCAGGAAGGTGAACAGCTGCTGATAGGCCAGTTCGCCACCGATGACATGCGCGCCGCCGCCGTTGACGGGGGCGGTCAGCAGATAGCTTTGCCCGTCCACCACCAGGGGCGTCACCTGGTTGAAGGTGAAGGTGCTGATGTCCTTGTAGAAGAAGTCGGCGATCAGCGCGCTGCTGCGGGTGAAGTACCATTCGGCCGAGGCGTCGTACTGCCAGGCCTCATAGGGGCGCAGCTGCGGGTTGCCGCCGCTGGCGGTGAAGATGGTGTTGGAGGAGTTCAGCGTGATCTGTGGGCCCAGGCTGGATAGCGACGGCCGGGTGATGACCTTGGAGGCCGCCAGGTGCAGCTGCACGTCGGGCCGCAGTTCCAGCACCAGGTTGGCCGAGGGCAGGGCGTTGGTGTAGATGCGCTCGTACCGCACCGGAATGGCCTTGGTGCCGCTGGTGGCGCTGCCGCTGGACGTCTGGTCGGTGTTGGTGACGCGCACACCGGCATCGCCGCGCAAGGGCAGGCCGAACAGGGTGGTGGACAGGCTGGTCATGACGTAACCGGCGCTGATGGTTTCCGTCACCTTGTAGGAATTGCGCTGATCGGCGGCCGTCAGCGGCTGGTTCACCAGGTTCGGATCCATGCGGCTGTAGAAGGCGTTGGTGTCCGGCACCAGCCAGGTGCGGGGCAGGGTGCCGGAGGCGTCGGCCAGGAAGCCGCTGACCGGGAAGCTGTCGTAGTAGCTGGCGGGGAAGTACTGGCCGGCGATGTTCTGGGTGATGGTCAGGTCGCGGCGGTCATAGTCGCGGCCCCGGTCGCGATACTTGGCGCCCATCTGGATTTTGGAGAAGGGGCCCCAGCCCAGGTCATGTTCCGCGTCGAACTGGATGGCGCCTTCCGTGTCCTTGGCGTTCTCGGTGCGCCATTCCAGGCGGCGGCCCGGCAGCAGGGTGATGGAGTTCAGGTCGGCCGTCAGGTAGTTCAGGCTGGGCACGCCGTCGTCCGACGACGGCATGCTGAAGCTCACCTGGCCGGCGGAGCCCAGGATGCGCGAGCGGCGGATGGGCGTGGGCGTGCCGCTGTCGGCGCGGTTGTAGGCGCCGTCCGCCGACAGGGTCCAGCCGTCGATGCGGTACTTGCCGTTCAGCCCCACCTGGTAGTTGGTGTGCAGCAGGTCGGACTCCTCGCGCCCGATCTGCACGCTGACCGGGGCGGTCGCCGCCACGACGGCGCCGTCCCGGATGGACACGCTGCCCGGCACCGCCTTGGATATGGTCCAGTCGGCGGAGTAGGTCTTCTCGTCATAGTGCATGTTCAGCCGGGTGAACAGCACGTCCAGGCCGATTTCCAGGTCATCGTTCGGCGCCCACTGCGCCGCCGCGTTCATGCCCACGCGGCGGCTGTGCTGCATCTCCAGCGTCGGGCGCACGCCGCTGGCGTCGATCACCGGGCCGCTGTCGGCCTTGCCGTCGCCATTGGTGTCGATGCCGTTGGGGTAGAGGGTCCAGTTGCTGCCCAGCACGCGGTCCTGGCGCACCGTGCGCTCGTCATACACGGCCGCCAGCAGGACGCCGAAGGTCTTGGCGTCGTTGTTCCAGCTGGTCAGGCCGGAGACATGGGGGTCGGCGGCGTCGGCCAGCTGGGCATAGCTGCCGCTGGCGGAGCCGGTGAAGGCCAGGTCGCCCAGCTCCAGCGGGCGAAAGGTGCGGATGTTCACCAGCCCGCCGATGGCGCCTTCATCCTGGCTGGCCAGGGGGCTTTTCACCACCTCGATGCCCGACACCAGTTCGGACGGCAGGGTGTCGAAGCGGAAGTTGCGGCCCGACTGGCCGCTGTCCCGCACGTTCTCGTTCACCGCCATGCTGCGGCCGTTCAGGGTGGTGACCTCGAAATCCGGGCCCAGGCCGCGAATGCGGACGAACAGGCCCTCGCCCCGGTCGCGGGAGATGGTGACGCCCGGGATGTGCTGCATGGCCTCGGCCACGTTCTGGCTGGGGAACTTGCCGATATCCTCCGCCGAAATGGCGTCCACCACGTTGTCCGCCTGGCGCTTGGTGTCCAGGGCGCGGGTGACGCTGCCGGCGAAGCCGGTGACGATGATCTCCTCCAGCGGGCTGGTGTCGCTCGCGACCTTGGTGGCCCCCATCTTCAGGACGACGCTGTCGCCGTCCAGCGTGTAATCCAGGCCGGTACCGGCCAGCAGGCGGCCCAGCGCGTCTGGCGTGCTGAAGGCGCCATTGAGGCCGCCGGTGCGCTTGCCGTCCAGCAGCGCGGGGTCAGCCAGCACCTGCATCCCGGTGGCGCGGGAGAAGGCGTTCAGGGCGGCACGCAGGTCGCCGGCGGCGATGGTGAATTGCGTCACGCTTTGCGCCGCCAGGGCGGCCGGCGCCGCGACGGTGATGGCGGCCGTGGCCAGGGCCAGGGCGGAGGCCGAGGCGCGCAGGCGGCGCAGGGCGCCGGTGAACGGCGTGTCCAGGTTTTTCATTCTTGTCCCCAAATCCCGTGGCCGCGTCCCCCCGTGGGCGCGACCTCGGGCCGGAAGACGACCGGCGGCCTGGAAACCGGACATCGAATTTTATGAAGCTTATAAGACGCGGACGGTCCGGGGCTCCCGGCGGGGCTCAGGCCGCCGGGACCAGCAGCAGCCGGTCGGCCTGCTGGTCCACGGTGAAGCCATGCACCCGGCCCAGCGTGGTCAGCAGCCGCGCCGGGTCGTCCAGGCGGAAGCGGCCGGAAATCTGGCGCGTCGCCAGGCGGCTGTCCGTCAGCACGATGGGCTGGGGGCTGCGGCGGCTCAGCCGCTCCGCCAGCCGCCCCAGGGTGATGCCGTCCGTCTCCAGCCAGCCCTGGCGCCAATCCTCGGCGGCGGGGTTGAAGTCCGCCAGGGTTTGGAGCTGGCCGTTGTGCACCGCGGCGCGCTGACCCGCCGTCAGTTCCCGGCCCGTGCCGGCGCCGGCGGCGGTGAAACGCACCCGACCGCGATAGACCGACAGTTCCACCACGTCGCGCGTCAGGTCGATGTCGAAGGCGGTGCCCAGCACGGTGATGGCGGCCCTGCCGCCGGCCTCGATTTCGAACGGCCGGTCACTGTCGTGCGCCACATCGAAATAGGCTTCCCCCGGCTCAGGGTCAGCCAACGATGGCCGTGGCCCAGCCGCGCCTCCACCACCGTGTCGCCGTTCAGGTTCAGGGCCGTGCCATCGGGCAGGGTGACGGTGCGGCCTTGGCCGCCGGCCGTCTCATAGTGCAGCGGCGTGGCCATGTAGCGGTCGATGTTGGGCCAGAGAACGACCAGCACCAACGCGGCGCAGGCCGCCAGGGCCAGGCCTGGCAGCAGGCGCCGTGCCTGGGGGATCGCCCGGGGCAGGGGCAGGCGGGCGGGCGGGCGGGCCGCGCGCGGGGCATCCTTCAGGCCAGCCATCGCCTCGGTCAGGGCGGGGTCTTCCAGGGTGGCGTGCAGCGCCTGATAGCTGTCGCGATGGCCTGGATCGGCCGCCAGCCATGCCTGGAAGGCGGCTTCCTCCTCCGGCGTCAGGGGCGCGTCGGCACGGCGCAGGGCCCAGCGGGCCGCCTCCTCCACCGGGCTGGGGCTCCAGACATCGCTACGCTCGGCCATCACGGCAATTCCTCCTGCCGCGCGGCGCGGGGGCGGGCGCGTTCACTGCGGGACATTTCCTGGTGCAACCATTCCAAGGCACGCACCACATGTTTTTCGGCCGCCGCTTCGCTGATGTCCAGCGCCCGTGCGATGTCGCGCAGGCTTTCCCCCTTCAGGCGGCGGCGGACGAAGACCTCGCGGCGCAGGGGCGGCATGGCGTCCAGCGCCCGTTGAAAGGCGGCGACGCGCTGACGATGCATGATCACCTCTTCCGCCCGGGGCGCGTCACAGGCCAGATCCTCGCCCAACTCCTCGGTGGACGCCCGGCGGCTGGCGCGGAAATGATCGCGCACCAGGTTCTGGGCGATGCGGAAGCATAGGGCGGCGCTGTCGCCCACCGTGCTTTTCAGCCGGTAGGTGAACAGGCGGATGAAGGTTTCCTGCACCAGGTCCTCGCTGACCCAGGGATCGCCCACGCGGCGCATGATGAACCGGTAAAGACTGGTGCGTTCTGGAAGCGAATCCTCGGTCATGGCGTGCGCCTCTGGCCTGCGATGGCGCGGCGTCTATCACCAACCGTCGTCATATGCGACCTCCGGCGCGTGACATTCTCATGACCGCCCCCGCCTTAAGGCCGAGGGCGCGGCAGCATCAGGTGGGCCGCCACGGTGGTCTCGAAACCCCTGTCGCGGGTGATTTCACCGGCGGGCGCCACCATCCATGGCCATGTGGCCAAGGGCTCTCCCGGGAGTGCCAGGCCGAACAAGGGGTCTTCGACCGATAGGACGCGGCCTTGCCCGTCCAGCCACCGCCGCTCCACATCCGCCAGGATCAGGCAGGGTGTCGCCAGGCGCGCCACATGGTCCAGGTGCGCCCGCACGATGTCCGCCGCCAAGGCATCGGCCGCCGTTTCCCCTTCTTGCGCCGCCACCAGGCCACGCGCCGCCAGTGGCAGCTGCGAGGCCAGGTTCAGGGAAAGAACCAGGTCCGGCGCCACGTCGGCGTACGCGTCGCAATGGGGCTTCAGCGGGCGGCCGGCGACGATGTCGGCCACGGTCCCCGTCAGGTCGACCAGGTCCAGCGTGATTTTGGCATCGCGCCCGGCGCGCCATCGGGCTTCCGGTCCGTGGGCGATGTCGGCCAGGATGATGCGGCTGAATCGGGGCGCCAGGGTGTCCAGCGGCAGGTCCAGCAGGGATCCGGAACCCAGCACCAGCAGGGTGCCGCCCCGGCCGAAGCGCTGCGCCGCCTGCGACACGACGCGGTGGCTGTTGGCCAGATGGGACGCCCACGCCGCGCTCTGGCGCCGGGCCCGCGCCGTGATGGCGGCGGACTCACGATGATAGCCCAACCGCCGGGCGGCGGATGGGCAGAGGGTCAGCCGGCTGGCGATCCATTCCCTAAGCATGGCGGAAGGCTACGGCGCCCAACGCCAAAAGAAAATGGCGCCCCGGGGTCGTTGCCTCGGGGCGCCATTCCAACCGCCAATTCTCTCGGGTGCCGGCCTTTACTGGGCCACGCCGGCGTTGGCCTTCTGAATCCGGTCGCGCAGGGCGTCCAGCAGGGCGTTGAAGTCGCCGCCATGGCTTTCGATCACCGATGCGAACTCCGACCGCTGCGTCAGGCTCATGCTGACGTTTTCCACCACCACGTCGATGATGCGGAAGCTGCCGTCCTTAAAGCGCAGGCGCCAATCGACGTTCACGGCCGGGCCGTTGGACCGGATCACCTGGCTGTTGACGATGGCGTCCTTCTCACCGTCCGGCTGCGCCGCGCCGACCTTGAAGGTCTCGCCGGCGTACTGGCTGAAGCGCTCGGAATAGACCGACACGATCATGGTCTGGAACAGCTTCATGTATTCCTGGCGCTGGGCGTCGTTGGCGACGTTCCAGTAGCGCCCCAGGACGAAGCGGCCGATGGTCTGCAGGTCGAAGTTCTGCTGCAGCAGCTGGTTGAACGTGGACTGGACCTCCGCCTTCGAGGCGCCGGGCTTGGACAGGACACCGATGGCCTTGTCGCCCAAGCCCTGGACGAACTTGACGGCGGCGCCGGCGTCCGCGGCGGCCAGGGCGGGGGTGGCGAACGGCAAGCCCAGGGACAGGGCAAGGCCCATCGTGGCGGTGC
The DNA here is from genome assembly GCF_034653275.1 of Nitrospirillum guaranorum. Classification (NCBI taxonomy): domain Bacteria; kingdom Pseudomonadati; phylum Pseudomonadota; class Alphaproteobacteria; order Rhodospirillales; family Azospirillaceae; genus Nitrospirillum; species Nitrospirillum guaranorum. The sequence continues at coordinate 2,514,581 of NZ_JAYEES010000003.1, read as the reverse complement.
CGAGCAAAAGGGTGCGGCGCGTCAGCATGTTGGTCATGGCCTTGTTGATCTCTTCGTGTGTCAGGACAGTCTGTCGGGGACGGGGGCGGACGCAGTGATGGGTGTCACGGCGGGCCAGTACAGTTTCAACGCCGGACCGGCGCCGGTGATCCCCCGGGCTCCCATGTCTTTCTATTACGGGTCGGGGTTCTGGGAGTAGTCGGGAATGCTGGGGTATTGGCGCGGATCTGCCTTGCCGTTCAGGACATAGCCGTCACGCTGCTGCCGGTAGGCGGCGCGCATGGCGGCGTAATAGTCGACGCTGTTCTTGCGCAAGTCGTCCAGCGCCTCGAAATAGGTTGAGCGGGCGTCCAACACCGTCAAGCCCACGCGGGTATAGTTGGCCCAGTCGTTGTCGGTGTTGGTGGACACGCGGGTGACCGGGTCACCCCACGCCTCCAGGCCGAAGCCCACGGCGTCGCGGACGGACGAGGCCCCCAGGAAGGGCAACACCAGATAGGGGCCCTCGTCTATGCCCCAGACGGCGAAGGTCTGGCTCAGGCTCTCGTAATGATAAGGAATACCGTTGGCCGCGGCCACGTCCACCAGGCCGCCGATGCCCACCGTGGAGTTGATGACGAAGCGCTCCACCGTGACGCCGGCGCCCTCCCAGTCGCCCTGCAGCAGGTTGTTGGCCAGCGTGAGGGGGGAGCGCACGTTGTTCAGCACGTTGGACACGGCGTCGCGCAGCGCCGGCGGGATGGCCCAGCGATAGGCCTGGGCCACGGGGCGCAGCACGGCCTGGTCCACCTGGTCGTTGAACCAGAAGACGCCGCGGTTCACGTCCTCCAGCGGGTCGTTGGCCTCGGGTCCGGCGAGGGCCGGGCGCATGGTCGTGCCATCGGGATTGGAGGCGCAGGCCGAGACACCCAGCAGCATGCCCACGGCAAGTAAAGCGGGGGCCAATCGTCGCCCCCGATGCGCCAGGCGCCATGCCGGCATGAAAGAAACCAGGGGCCCGCCCTGCGGGATCGGCGACATCAGGCGCATGCGTCAACCCACGGTTAAATTGGTTATTGATGAATGATTGGCATACTTTGTGGCCAAATCCAGGCACCACTATGAGGTGGGCCAAGGTGGGGCCATTTTCTATCTGACCTTCGATATAGGGGTCGGCCATCGGACGAGTGGGTGCGGCGCACCCACGCCCCTGGGGCCGGCACCGGGACGTAGGCCATTATACCGCCTTGCCCGTCGCCGGGTGGCGCGTTCGCCGTCTCGTATCGTTGTCATTATTCGCTCGCATAAAGACATCTTTATATGTACAAATGATCCCAGAGACTGCGGTGGCATGGGGATCGTCGGACCATGGATTTTTTGCTTGGGGCCCTGAAGGCGGCGGCGGAGCCGACGCGCCTGCGTCTGCTGGCCCTATGCGCCCATGGCGAACTGACGGTCAGCGAGCTGACGCAGATCCTGGGCCAAAGCCAGCCACGCGTGTCCCGCCACCTCAAGCTGCTATGCGACGCCGGGCTGCTGGACCGTTTCCGCGAAGGCATCTGGGCCTACTATCGCTTGGCGGAGCGGGGGGCGGTGGCGGAACTGGCGCGGACCCTGGTGGACGCCATTCCGGCGGACGACCCCGGCCTGGCCTTGGACCTGGAACGGCTGGACCAGATCAAGCGCGCGCGGCAGGAGACGGCGGCCCAGTATTTCCGCGACAACGCCGCCCGCTGGCATGAGGTGCGCAGCCTGCACGTGCCCGAGCGCGACGTGGAACAGGCCCTGCTGGGCCTGGTGCCGGCCGGCGGCATCGGCGACCTGCTGGACATCGGCACCGGCACCGGCCGCATGCTGGAGCTGTTCGCCCCCCATGTCACCCGCGCCCTGGGCATCGACGCCTCGCGCGAGATGCTGGCGGTGGCGCGGGCCAACCTGGAAAAGGCGGGCCTGCGCCATGTGCAGGTGCGGCTGGCCGACATGTACCAGGTGCCCGTCCCCAGCGGCAGCCAGGACATGGTGATCGTCCACCAGGTTCTGCACTACGCCGAGGACCCGCAGGAGGTGCTGGTGGAGGCCGCGCGCGTGCTGCGGCCCGGCGGCCGTGTGGTGGTGGTCGACTTCGCCAGCCATGACCTGGAGAACCTGCGCACCGACCACGCCCATCGCCGCCTGGGCTTCACGGATGCCGAAATGGCGCAGTGGTTCGGCCATGCCGGCCTGACGCCGGCCCAACCCGTGCACCTGCCCGGCACCCCCCTGACCGTGACCCTGTGGTCCGGCCAGCGGCCCGTCTGATCGCCCCGAATACGCCGAGACTTGCCATGACCATCGTGAATGAGACCGCCGCCGACAGCCCCTTGGGGGGTGGTGAGCCGCTGGTGACCGTGCCGCGGGACCTGCGCGTCAGCTTCGAATTCTTCCCGCCCAAGACGGAAAAGATGGAGCAGACGCTGTGGCAGGCCATCCGCCGCCTGGCGCCGCTGTCGCCGGCCTTCGTCTCGGTCACCTACGGCGCCGGCGGCTCCACGCGGGAGCGCACGCACGCCACCGTCACCGCCATCCAGCGGCAGACCGGCATTCCGGCCGCCGCCCATTTGACCTGCGTCGCGGCCACCAAGGAAGAGATCGACGCCATCGCGCGCGCCTATTGGGACGCCGGCATCCGCCACATCGTGGCGCTGCGCGGTGATCCGCCCCAGGCGGCGGACGGTAGCGGCGGCCTGGGCGGCAGCGGCTACCAGCCCCATCCCGGCGGCTACGCCTACGCCACCGACCTGGTGGCCGGCCTGAAGCGGGTGGCGGACTTCGAAATCTCCGTGGCCTGCTTCCCCGAAACCCATCCCGAGGCCGCCAGCGCCGCCGCCGACATCGACAATCTGCGGCGCAAGGTGGACGCCGGCGCCACCCGCGCCATCAGCCAGTTCTTCTTCGATACCGACCGGTTCCTGCGCTTCCGCGATACGGTGGCGGCGGCCGGTATCGACATCCCCATCGTGCCCGGCATCTTGCCCATCACCAACTTCGGCCGCGCGGTGGAGCTGGGCGCCAAGTGCAATTGCGTCGTGCCCGCCTGGATGGACGAGTTGTTCGGTGGCCTGGACGCGGAGCCGGAGACCCGCCAACTGGTGGCCGCCACCGTGGCGGTGCAGCAATGCCTGCGGCTGGAGCGGGAAGGGGTGCGCGACTTCCACTTCTACACGCTCAACCGGGCCGACCTGACGGTCGCCATCTGCCACATGCTGGGGGTGCGGGCCCCGAAAGGTGCCAAACCCGCCAAACCCGAATGATGCCATCCCCTTGCCATGGGCTCGCCATTCTCGGCGGTTTAGGTTAAATCCGCCGGGAAGGCATTCTTGCAAGCAATGCCCCCAATGGATTAGCCGGCGGAAAGCCTTCCGCCGGGCCGATGACAGGGTGGACCGTCATGACACGATTGATGCACCGATTGATGGGCGCGGCCGTCCTGGCCGGCACCCTGATGACCGCCGGCGGCGCGCTGGCGGGTGAGATCACCCTATTCTCCGAACCCTTTTTCCGGGGTGACGCGCTGACCGTCCGTGACGGTGTGGAAAACCTGGCGGACATGGGCCGCTGGAATGACCGCGCCAAGTCCATGATCGTGCGCTCGGGTGAGTGGGAAGTGTGCAAGAACGCGGGCTTCCGCGACTGCAAGCGCGTGGGCCGTGGCACCCGCATCGGCGACCTGGGCGAGATCGGCCTGTTCGCCAGCATTTCGTCCGCCCGCCAGATCGACGGCCGCTACTACCAGCCGGAACCGCCGCCCCCGCCGCCGCCGGTTTACGGCCCGCCGCCCAGCTATGGCGGGGGCATCACCTGGAACAACGGTCCCGGCGCCTATGACCAGCCGCCCCCCCGCCGCCGCAGGGCGGCATCAACTGGGACGACGATCGTCGCGATGGCCCGCCGCCCATGGGCGAATGCCGGCATCGCATCTATGACGCCTTCGTCCAGCGCTTCGGGCCGCCCAGCGATTTCGGCTTCCGAGGCGAGGAATGGGAAGGCCGCATCCGCTGGAACGGCGAGCGCTGGCACTACCGCTGCACGCCGGAGCAGATCAACATCTGGCAATGATCGTGAAGGGCCCGGCGTCAGATGCTGACGTCGGGCTTTTCCATCTTTGGGGGACCGATGAAACGCGTTCTGAGCTTGGGCTTGCTGCTGGCATGGACGCTGTCAGCGATGGCGATACCCTGGCAGGCGAGCGCCGCCAACGGGGAGATCACTCTGTACAAGGAGCCAGGCCTGAAGGGCGATACCCTCGTCATCACGGACGACACGGACAACCTGGCCTACACCCGGTGGAATGATAGGGCCCGGTCGCTGTATGTCGAATCCGGCACATGGGAAGTGTGCCGCCAGGCGGGCTACCATGACTGCGTGACCGTCCATGCCTACGAACGGTTCGACGACCTGCAGCGCATCGGCCTGGACCGGGCCATTTCCTCCCTGCGGCAGGTCGAGGAGGGGCGACCTTGAGGGCGCAGTCGGTTCAGCTGAACCTGAACCGATCGCCTGGGACATCAAAGGTCACGCCGCCGCCACGCCATCCGTCGTGGCGGGCTCATAGTTCAGATTGGGGGCCAGCCAGCGTTCCATGGTGGCCATGTCCATGCCCTTGCGCGCGGCATAGTCCGCCACTTGGTCGCGTTCCACCTTGCCCAGGCCGAAGTACTTGGCGCCCGGATGGGCGAAGTACAGGCCGCTGACGGCGGCGGTGGGGGTCATGGCGTAGCTTTCGGTCAGCGTGACGCCGGCGTTCTTCTCCGCGTCCAGCAGCTGCCACAGAATACCCTTCTCCGTATGGTCGGGGCAGGCGGGGTAGCCGGGGGCCGGGCGGATGCCCCGGTACTTCTCCGCGATCAGGTCCTCGTTGCTCAGGTTCTCGCCGGCGGCGTAGCCCCACAGCTCGGTGCGCACACGCTCATGCATGCGTTCCGACAGGGCCTCGGCCAGGCGGTCGCCCAGGGCCTTCAGCAGGATGGCGCTGTAGTCGTCGTGCGCCGCCTCGAAGGCCTTGGCGCGCTCCTCCAGCCCGATGCCGGCGGTGACGGCGAAGCCGCCGACCCAGTCGGCCACGCCCGTTTCCTTGGGCGCCACGAAGTCGGCCAGGGCCAGGTGCGGGCGGTCGCGGCCGGCCTCGCGCGCCATCTGCTGGCGCAGGGTGTGCAGCGTGGCCTTGACCGCCTTCCGGCTGGCGTCGGTGTAGACCTCGATGTCATCGCCCACAGTGTTGGCGGGCCACAGGCCGACGACGGCGCGGGCCGTCAGCCATTTCTCACCGACGATCCGCTGCAGCATCGCCTGGGCGTCGGCGTAAAGGTTGCGCGCCGCCTCGCCCACCACGGCATCCTCCAGGATGGCGGGGAAGGTGCCGGCCAGTTCCCAGGCCTGGAAGAAGGGGCGCCAATCGATGCGCGACACCAGTTCCGCCAGGTCGTAATCCTCGAACACCGTCAGGCCGGGCTTCAGCGGCTGCGGCGCCTCATACGCCGCCCAGTCCAGCCGGGCGCGATTGGCGCGGGCGTCGGCGATGGGCAGGCGGGCGCGGCCGGCCTGGGCGCGGGCGTGGGCCTCGCGCATGCGGGCGTAGTCGCCCTTCACGCCCTGGGCATAGTCGCCCTTGGCCGCCAGGCTGATCAGGTTGCCGGCCACGCCCACGGCGCGGCTGGCGTCGATGACATGGACGACGGGCCCCTGGTAGGCCGGGTCGATCTTCACCGCCGTGTGCACCTTGCTGGTGGTGGCGCCGCCGATCAGCAACGGCAGGTCGAAGCCCTCGCGCTGCATCTCCTTGGCCACGAACACCATCTCGTCCAGCGACGGGGTGATCAGGCCGGACAGGCCGATGATGTCAGCCTTTTCCTTGCGGGCGGTCTCCAGAATCTGGGCGCAGGGCACCATGACGCCCAGGTCCACGACCTCGTAGTTGTTACATTGCAGGACGACGCCGACGATGTTCTTGCCGATGTCGTGCACGTCGCCCTTCACGGTGGCCAGCAGCACCTTGCCGTTGCTGCGGCTGGCGGCCCCGTCCTTCTCCGCCTCGATGAAGGGCAGCAGGTAGGCCACGGCCTTCTTCATGACGCGGGCGGACTTCACCACCTGGGGCAGGAACATCTTGCCGGCGCCGAACAGGTCGCCCACCACGTTCATGCCATCCATCAGCGGGCCCTCGATGACCGACAGCGGGCGGTCGGCGGCCTGCCGCGCCTCCTCCACATCCTCGTCGATCCAGTCGGTCAGGCCGTGCACCAGGGCGTGGGTCAGGCGCTGGTTCACCGGCGCCTGGCGCCAGCTGAGGTCCGCCTCCTTCTTGGCGCCGCCACCCTTGTACTTCTCCGCCACTTCCAGCAAGCGGTCGGTGGCGTCGTCGCGGCGGTTGAGGATGACATCTTCCACCCGCTCACGCAGCTCGGCCGGGATGTCCTCGTACACCGGCAGCTCGCCGGCGTTGACGATGCCCATGTCCATGCCGGCGGCGATGGCGTGGTACAGGAATACGGCGTGCATCGCCTGGCGCACCGTCTCGTTGCCGCGGAAGCTGAACGAGACGTTGGACAGGCCGCCGGAGACGTGGGCGCCCGGCAGCTCCGTGCGGATGCGGCGCGTGGCGTTGATGAAGTCCACGGCGTAGTTGTTGTGCTCCTCGATGCCCGTGGCGACGGCGAAGATATTGGGGTCGAAGATGATGTCTTCCGGCGGGAAGCCCACCTTGTTGACCAGCACGTCATAGCTGCGGCGGCAGATCTCCACCTTGCGCGCCTCCGTGTCGGCCTGGCCCTTCTCATCGAAGGCCATGACCACCACGGCGGCGCCATAGCGGCGCACCTTCCGGGCCTGCGCGATGAAGGCCTCTTCCCCTTCCTTCAGGCTGATGGAATTGACGATGGCCTTGCCCTGGACGTTCTTCAGCCCCGCCTCGATCACGCTCCACTTGGAACTGTCGATCATGACGGGCACACGGGCGATGTCCGGCTCCGAGGCGATCAGGCGCAGGAAGCGGACCATGGCGGCCTCGCTGTCCAGCATGGCCTCGTCCATGTTCACGTCGATGATCTGGGCGCCGCCCTCCACCTGCTGGCGGGCGACGGCCAGTGCCGCCTCGTAATCGCCGTTCAGGATCAGCTTCTTGAACTTGGCCGATCCGGTGACGTTGGTGCGCTCACCCACATTGATGAAGATGGCGGTGCGGGGCTGGGTCATGGCGGCTGATTCCGGAAGCGAAACGAGGGGCGGGGCGCTGGGGTCTGGGCGGGGCGGATCAGAACGCCGGCATCTCGAACGGCTCCAGCCCGGCCAGGCGCATGCGCGCCGGGCGGACGGCGGGCGGGCGCGGAGTGATGCCCTTCACCGCCTCGGCGATGGCACGGATGTGCGCGGGCGAGGTGCCGCAGCAGCCACCGACGATGTTCACCAGCCCGTCACCGGCCCAGTGGCGCAGCGCGTCGGCCATCTGCTCCGGCGTCTCGTCATAGCCGCCGAACTCGTTGGGCAGGCCGGCGTTGGGGTGGGCGCTGACATAGGTGTCGGCGACGCGGCTCAGTTCCTGGACATAGGGGCGCATCAGGTCGGCGCCCAGGGCGCAGTTCAGGCCGATGCTCAGCGGCTTCACATGGCGCAGGCTGTTCCAGAAGGCCTCCGTCGTCTGGCCGGACAGGGTGCGGCCGGAGCGGTCGGTGATGGTGCCGGAGATCATGACCGGCAGCTCCAGCCCCTTTTCCTCCAGCACCTCGTCGACGGCGAACAGGGCGGCCTTGGCGTTCAGGGTGTCGAAGATGGTCTCGACCAGCAGCATGTCGACGCCGCCGTCGATCAATCCCTCCACCTGGGTGCGGTAGGCCAGGCGCAGCTCATCGAAGTCCACGTTGCGGAAACCGGGGTCGGTCACCAGTGGGCTGATGGAGGCGGTGCGGTTGGTCGGGCCGATGGCGCCGGCGACGTAGCGCGGGCGCGACGGGTCAATGTCCTCGAGCGCGTCGCCGGCCTCGCGCGCCAGGCCGGCGCCGGCCTTGTTGAACTCGTACGCCAAATCCTCCATGCCGTAGTCGGCCAGGCTGATGCTGGTGGAATTGAAGGTGTTGGTCTCGACGATGTCGGCGCCGGCGTCGAAATACTGCTGGTGGATTTCGCGCACGATCTGCGGCTGCGTCAGGTTCAGCAGGTCGTTGTTGCCGCGCACGTCGCGGTGCCAGTCCTTGAACCTCTCCCCGCGATAGCCGGCCTCATCCAGCTTGTAGCCCTGGATCATGGTGCCCATGGCGCCGTCCAGCACCAGGATGCGCTGCTTCAGCAGGTCCGGCAGGCGGGCCAGGCGTTGGGAACGGGTCAGGGCCATGATCGCGTACTCCGCCGGCATGAGGGCGCCGGGTATGTTCCAGGTAACAATGTTCGCCACCCTAGTCATCTGGGGATACAGATGCAAACATAAAGATGTCTTTATGTGATGCGCCGGACGCGGGCGTCCTGCGCTTTTGCGCGGTCGCTTCCCCGGCGCGCATTGACGGCGGCGAGCGCCCATGCCTAGAAGCGCCCTGGGATTGGAACGAAGGGGTTCGATGGTGCCGCAGACGGCGGATCAAGAGGGGCGGCGCCCGGCGGTGGCCATCATCGGCGCGGGGCCCGCAGGCCTCATGGCGGCGGAGGCGCTTGCCGCCCGGGGCATCGCCGTCACCGTGTTCGACGCGATGCCCTCGCCGGCGCGCAAGTTCCTGATGGCCGGGCGCGGCGGCCTGAACATCACCCATTCCGAACCGCTGGACCGCTTCCTCACCCGTTATGGCGCGGCCGCACCCGTCGTGGCGCCCTGGATCGGGCGCTTCACGCCGGATGACCTGCGCGCCTGGGTGCACGGCCTGGGCATCGAGACCTTCGTGGGCAGCAGTGGCCGCGTGTTCCCCGTGGGCCTCAAGGCCTCCCCCCTGCTGCGCGCCTGGCTGCGCCGGCTGGACGGCCTGGGCGTGACGCTGAAGACCCGCCACCGCTGGACCGGCTGGACCGACGACGGCGCGTTGGCCTTCGACACGCCGGAGGGGCCCCGGACGGTACGGGTGGACGCCACCCTGCTGGCTTTGGGCGGCGCCAGTTGGCCGCGCCTGGGCTCCGATGGCGGATGGGCGGCCCTGCTGGCGGCGAGGGGCGTTGACCTCGCCCCCTTCCGCGCCGCCAACGCCGGCTTCGACGTCGCCTGGTCCCCCGCCTTCATCGAGCGGGCGGAGGGACAGCCCCTGAAGCGCATCGCCCTGTCCTTCGCCGGCCAGACCAGCCGGGGGAGGCGGTGGTGACCCGCACGGGGCTGGAGGGGGGTGCCCTCTACGCCCTGGGCGCGCCCCTGCGGGAGGCCATCGCCCGCGACGGCCGAGCCGTCCTGCATATCGACCTGAAGCCCGACCTGGACTTGGGTGCCGTCACGGCGCGCCTGGCCAAGGCGCCGCCATCCGAAAGCCTGAAGAACCGCTTGCGCAAGGCCTTAGGCCTGGAGGGCGTCATCCCCACCCTGGTGCGGGAAAGCGCCACGCCTGCCGACCTCGCCACCCCGGCGGCGCTGGCCCGGCGTCTCAAGGCCCTGCCCATCACCCTGACCGCCATCCGCCCCATGGACCGCGCCATCTCCACCGCCGGCGGCATAACGCTAACCGAACTGGACGACCATCTGATGCTGCGCCGCCTGCCCGGCGTCTTCGCCGTGGGCGAAATGCTGGACTGGGAGGCGCCCACCGGCGGCTATCTGCTGCAGGCGTGCTTCAGCGGGGCGCTGGCGGCGGCGGAGGGGGTTGCGGGGTTATTTACCTGACGTGGGGGTTTTACTGGCGGCCTTGGCGGGAATGTTCGGGCTCTCGTTTTCAATCAAGCTATTTAGAAGAAAAACCCGATGCGCCCAATTTCCTATCCATAGCACCATGTTTTTAATAAAATAGGGATTCTGGTTTCCAATTGCGGTGAATTGCTGCATTTGTGGCATTGATAATTATGTCTAGAATTTTCTTGTCGTGCTCTGTCATTTGACTGCGATTCAATAATTCCTCAGTTTTTTTGGAGAATGGAAGATTCTCTGGCACCCCAAGGTAGATAATTATCTTGTCTATAGCCATTCGGCACGAAGCTGGGAGATCGTCGAAACTGGAAGCGTCTAGCGTTCTATAGATCTTGTCCAGAGATTCGTAAATTTCACTTTCAAAGAAATATATTATATCCAGCCAATCCGGCCTCATTTTTTCTTTTCCTGGATAAAAATTAATAACTCTATAATGTAATATTTCTTTTTCCTCGCCGGTTATTGGATCTATCTCCATTTCTGATTCTTCGCTGTTCGTTCTCTCTTTTCTGAAAAAAATATAGTCGCAGCCGGCGCATTTGCATATTAGGTATTCATAGGAATCTTCAACAAGTAGATATTCGTCTAATTTATTTTCTATTTCTCGCTTTAGAACAATTACGTTTCTGCCTAAACCACAATTTGGGCAATCTGCAGTGATCGTTTCCAACTTCTCCTCCGGAAGATTAATTTATGTCGTTAACGTGCTTATGCGCATTTCACCGCACCGGCACGGGTATGGCCGCCGTCGATTTCACCTCTTCCATCACCATATAGGTGTGGGTCTGGGCCACGCCCGGGATGCTGGACAGCTTGTCGCCCAGGAAGGCGCGGTAGGCCCCCATGTCGGCCACCCGCACCTTGATCAGGTAGTCGAAGCCGCCGGCCACCATGTGGCATTCCTGGATCTCGTCCATGGGGGCGATGGCGTCGGCGAAGATTTTGAAGACGTCGGGGCTGGTGCGGTCCAGCCGCACCTCGATGAACGCCATCAGGCTGCGGCCCAGCCGTTCCGGGTCCAGCCGCGCCGCGTAGCCCTGGATGTAACCGTCGCGTTCCAGGCGCCGCACCCGCTCCAGGCAGGGGGTTGGCGACAGGTTCACGCGGCGGGACAGCTCCACATTCGACAGGCGCCCATCCTCCTGCAGGATGCGCAGAATGTTCAGGTCGATGCGGTCCAACTGGTCGGCGGTTTGGCGGGTCATATTTTCATCGTCCGAAGGGCGTCTTCGCCGGATGATATACTGAAAAATTGCCCAAAATGGCGGGAAATATGCCGGTGATCCCGCCATAATCCGCGACAATATCACCCCACCCAAGCCCCAGGCAGTGTCATGTACCAGGCGACCGCCCCGTCCAGTTCCCCCTCCCTGGCTCCCTCCCCGGCCACGCCCGACCTTGACGGCCCCCGCGCGGCCCTGCGCCGGGCCAAGCACCTGAATGAGGAGACGGCGGTGCGCGCCCTGCTGGCGGCGCACGGCCTGACGGCGGAGGAGCGGCGGGCCATCGACGCCCAGGCGGTGGACGTGGTGAACGCCGCCCGCGCCCGCCGGTCGGAGCTGGGGCCGCTCGACGCCTTCATGCAGGAGTTCGGCCTGTCCAACCAGGAGGGCATCGCCCTCATGTGCATCGCCGAGTGCCTGCTGCGCATCGCCGACCCGGCCACGGCCGACCGGCTGATCGCCGAGAAGATCACGAAGGGCCAGTGGGACCAGCACCTGGGCCAGTCCGACAGCGCCTTCGTCAACGCCGCCGCCTGGGGCCTGATGCTGACCGGCCGGGTGGTGGAGGTCGACACCAAGAAGCAGGGGGACGCCCCCGGCCTGCTGCGCCGCCTGGTTCAGCGCTCGGGCGAACCCGTCATCCGCGCCGCCATGATGAAGGCCATGCGCGTCATGGGCGAACACTTCGTCATGGGCCGCACCATCGCCGAGGCGGTGGGGGAAGCGAAGAAGGCGAAGCCGGAAGGCACCGTCCATTCCTATGACATGCTGGGCGAGGGGGCGCGCACCTGGGAACAGGCGGACCGCTACCAGGCCTCCTACCTCAACGCCATCGACACGGTGGGCAAGGCGGCGGCGGGCCGTGGCCCCTACGCCGCCCCCGGCGTCTCCATCAAATTGTCGGCCCTGCACCCGCGCTACGTCTTCGCCAAGCGCGCCGACGTCATGGCCCAGCTGCTGCCCCGCGTGAAGGACCTGTGCCTGGCCGCCAAGCGCTGGGACATCAACCTGACCATCGACGCGGAAGAGGCCGACCGCCTGGACATCTCGCTGGACCTGCTTGAGGCCCTGGCGCGCGATGGCGACCTCGCCGGCTGGAATGGCCTGGGCCTGGCCATCCAGGCCTATCAGAAGCGCACCGCCCATCTGGTCGATTGGCTGGCGGCGCTGGCCCGTTCCGCCGGGCGCCGGCTGATGGTGCGCCTGGTGAAGGGCGCCTATTGGGACACGGAGATCAAGTTCTCCCAGACCCAGGGCCACGCCGACTACCCCGTCTACACCAAGAAGGCGGCGACGGACCTCAGCTACCTGGTGTGCGCGCGGCGGATGCTGGCGGCCAAGGACGCCATCTACCCGCAGTTCGCCACCCACAACGCCTATACCATCGCCGCCATCCTGCATCTGGCCGGCGACAACCGCGACCTGGAATTCCAGCGCCTGCACGGCATGGGCGACCTGCTGTACGCCGCCGCGCGGGACCGCCTGAAGAACGTGCCGCGCGTGCGCATCTACGCGCCCGTCGGCACGCATGAGGACCTGCTGCCCTATCTCGTCCGCCGTCTCCTGGAGAACGGCGCCAACAGCAACTTCGTCAACGCCTACATGGACCCGGCCATCCCGGTGGGCCAGGTGGTTGCCGACCCGATCGCCCTTTTGGAGGCTTTGCCCGTGCTGCGCCATGCCGGTATCCCCACCCCCGACAAGCTCTATGGTGACGACCGCGCCAACTCCCGCGGTGTCGACCTGACGGACGAGGCCACGGTGCGGTCCCTGCGCGCCGGCATCGATGCCGCCCTGGCCCAGGCCTGGACGGCCGGCCCCATCGTCGGTGGCCAGGACCTGGCTGGCCAGAAGGCCCGGTCGGTGCTGGACCCGTCCGACCGCACCCGCACCGTGGGCACCACCGCCGACGCCACGGCGGAGCACATCGACCGCGCCCTGGCGCGGGCCGCCCAGGCCCAGCCCGGCTGGGACAGGCTGGGCGGCGAGGGCCGCGCCCGCATCCTGGACGCCATGGGCGACGCGCTGGAGGCCGATACCCCGGCCCTGCTGGGCATCCTGATCCGCGAGGCGGGCAAGACCTGGGGCGACGCCGTCGCCGAGGTGCGCGAGGCGGTGGATTTCTGCCGCTATTACGCGGACCTCGCCCGCAAGCAGTTCGGCGCGCCCACCCGCCTGCCGGGCCCGACGGGCGAGAGCAACGAGCTGTCGCTGCATGGCCGCGGCACCTTCGTCTGCATCAGCCCGTGGAACTTCCCCCTGGCCATCTTCACCGGCCAGGTGGCGGCCGCCCTGGCCGCCGGCAACGCCGTGGCGGCCAAGCCGGCCGAGCAGACCACCCTGGTGGGTGCCCGCGCCGTGCGCCTGTTCCACCGCGCCGGCGTGCCGGGTGACGTTCTGCACCTGCTGCCGGGCGATGGGGAGACGGTGGGGGCGGCCCTCGTGGCCGACGCCCGCATCGGCGGCGTGGCCTTCACCGGGTCCACCGAGACGGCGCGCCTGATCAACCGGGCGCTGGCCGCCCGCGACGGCGCCATCGTCCCCCTGATCGCCGAGACCGGCGGCCAGAACGCCATGATCGTCGACAGCACCGCCTTGCTGGAGCAAGTGGTGGACGATTGCATCACCTCCGCCTTCCAGTCGGCGGGTCAGCGCTGCTCCGCCATGCGGGTCCTGTTCGTGCAGGACGACGTGGCCGACCAGATGGCCCATCTGCTGAAGGGCGCCATGCAGCTGGTCACCCTGGGCGATCCGATGGATCTGGCCACGGACGTCGGCCCCATCATCGACGAGGACGCCCGCAAGATCCTGGTGGCCCATGCCGAGCGCATGGATCGCGAGGCCAAGCTGGTCCACGCCTGCCCCACGGGCGCGGACCTCGCCAACGGCACCTTCTTCGGGCCGCGCCTCTATGAGATCAACAGCCTGAAGCGCCTGCCGCGCGAGGTGTTCGGCCCCGTCCTGCACCTGGTGCGCTGGAAGGCCGACAGCCTGGACCAGGTGCTGGCCGACATCGACGCCACCGGCTATGGCCTGACCCTGGGCGTGCACAGCCGGCTGGAAGGCCGGGCGCAGGAGATCTTCCAGCGCCTGAACTGCGGCAACACCTACATCAACCGCAACATGGTGGGCGCGGTCGTGGGCGTGCAGCCCTTCGGCGGCCATGGCCTGTCCGGCACGGGTCCCAAGGCCGGCGGCCCGCATTACCTGCTGCGCTTCGCCACGGAAAAGACGCTGACCGTGAACATCACCGCCTTCGGCGGCAACGCCGACCTGCTGGGCCTCGGCGGTTGACCAGCAACGGCGCGTCATAATCCAAGACTCGGGCAAAGACTCGGGCTTGGAACACCTTGGGCGGTAGGGTCCGGACGGGGGCGGGCACTTGTGGCGATTGGCCATGGGCGCCCGCCTCGTTCTTTTGGGGGAGCTTTTCGCGATTCCTTCCTGCCCTTTTTCCCTATAGCGAGGCCGTACAGCCCTGGTTCGCCAGGGACTTGCGTTGGCGGCCCGCGAGGGACATTCTGTCGCCAACGTCCGGCGGTGCATTTGGGGCAATGGCCGGCAGGGGGGTTGGAAGAGTCATGACGGAGAGTGTGGAAGCGCCGCTGGTCCTGATCGTTGAGGACGAGCCGGCGACCAGGGCCTTGCTGGCGGGATACTTTCATCAGGCCGGGTTCATGATCGCCGAAGCGGCCAACGGCAAGCAGACGCGGGAAGCCATCATCCGGCAGCCCCCGGATCTGGTGCTGCTGGACATCGAACTGCCGGACGAGGACGGTTTCTCCATCGCCCGCGACATACGTGAGATTTCCAACGTCGGCATCATCATCGTCACCCGGCGGGCCAACGAGGACGACCGTGTCTTCGGTTTGGAAACCGGTGGCGACGACTATGTGACCAAGCCGCCGAACCCGCGTGAGCTGCTGGCCCGCGCGCGCAACCTGCTGCGCCGGACCCATCCCAGCAAGATGCGCCGGGCCGAGGGCACCGTGCGCCGCTTCGGCGGCTGGACCATCGACCTGGCGCGCCGCCGCCTGATCGACACCCAGGGTGTCGAGGTGCGGGTGACGCGCGGCGAGTTCGAGCTGCTGGCCCTGCTGGTCCGTTCCGGCGGCCGGGTGGTGACGCGCGACCAGCTGATCGACGCCGTCAGCGGCACCGACCGCAATCCCAGCGACCGCACCATCGACGTGCTGGTCAGCCGCCTGCGCCGCAAGATGAACGACGGCGGTGCCCAGCCACGCCTGATCCTGACGGAAAAGGGCCTGGGCTACCGCCTGGGCGCCGACGTCACCGGCCCGGCGTAACCGCCGCGGCACCGTCCAAAAACGTCACGGGCCCGGTCCGGCTGGATCGGGCCCGTTTCATTTCAAGGCGCGGAGGTCATACCGGCGGCATGAAGTGTCGACTCATGCCGCCGAGGCCGCGACTGCGGCCGCCGGAGCGAGCACCGCAGGGCGCAGCGAGGATGAGCCAAGCCAGCGGATGCTGGCGCCCGGCGTTTGAGGGTGGCATTTGAGCGGTCACGATCAAATGCCATTGGCATCAGTCCTTCAGGCTGGCGCGGAATTCATCCAGCACGGCCAGGTCGCTGCCGACCCGGGCCAGCAGGCGGGTGGCCTCGCGGATGCCTTCGTCGTTATGGCCCTGGCGCAGCGCATGCTCCGCCTTGCGGGCCTGGGCCGACAGGGCGGCCAGCCCCACGGTTTGCGCGCCGCCGCCCAGGCGGTGGATCAGCTTCTGCAGCAGGGGCAGGTCCTGCGCCTCCAGCGCCGCGCGCACCGCCGCCACGCTGGACGGCGCGTCGTCCAGGTATTTCTCCGCGATCTGGCGCACCAGGTCCGCCCCCAAGTCGTTGATGTGGGCGGTCAGCACGCCACGGTCCAGGGTGGGCGTGTCTTCAAGTGGCCAGCTCTCGGCCTCGGTGTGCGCGGTCATCGGCGTTTTCCGTTGCTGTCTTGGTTTGTTGTCTTGTTTGGCGTTCCACGGG
The DNA here is from genome assembly GCF_034653275.1 of Nitrospirillum guaranorum. Taxonomy (NCBI): domain Bacteria; kingdom Pseudomonadati; phylum Pseudomonadota; class Alphaproteobacteria; order Rhodospirillales; family Azospirillaceae; genus Nitrospirillum; species Nitrospirillum guaranorum. Next base: position 2,498,554 of record NZ_JAYEES010000003.1, on the reverse strand, counting down.
GGAACGTTACAACACCCCGCGCCTTTATTTTCACACAATGACGCGAGATTTTGGCGGGGTTGTCACCCGGGCGACCCCCAAGTCACCGTCAGAGATACCCACTTTGTTTGGACGCAATGCAGCATGCACGGGGGCCGGCGGCTAAAATGCGCATGGCAAAGTGGCGTGAATTGTAACACGCTGCCTCAGGGGCGGCCTGGTGATTCCGTCGATGCCGGCGCCCCGGAAGGCAGGGTTTCCCTGCCGGGACGTGACCCGGAAGACGTGACCTGGAAAAAGGATAGTTCAGCGATGTTCAATGCCCGCCGGCCCTTGTTCGCCTCCGCCATCGCGGCGGTGATGCTGACCACGGCGGGCGCCGGTCCGGCGCTGGCCGCCCCCGCCGACACCACTGGCGAGCCCAACAGCGCCACCATCCAGTGGGCCCAGAACATCCTGAAGGAAAAAGAGCTGTACGAGGGTCGCGCCTCCTCGCGCATGGACCCGCCCACCGTCGCCGCACTGCGGCAATACCAGAAGGCGGAGGGCCTGAAGGTCACCGGCAAGCTGGACCAGGACACCATCGCCCGCATGATGGAAGGCCGCCCGGTGGACAAGACGGTCGGCAACCTGGCCGATCCCACCAGCCGCGCCAAGGCCTCGCAGCCGCGCCTGAAGGAAGAGGACGTGCAGCCCAAGGCCGCCCGCTCCGCCGTGGGGGTGGAGCGTGGGGGACAAGCGCAGGAAAGCACCGTGCTGAGCGTGTCGCGCAACCCGGGGGCCTCCACCCCGGCGGGCGCGCCCGCGGATCTGCCCCCGCCCTCGGTGACCCAGCGTCCCGGCGGTGCCGTTTCCAACGGCCAGCCGGCCCCGGGCCAGGACGCCGCCGGCACCACCGGCGCCGGCCGCATCGCGGTGGAGACGCAGTCCACCGGCGACACGCCGGAGCAGGCGCCGACCGAGATCACCGCGCCGGACTGGGCGCGCAACGCCCTGCTGGGCTTCGTCGCCGCCCTGTTGGCCCTCATGGCGGGCATCTGGTGGTGGAGCGGCCGCCGCCCCAGCCGCAAGGCGCCCAAGCGCGGTCGGGCGGGTGAGGTCCGGCGTGAGCCTTCGCTGGGTGGGGAGGACACGCGCTTGCCCGACGGCCGCGTCATGCCCCGCTTGGATGACACCGTCGCCCGCCCGAGCCGCTCGCCGGGCCTGCGCGTCGGCCGCTGATAAATTTTTCCCGGGTCCGATTCCGGGCATATTTCCATCGCCGGCGGAGCCGCGCGACAGGACATTGCACGGCGGATGCCCGAGTGTTCGCCAAAGCTGCGCCGCGCAATAAAACAACGAAATCGACCGGCCCAGGCCCCGCCCCTAAGCTTCGTCCTGCAGACAGTTCCGCCCCCGCCGCATGCGCCCGTGGGCCGGATCACCGGCCCGGCGCCATGGTTCCGGGCCCCAGGCAGGAGAGTGCCCCCATGCTGTTCGACGCTCCGGATTTCGACAATCACGAGCTGGTCCTGTTCGGCCGTGACCCGGAGAGTGGCCTCAAGGCCATCATCGCCGTCCACGACACCACCATGGGGCCCGCCTGCGGCGGCTGCCGCATGTGGCCGTACGCGACCGAGGCCGACGCCGTGAAGGACGTCCTGCGGCTGTCGCGCGGCATGAGCTACAAGAACGTCATGGCCGGCCTGCCGCTGGGTGGTGGCAAGTCGGTGCTGATCGGCGATCCCAAGACCGCCAAGTCCGACGCGCTGTTCCGCGCCTTCGGCCGCATGGTCGAGAGCCTGGGCGGCCGCTACATCGCGGCGGAGGACGTGGGCATCACCGTGGCCGACGTGCAGGTCATGGGCCGCGAAACCAGGCACGTGGCCGGCCTGAACCACGGCGCCGCCGCCAGCGGTGATCCGTCGCCCTTCACCGCCTACGGTGTCTACCTGGGCATCAAGGCCGCCGTGCGGCACCGCCTGGGGACCGACAGCCTGAAGGGTGTGCGCGTGGCCGTGCAGGGCCTGGGCAATGTCGGCAGCCACCTGTGCCAGCGCCTGGCTGATGACGGCGCCATCCTGACCGTCAGCGACATCTTCGCCGACCAGGTGAAGCGGGTGGTCGACCGCCACGGCGCCGTCGCCGTGGACCCCTCGGTCATCCATGCCCAGGACGTGGACGTGTTCGCCCCCTGCGCCCTGGGCGGCGTGCTCAATGAGCAGTCGCTGCCGCAGCTGAAGGCCAAGGTGGTGGCCGGCGGCGCGAACAACCAGTTGGCGGTGGACGCCATCGGCCGGCAGCTGCGGACCCTGGGCGTGCTGTACGCCCCCGACTATGTCATCAACGGCGGCGGCATCATCAACGTCGCGGGCGAGGTGGGCGGCACCTACAGCAAGGAGGCCATCCTGGCGAAGGTGGAGGCCATCCACGGCACGCTGGCGGACATCTTCCGCCGCGCCGACGCCGAGGACCGCCCCACCAACGAGGTGGCGGACCAGATGGCGCGGGAACGCCTGGCCGCCGGCCGCGCCAAGGACATGGCCAAGGTCGCCTGACGTTTCCAGGACCACGACGGGAAAGGCCGGCGCCCCGCTGGGGCGGCCGGCCTTTTTCGTTGTGAATCAGGATGATTATGATCCTTACGGTGGGGGTGACTTGGGCGGTGGCCCCCCTATATGATGCCGCCTGCCCCAATCAGGGGCGGGGGTATCCAAGGGGACGGGGCATGCAGGAGCTGCGCGCGATCAGCTTCACCGAACGGGAGCTGATGACGGCGATCGTGGAATTCACGGGGCGGCTCAATCGCAAGCTGCCCGTGGGCATGGTGAAGGATCCCGTCATCGTCGAGGGGCCGCCCGTCACCGTGCAGCTTCCCATCGAGGATGATTACGGCAAGATGCACGAGGCCACCTTCGCTGAGATGGAGGTGGCCGCGGCGCTGGTCAATTACTGCATGACGCGCAAGATCCGGATGCCGGCCAAGGCCGAGAAGGTGCTGCAGATCATCTCCGGCGCCGCCACGCTGGTCATCTGGCTGGGTGAGCAAGAGGTGGGCCCCCAGCGCAAGAAGGCCACGTTGCGCAACCGCTGACGGCCTGTCGCGGGGCCGGCATGTCACAGTTCGTCACGCGTGCAAGTCATGGCTGGGTCGCGGGGCTGTTGACTCACGCATACAATTCCGGCACTCCAGAGCCCATCCTGTCGGGGGAGAGGGCGCGCACATCTGGGTCCAGCTCCCGGTCAGTTTGAATTTAACCGGTAAACCAGGACCTTTTGCCATGACCGACGCCGCCGCCGCCAATTCCGAAGCCGGCCAGATGCCTCCGTTCTACCGGGAGCCCGTTCCCGTCGATATCAACCGTCACGGGGACTGGAAGCTGAAGCAGCAGCGGACGTTCTCTTACGCCGCCAACGCCAATGCCATTCCGATCGTGGGCGAGGAGTTCATCTCCCTCAACGGCCACTATCCCATCGTCTTCACCCTGGGCAACAACCCGGCCGCGGTGGTGCTGACCGGCGTGCGCCCGGACGAGAACCTGTTCGTGGACGGCGAGGGCGCCTGGCGCAAGAACACCCCGATCCCGGCCTATGTCCGCCGCTACCCCTTCCTGATGATGGAGACGCCGGACCGTGAGCGCCTGGTGCTGTGCCTGGAAGAGGATGCCAACCTGGTGGGTCCGGACGGCGACGTCCCCCTGTTCGAGGGTGACAAGGCCGGCGCCGCCGGTAACGACGCCCTGAATTTCTGCGCCACCTTCAACCAGTCCGCCGTCGCGACCAGCGCCTTCTGCAAGGAACTGCACGACCGCGGCCTGCTGGTGGAACAGCGCCTGGACCTGACGCTGTCGCACGACAACAGCCGCATGACCCTCACGGGCTTCACCATCATCGATGAGAAGAAGTTCAACGAGCTGCCGGACGACGTGTTCCTGGACTGGCGCAAGCGCGGCTACCTGGGCCTGGTCTTCTCGCACTTCATCTCGCTGTCCCGCTGGAGCGTCCTGGCGGAACTGGCATCGGAGCGGGTGCTGTCCCAGAAGGCCTGACGCCGGCTTTACCCCATGACTGCGAAGGGCGCTGGTGAGGCATCACCAGCGCCCTTTTTATTACGCGGTCACCGGCCTCAGCCGCGCGGAAGCAAGGTCAGGCGCAGGCCGTCCAACTCGGGCTTGAAGTCGATCTGGCAGCACAGGCGCGACCGGCCGGGTTGGTAGGTCGGTTCCTCCTCCAGCAGGGCCTGTTCATCCAGGCTGGGCTCGGGCAGGCGGGCCGCCCAGTCGGCGTCGACCAGGACGTGGCAGGTGGCGCAGGCGCATGAACCACCGCAGTCGGCGTCCAGCGGCAGGTCGTGGTCGCACAGGTTTTCCATCACGGAGGCCTTCACATCCCCCTCGATGACGTGCTCCGCGCCATCGGCATCGATAACGTGGATCGTGGGCATGGGTCGTTTTCCTTGGCAGCGTCGGCGAAAGGGGGCCGCTCGTCGGGATGCCAGGGCATGTGGGACCCGTCGGCCGGCGAACGATCGCGCTGGTGATAGTGAAATCCACGGGCGCGCGCGAGGCGAAAATCCGCAAACCCACCCCGAAAAACCACCGCGGCGGAGCCTTAGCCCCCCTGTCAAGCGCCCCTGCCTCGGTTATATTGCCGGATATCCATGGATGTGGCCCCCGGCCCGGTGCCGGGCGGACCCTCCGGGCCCTCTGACCGGGACAGCGCATGACCTTGGAAATCCGCACCTTCTCCATCCGTGACGCCGCGCATGACGAGGACGAGACCCGCCTGGCCTCGTTCCTGCGAACGGTGGAGGTTTCGCGCATCGACACCGCCTACGCCGATGGCGCCTGGCGTGTGCTTGTTCAATACCGGGACCTGCGCCGCAAGGAGGAAACCGCCCAGATCGAATCGGCCATCATCTCCGCCATCAACAGCTGGCGGACCGAGGTCGCCAAATCGCTGGGCGTGGACAAGGAAGAGGTCCTGTCCAACGTCGTGGTGGCGGAGATCGCCCGGTACGCCCCGACGACGGAGATCGAGCTGTCGGTCATCAGCAGTGCTGCGGGCTTCGACGTGGCCGGCCGCGGCGGCCAGATCGTGCAGATCGTCCGCCAGACCATGGAAGATCTCACCAATTGAGGCGCCTGCTGCTCGCCGCCGCCCTCACGCTCGCCGGCTTGGCGGCGGGGACCGCCCGCGCCGACGAGGTGGGATCGTTCAGCAACGATTGGACGGGCAACGAACTGACGGTGGAGGCGGTGCCCGACCCGGACATCCAGGGCGTGACCTGCCACATCGTCAGCTTCTCGCGCAGCGTCATCGACCGGCTGCGCAAGGGCAACTGGTTCGAGGATCCGTCCAACACCTCCATCTCCTGCCGGCAGACGGGTCCCGTCGTCATCGGCAAGATCGACACCTCCAAGCATGGCGAGGAGGTGTTTTCCGAGCGCAAGAGCCTGATCTTCAAGTCCATCGCCGTCCGGCGCATCTATGACCGCGCCAACGACACCCTGATCTACGTCGTCTATAGCCGCCAGGTGAAGGACGCGTCGGCCAAGATGGCCATTTCCACCGTGCCGCTGTTCAATGCCAACCCCACCTGGACGAAGGGCAAGCCTGAGCGTTAATGTCCTGTTCAATTGGGGTAAAAAAGCGAATACCTCCTCCGCTGGACATACATCATTCGGTTGACTACCCACTTGGGCGGCGTCACCCTTTAGGCAGCATCCATACATCGGTGGTGCGTTCGGCTTAGGGGGCGGGGCTGCCAACGGGCCGGAGGATGGCCTGGCGCGGACGGGGAAGGGGCTTCTCCGTCCCGCAGGCGCTATTGCCGGTCGGGGCGGGCTATGGTCTTGGGATTGCTGCAGGACAAGGCGGACAAGCCGCCGCCGTTGAGTGAGCCGCGTGGCGTCTCCTTCGAGGTGCAATACCTGAAGGACGATCACTGGATCACCGAGCAGATTTGCCGCAAGGAGGAGGATGCCCGGGCGTTGGCCGCGCGCATCCTGCCCAACCGCACCGGCGTGCGCATCATCCGTGAATTCGTGCGCCCCGGTCGTGGCGGTGAAACCGTCGACACCATCATCCACACCGAATATCGGCAGGAGCCCAAGCGCCCCATCGCCCCGGTCCCGGTGGAGGAGGCGCACTATTGCAAGGTGCCGCAGGAGTACCTGGCCTTCGACAGCCGGGTGCTGATCTCCCGCGTGCTGCGCCAGTACCTGGATGAGAAGGGCGTCACCGCGTCGGAATTGCTGCACAACGCCGGCGAGGCCAAGCGCGTCCTGAACTTCGAGGCGCTGGTCCCCAACGCCGTCAGCCGCATCGCCACCCTGCAGAGCAAGGAGACGGGGGAGGACAGCCGCGCCCGCCGCGATGTCATCCTGGGTGTGTTGGAGGAATTGCGCCAGCGGGCGGAGAAGGCCGTGGCCAACCGCGCCCTGCCGTACCCCAAGGAGATCGGCTTCGCCGCCACCATGCGCCAGGTGGACGAGATCCTGGGCACGGCCACGGCCGCCAGCCCGGCGGTGGCGGCGGAAGAGGCCGCCTATCTGGGCAAGGTCATCGTCTGCCGCGACCTGGTGAACATCCGCGGCCTGCTGGGCAAGGCGGAGTTGCTGATCGACCTGGCGTCGGACGACAGCCTGCCGGCCGATGACGCGGCCCTGTTGGACCAGCTCTTGGCCGACGTGCTGGGCGCGCCCGACATGGTGCGCGACATGCTGGGCCGCCAGCCGGACCTGATGACGGCCCTGAACCGCATGATCGACCTGATCAGCGGCACTTTCGAGCCCCAGGCGATCGAGATGTCGCCGCCCTGCACGGCGGCCATCAGCCGCTGGGTGGCGGGCCCCCATGGCAATGAGACCCGCGTGGTGCTGCTGGATTTCCTGCGTCGCCAGGTGCGGGGCACCCAGCGCCTGTCGCACGGCGAGCCGCTGCAGCAGATCGCCAAGTATCGCAACCTGGTCACCCGCCTGATGCGGCCCGACGGCCTGCTGGGCGGCCCGGCCATGGCCGAGGCGGTGTTGATGGGCTATCACCGCTTCATCGAGCAGGGCGGGGCCGAGGGTCGCCGGCTTGCGTTGGAATCGGTGCTGCAGCTGCTGCCCACGGGGGCGGAGCGGCTGGTTTATCTGGCCTGCCTGGCGCGGTCGGACCTGGGCGCCAAGGACGGTGCCGCCATCGCCGCCCAAGCCCTGGAGATCGCCAACCGCGTGGGCGGCCTGAACGATCTGGTGGACCGCACCCTGCCGCTGAAGCCGAAGATGGAGGCCAGCGCCGCCCTCTATCGCCTGGTGACCGAGGGCGACGCCCTACCGGGTGACATGGGCGAAAAGCTGGGCGCTCGCCTGGATGACCTAGTGGCGACCTACATCGTCGACGGCCGGGTGATCGAACGGCTGGACGATCCCTCCGCCAGCCTGCGGGTGCGCGCCACCCGCCTGGTGCAGTTCGCGGGGGCGGAGGTGCTGGCCAGCCCGAAGGCGCGGCGCATCGTGCGCGACCAGATCATCAGCCATCTGCGCCAGCCCAATTTCGACACCAAGTTTGTCGAGGGCCTGGCGACGGAGGCCGAAAAGGCCGCGGTGCTGCGCAATTTCTATGATTTGCTGAACCGCGCCCAGTTCATGTGAGGGGAACCGCTTAGGCGCGGGTCAAACAATCCGGCCCAGGCGCACCGTGGTCTGCCCCCGGCGCGGCATGCGCGTGGGCATGACCAGCACGCAGTCGTCGTAGGGCGTGTGCAGGGCGCGCTTGCCATCCAGGGCCAGCAGGGTGCCGCTGGCGGCGACGCGCTCCAGCCCCTGGAACTGCTTCACGAAGGCGAACTCATCGGTTTCCGCCTGGATGACGTGGGTCACGTCCACCACGATGGGCTTGGCCGGCGTGGCGGGGGCGTTGGCCTCCGCCAGCAGGGTGCGGGCGGTGGCGGCGTCCAGGGTTTCCGACTGCGCCAGGAAGCGGATCAGGCCGCGCCAGGCCTGGACGCCGGCGGCCGGGGCCGAGTGCTGGCCGCACTCCATCAGGATGGCGGCGGCGCTGCCGCCGGGGGCGGAGAAGCGGGGATGGTCGATCAGGCGCATGCCGTCGGCATGGCCGTCATCCGCCACCACCCAACCGGGATCGGCCAGGGCCACCGCCAGGGCCCGGGCGCGGGGGGAGCGGCCGCACAGGGTCAGCGCGGGCGACGGCACCTGCATGGAATGCAGGTCCAGCAACAGGTCCGCCGTCAGGATCCAGGGGGCGATGGCCGCCACGCGCGCCTGTTCCCGCCCCTGGGGGTGGACCGGCGGCGGGCCGCCGGCGGGCACCTCCGCCCGGACGCCGGCCCACAGGCGGTTCATATCGCGATCCAGATAGCGCGCCGGCGGTCCAGCCGGCCCGAACAGGCGGCCGCCCGCCGCGGCGTCCGTATTGGCGAAGGCCAGGGTCCAGATGCCGCGCGCCGGACGCAGCCCCCGGCGCAGCAGCCGGTCCAGGGCCACCGCGCCGCAGGGCTCGTTGCCATGCATCAGCGCGACGATGGCGACATGGGGGCCCTCGGCCTTGGCCTCGAACCGCCAGACATAGGGGACGCCGGTGTTGCCCGTGCGGTGGGCGCGCAGGTCCGGCATGGCCAGCGGCGGCTCGGGCGCGGTGGGACCGGGGGGCTGGCTGAACCGGTCCCACATCACGAGCATCCATCCCTGACTGTCGGGTCCGAACCCCTTGGAACCATGGCCGCCTTTTCCGTATTGGGCTGGTTGAGCAATAGTGACGGGTCCGACGCGTCAAGGAAAGGGACGGGATGCCCCAGCCTGCGCTATGGTAAAAGCTTATGGCGGCTGGCTTTGTTGCCGCCGTCATCGGCGGTTGTGAGGGTTGCATGAAATTCATCATAGACGACGTGCTGGTGCGCCACGATCCGGAAGGCACGCCCGTTCCCGTCGTCTATGACTCGCCCCACAGCGGTTCCGCCTATCCCTTGGGCTTCACCCCGCGCTGTCCGCTGATGCTGCTGCGCCAGTCGGAAGACGCGCATGTGGATGAGCTGTTCGCCCGCGCGCCGGCCCTGGGTGCCACGCTGCTGCAGGCCCTGTTCCCGCGCAGCTACATCGATGTGAACCGGGCGGAGGATGATATCGACCCCGCCTGCCTGGCCGACCCCTGGCCCGGCCCCTTGAACCCGTCGGAGAAAAGCCGCCACGGCATGGGCCTGGTGCGCACCGTCAGCCGCCCGGGGAGGCGCTGTACGCCGCCAAGCTGACGGTGAAGGAGGTGCAGGCCCGTATCGAGCGGTACTGGCGTCCCTACCATGCCCAGCTGAAGGCGGCGCTGGACGGGCTGCACGCCCGCTTCGGCCAGGTCTGGCACATCAATTGCCATTCCATGCCCACCCTGGGCACGGGCGACGCCGGTGCCGACTTCGTGCTGGGTGACCGCGACGGCGTCTGCTGCGACCCGTCCTTCAGCCGCTTCGTGGCCGCCACCCTGCGCGGCATGGGCTACCGCGTGCGGCACAACGACCCCTACAAGGGCGTGGAGCTGGTGCGGCGCTACGGCATTCCCACCCGGGGCCGCAACAGCCTGCAGCTGGAGATCGACCGGCGTCTCTATATGGACGAGGAGACGCTGGAGCGCCACGACGGCTACTGGCGCCTGTCCCACGACCTGGAGGACCTGATGCGCGCCATCCACGCCTTCGCCATGGCCCGCGTGGGCGACCGGCGCCTGGCGGCGGAGTAGCACCTGGCGCGACGACGCATCGCCGTACTTTAAATTTCTACAGGACACGACCGTGTCCGCCGGAAATTTCCGGGGAGTGTCAGCGGACTGGAAATTGAGGACAGGCCAAGGCCACGGACGTGGCCGCCCGGCACTTGAGGGCGGAAACTACGGCGTGAATTGTTCCTTGAGGATGCGCTCCTCCAGGTTCATTTCCGGGTCGAACAGCAGGATGGACGCCACGCTGCGGTCCTCGCAGACCTCCACCCGGGCCACGTCGCGGATTTCGGTGAAGTCGGCCACGGCGCTGACGGGGCGCTTGGCGCCTTCCAGGATTTCGAACTGCAGCTTGGCGGTGTGGGGCAGCAGGGCGCCGCGCCAGCGGCGGGGGCGGAAGGCGCTGATGGGGGTCAGCGCCAGGATGCCGGCGCCCAGGGGGACGATGGGGCCGTGGGCCGACAGGTTGTAGGCCGTGCTGCCGGCGGGGGTGGAGACCAGCGCGCCGTCGCAGGCCAGTTCGGCCAGGCGCTCCACGCCGTCCACGCTGATGCGCAGCTTGGCGGCCTGGCGCGTCTCACGCAGCAGCGACACCTCGTTGAAGGCCAGCGCCTCATGCCGGCCCTGGGCATTGACCGCCACCATGCGCAGCGGGTTCAGCGCCACGCGCTGAGCCCGGCGCACGCGGTCGGTCAGCCCCCGGGGGCTGAAGCTGTTCAGCAGGAAGCCGACGGAGCCACGGTTCATGCCGTAGACCGGTTTGCACAGGGGTAGATGGCGGTGCAACGTTTCCAGCAGGAAGCCGTCGCCACCCAGCGCGATGATGACGTCCGCGTCCTCCGCCCGCACGGTGCGATAGCGTTCGGACAGGGTGGTGCGCGCGGCCTCGGCCTCGGGCGTTTCGGCGGCGACGATGCAGAAGGCCGGCTTGGCCGGCAAGGGCACCGGGGCGCAGTGCGCGACCGTGTCGCCCGCCGCCGGGACCGGGGTGGCCGCCGAACCGGGAAGGGGCGCGGCGGGGCGTGTGGGTTCGTCGAGCATGGCGCTTTCGCCTGGGTCCAGGACTCGGGGGAAGGAAGGGGAGGGCCCGTTAACCGAAACGGATGGTTACCTTAACGGATTGATCCCGGCAAAGGAATGCCGGGGTGCGGCGGAAACCGGTGTCTTTGAGAGCCGGTCGCGGGGGTGCGGGCGCCGCCCGTTCTCCACCACCCGTATGCCATCGCCCGTTCAGCCGCCGGTGACGCTCATGTGCCGGGCGACGGCCGGCGCCTTCTGCCGGCGGTCGATGATGAAGTCGTGGCCCTTGGGCTTGCGGGCGATGGCCTCCTTGATGGCGGCCAGCAGGGCGTCGTCATCGCCGGGCGCGCCGCGCATCACGGCGCGCAGGTCGGCGGCGTCGTCCTGGCCCAGGCACATGTAGAGCATGCCAGTGCAGGTCAGCCGTACCCGGTTGCAGCTCTCGCAGAAATTATGGGTCATGGGGGTGATGAAGCCGACGCGACCGCCCGTCTCCGCCACGCGGGCATAGCGGGCGGGGCCGCCTGTGCTGACGGGCAGGTCGGTCAGCGTCCAGCGCTTGGCCAGTTCGGCCCGCAGCATGGACAGAGGCCAGTACTGGTCGGCCCGCACCATGCCGCCCTGGTTGCCCTCGCCCATGTCGCCGTCGATATCACCCAGCGGCATGACCTCGATGAAGGTCAGGTCGTGGCCCTCGCGCCCGCACCAGGCGACCAGGTCGTGCACCTCGCCGTCGTTCACGCCGCGCAGCGCCACGCAATTGATCTTCACGGACAGGCCGGCGTCCTTGGCGGCCTTGATGCCGTCCAACACGGGGGCCAGCTTGCCCCAGCGGGTGATGGCGTGGAAACGGTCGGGGTCCAGCGTGTCCAGGCTGACGTTCACCCGGCGCACGCCGGTGGCGTACAGCTCGGTCGCGTACTTGGCCAGCTGGCTGCCGTTGGTGGTCAGGGTCAGTTCATCCAAGGATCCGGCGTCCAGGTGGCGGCCCAGGCGGCGGATCAGGTCCATGATCCCCCGGCGCACCAGGGGTTCGCCCCCCGTCAGGCGCAACTTGCGCACGCCCGTCTGGATGAAGGCGCCGCACAGACGCTCCAGCTCTTCCAGCGACAGCACCTGCGCCTTGGGCAGGAAGGTCATCTCCTCCGCCATGCAGTAGACGCAGCGGAAGTCGCAGCGATCGGTGACGGAGACGCGTAGGTACCGGATGGACCGGCCGAAGGGATCGACCAGCGGCGGCTGGCCGCGTGCCGGCGCCGCCGCGCCGGGGATGCCGTTCGCCATGGGTGTCAGGGCGCCGTCCGCCATCGTCTCAACCGTCCTCAACCACGCTGCACAGGGAATTGCCGTATAGGGGCTGTCCGCCCGGCGGCGGCGCATCCCACCCTCATCTACGGCAAATATGGTGCGGCAACCATAGCAATACAGCCCCCGCAACGTTGTGATGGCGGCCACGGCCGGGTGGGCGGGGGTCCGGGTGGGGGGGCCGGGTGGGCGCGGGTCAAGGCGTCCAGTCTTCCGGCTCCACCGCCCGCAGGGGCACGACGCTGGCATCAATCGTCTGCTTGCCGGCGTGGGGGAAGTTGACGGTGACGCGCGCGCCCACGGCCGACTGCACCTGTCCCAGGCCCCAGTCCGGCTGGCCGGGGTGCACGACGTAGGTGCCGGGGGTCAGCAGCGCGGCGGCCGCGCCTGATTCGGGTGGGAAGGGAGCCATGGGGCGTATATCCTAGGGCTAGAGGGTCGGGATGGCGCCGGCGGTGGCGAAAAAAACATCACCTATCCTTTTGCCCTTATCCGTTTGTTCTTGGGCAGGCGCTTCGCTAAACCCCTGCCATCCGGACGGGCGTCCACTATGCTGCGCCATGCCCACTATGAACCGCCATGCCGCCCGGACAAGGCCCCAAAACAAGGCCCATATGAATGACGGTCTCCCTGGAACTGCACGTTGTCGAGCTGCTCTGCTCCCGCCTTTGCCATGATTTGATCAGCCCGGTGGGCGCCATCGGCAATGGCGTCGAACTCATTGAGGAGATGGGTCCATCCATGGCTGAAGAGGCCATGGCCCTGATCGCGGACAGCGCCGACCAGGCGGCGCGGCGCCTGCGCCTGTTCCGCCTGGCCTATGGGGCGGCCGGCAACAGCGGCGCCTTCACCGCGGCCGAGGCGCGGACGGTGCTGGGCGCCTGGTTCCGGGGCGCGCGCACGCGCCTGGACTGGCCGGCCGACGTCATGCCCAGCTCCAATGACGGCGTGCTGAAACTGGCGCTGAACCTGGGCTTGCTGGCGGAGGAGGCCATGCCCCTGGGTGGCGTGGTGACGATGGCGGCGGGCGACGGCGGGGCGGCGCTCTCCGTGACGGCGGAGGGGCGCACCGTCAGCCTGCGCGACGAGGTGCGCGAGGCCCTGGACGGGGCCGTGGCGCAGGCCGACCTGACCCCGCGCAGCGTCCAGGCCTATGTCACCGGCCGCTTCGCCGAACAGTGCGGCTGGCGCATTGTCACCGAGGCCAAAGGTGCGGAAGCATTGCGTTTCTGGCTGGAACGGCGGGCCGGTTGACAAGGCCCGGGGGCCGTTTCACGCCGATAGCGAACCTTAACGCGTTTATCGCTTGTCTTGTCGCCCGGGGCACGCCATCAATCTCGCAGGAGTAACGTGTTCTTAATCGTCTTTCTGGAAAAGATGGGTGTAGGGAGTGGCGCCCCCTGTCACTATTAGGACACCCATCACGGCCGAAGGGGTTTGGCCGGGTGTTTTGATGTGGGGCGGGGTCGGGGGTTTACACCTTATTCCAAACGGGGCCGCCCGTCGGGACGGCTTCGATACGCGCATGGCAACGGGACGTGGACCATGGATGATCTGCTGAGCGAATTTCTGACCGAGACCAATGAAAATATCGCGGTCTTGGACGTTGAGTTGGTGCGGCTTGAGCAGAACCCGAATGACCCCAGCCTGCTGAGCAACATCTTCCGGCTGGTTCACACCATCAAGGGCACGTGCGGCTTCCTCGGCCTGCCGCGGCTGGAAGCGGTGGCCCACGCCTCGGAGAACGTGCTGGGCCGCTTCCGCGATGGCGAGCTGAACGTCAGCCCCTACGCGGTCACGCTGATCCTGGAATCCCTGGACGCCATCAAGTCGATCCTGCTGGTTCTGGAAAAGACCGAGGCCGAGCCGGCCGGCAACGACGAAGACCTGATCAACCGCCTGAACGCGCTGGCCGAGGGCCGGGAGGCGCCCGCCGCGGCCGCTCCCCCCGCCGCCGCGCCGCCCCCGCCGCACGAGCCCGTGCCGGAACCTGTGGCTCCGCCGCCGGCCCCCGTGGCCGCCGCCCCGTCGGTGCCGGCCGCCGCCACCACCCGCGAAGTGGCGCCCGTGGCCGAGGCCGCCCCGCCGGCCCCGGCACCCGCCGCCACCCAGGCGCCCCCGCCGCCCCCACCCGCCGCCGGTGGCGGTGACGGTGGCGAGTCGTCGCTGGCCAACCAGACCATCCGCGTGAACGTCGACCTGCTCGAAAACCTGATGACCATGGTTTCCGAGCTGGTGCTGACCCGCAACCAGCTGCTGCAGATCCTGCGCAGCCAGAAGGAAAGCGAGTTCGCGGTTCCGCTGCAGCGCCTGAACCACGTGACGTCGGAGCTGCAGGAAGGCGTCATGAAGACGCGCATGCAGCCCATCGGCAACGCCTGGGCCAAGCTGCCGCGCCTGGTGCGCGACCTGGCGCACGAACTGCACAAGAAGATCGACCTGCAGATGCTGGGCGCCGAGACGGAACTGGACCGTCAGGTGCTGGAGCTGATCAAGGACCCGCTGACCCACATGGTCCGCAACTCCGCCGACCACGGCCTGGAGCTGCCGGCGGAGCGCGTGGCCAAGGGCAAGCCCGAGACCGGCCGCGTCACGCTGAACGCCTTCCATGAGGGCGGCCACATCATCATCGAGATTTCCGACGATGGTAAGGGCCTGGCGATCGAGGCCATCAAGCGCAAGATCCTGCAGAACGGCCTGGCCACCGAGGTCGAGCTGGCCGGCATGTCCGATCAGCAGATCCAGCAGTTCATCTTCAAGGCCGGCTTCTCCACCGCCGCCAAGGTCACCAGCGTCTCCGGCCGCGGCGTCGGCATGGACGTGGTGAAGACCAATATCGAGAAGATCGGCGGCACCATCGAGCTGAAGTCCGTCGAGGGCCGCGGCACCACCTTCACCATCAAGATCCCGCTGACCCTGGCCATCGTTTCGGCCCTTGTCGTGGAATGCAGTGGCGAGCGTTTCGCCATCCCGCAGATCAGCGTGATAGAGCTGGTGCGCGCCGCCAACGACAGCGAGCACAAGATCGAGCGCATCAACGGCACCCCGGTGCTGCGCCTGCGCAACCGCCTGCTGCCGCTGGTCAGCCTGGAACGGCTGCTGAAGCTGGGCGACGGTGATCAGTACAACCGCGAGACCTTCATCGTGGTGGCCCAGGTCGGCAACTACACCTTCGGCATCATCGTCGACCGTGTCTTCGACACGGAAGAAATCGTGGTGAAGCCGGTGGCCCCCATCCTGCGCCATATCGAGCTGTTCTCGGGCAACACCATCCTGGGTGACGGCTCCGTCATCATGATCCTGGACCCCAACGGCATCGCCAGCTTCTCCGGCGAGATCGCGGGGGGCATGCACGACACCGCCGCCGCCGCCGCCGAGGCGAAGCAGTCCACCCGTCAGGACGACCGCATGGCCCTGCTGCTGTTCCGCGCCGGCGATGGCGCCCCCAAGGCCGTCCCGCTGTCGCTGGTCGCCCGCCTGGAGGACATCGACCTCAACCAGGTCGAGGCTTCCAACGGCCAGCCGGTGGTGCAGTACCGTGGCAAGCTGATGCCCCTGGTGCCCATCGACCCGTCCTGGCAGGTCCAGCGCGACAAGCGCCAGCCGGTCCTGGTGTTCGCCGACGGCGACCGCTCCATGGGCCTGGTGGTGGACGAGATCATCGACATCGTCGAGGACCGCCTGCAGGTGGAGCTGGGCACGGAACGCGCCGGCTTCATGGGCAGCGCCATCATCGCCGACAAGGCGACGGACGTCATCGACGCCGGCTTCTACCTGACCCAGGCCTTCCGCGATTGGTTCGGCAACGCCACCGACCGCTTCGAGGACGAGCGCCTGCACAAGGTGCTGCTGGTTGACGACAGTCCCTTCTTCCGCAACCTGCTGACCCCGCTGCTGACCGTGTCGGGTTACGACGTCACGGCGGTGCAGAGCGCGGATGAGGCCCTGGGTCTCTGCGAATCGGGCGAGGACTTCGACGTCATCGTCAGCGACATCGAGATGCCGGGCATGAGCGGGCTGGAGTTCGCCCAGGCCGTCCGTGGCAACAGCCGCTGGCAGAACGTGCCGCTGGTGGCCCTGTCCAGCCACGCCACCCCGCGCGACCTCGACCGGGGCCGCCAGGCCGGCTTCACCGACTATGTGGCGAAGTTCGACCGCGACGCGCTTCTCTTCACGCTGCAGCAGACCATCTCCGAGACCAAGGGTGCCGCATGAGTACGAACCTGCCCGCCAAGCGCACCGCCAGCACCGAAGTCGCGGTCGTCAAGAACGAAGACTTCGTCACCATGACCATCGCCGACCAGGTGTTCGGCATCCCGGTCCTGCAGGTGCAGGACGTGCTGGGGCCGCAGCGCATCACCCGCATCCCCCTGGCCCCGCCGGAGGTTGCCGGTTCGCTGAACCTGCGCGGCCGCATCGTCACCGCCATCGACGTGCGCCTGCGCCTGGGCCTGCCGCCGCGCGCGGCCGACAAGCCCGGCATGAGCATCGTCGTGGACCACAAGGGTGAGCTTTACTCCCTGATGGTCGACAGCGTCGGCGAAGTCTTGAGCCTGACCTCGGATGACTTCGAACGGCAGCCGGCCACGATGGACGCGCGGTGGCGCGAAGTGTCCACGGGTATTTATCGTCTGCGGGAAAATCTTCTCGTTGTGCTTGACGTGTCGCGGTTGTTGAATTTCGCTAATACCGAAGCCGCCTGAGCCTGGGCTTAACCCACCGGTGCTTTCGAGCGCTTAGCAACCGAGGTCCTTTGCATGAAGTCCTGCCTGGTCGTCGATGACAGCCGCGTCGTCCGCAAGGTCGCGCGCAAGATCCTGGAAGAGCTGAACTTCACCTGTTCAGAAGCCGAGGATGGCAAGCAGGCGATGGAAGCGTGCGCGGCGTCCATGCCGGACGCCATCCTGCTGGACTGGAACATGCCGGTCATGACCGGCATCGAGTTCCTGCGGCGTCTGCGCAAGATGTCGGGGGGCCAGACGCCCAAGGTGGTGTTCTGCACCACCGAGAACGATCTGGCCCACATCCAGGAGGCGCTGTCGGCCGGGGCGAACGAGTACATCATGAAGCCCTTCGACAGCGAGATCATCCAAACCAAGTTCCAGCAGGTCGGGCTTCTCTGACGCCCGGGAACCATAAGATCATGATCGATATCCCCGGACGACCTCAGGCCGCGTCCTCGGCGGCCTCCACGACCGAGCCGTACCGGGTCATGGTCGTGGACGATTCGGCGGTCATCCGTGGCTTGCTGACGCGTACCCTGGAGGGTGACGGCACCATCCGTGTCGTCGCTTCGGTGGCCAACGGCCAGATGGCCATCAACACCCTGCAGCGCCAGACCCTGGACGTCATCGTCCTGGACATCGAGATGCCGGTGATGGATGGGCTGACGGCCCTGCCGCAGCTGATCGCCGCCGATCCGGCGGTCAAGATCATCATGGCCTCGACCCTGACGGCCAAGAACGCCGACATCTCGCTGCGGGCCCTGCGCGCCGGCGCCTCCGACTATGTCACCAAGCCGTCCTCGACGCGGGAGCTGACGGGCGCGGAAAGCTTCAAGGCGGAACTGGTCAGCAAGGTCCAGGCGCTGGGCGAAGCCGCCCGCCGGGCCGATCCGTCCAAGGGCACACCCTCGCGACCGCTGGCGCCGCGCCCCGTCGTGGCACCCGTTCCGGGTGCGGCACCTGCGGCCGCCCCCACCGGCACCGCGGCGCCCGCGGCACCGTCGCCCATCCGCAGCCGCCTGCTGGACCACGGTCCGGTGGTGCTGCGCCCGGCGCCGGACATCCGGCCGGACATCATCGCCATCGGCAGCTCCACCGGCGGGCCCCAGGCCCTGTTCGAGGTGATGGCCAATTTCCGGGGCGGCTTGCAACAGCCCATCGTCATCACCCAGCATATGCCGGCGACCTTCACCACCATCCTGGCCGAGCACATCACCCGCCAGTGCGGGATCGAGTGCGCGGAGGCCAAGGACGGGGAGCCCATCGTCGGCGGCCGGGCCTATGTGGCGCCGGGCGACAACCACTTCCTGCTGGTGTCGCGCAACGGCGTCACCACCGCGCAACTGACCAAGGACCCGCCGGAAAATTTCTGCCGGCCGGCGGTCGATCCCATGTTGCGCAGTATTGTTAAGATTTATGGGCGTAAGGTGTTGGCGGTCATCCTCACCGGCATGGGGCATGACGGTCGCGGCGGCTGCGACCAGGTGGTCCAGGCCGGGGGTATGGTTGTTGGCCAAGACGAGGCCAGCAGCGTGGTGTGGGGCATGCCGGGTGCCGTGGCAACCGCGGGCTTGTGCAGTTCCATCCTGCCCTTGAAGGAGATCGGTCCGTTTATCCGCAAGATCGCACTGAGGACGGCGGCATGAAGGTCGAAGACTTCGACATGTTCTGCACGATGCTGAAGCAGCGTTCGGGCTTGGTCCTGACCAAGGACAAGGCCTACCTGCTGGAATCGCGCCTCATGCCCGTGGCGCGGAAGTGGAACCTGAAAACGCTGGATGAACTGGCGGCCACGGTTCGCGCCCGCAAGGACGAAAACCTGCTGAAGGACATCACGGAGGCGATGACGACCAACGAGTCGTCCTTCTTCCGCGACCAAAAGCCTTTCGACCAGTTCAAGCAGGTGGTCCTGCCGGCCCTGCTGGAAAGCCGGGCCACCAAGAAGTCCATCCGCATCTGGTCGGCCGCCTGCTCCAGTGGACAGGAGGCCTATTCGCTGGCCATGATGTTATCGGAGGACTCCGTCCGCCTGAACGGCTGGCGCATCGAGATCGTGGGCACCGACCTGTCGTCGGAGATGGTGGAGAAGTCGCGCGCCGGCATCTACACCCAGTTCGAGGTGCAGCGCGGCCTGCCCATCACCATGCTGGTGAAGTATTTCAAGCAGACCGGCGACAAGTGGCAGCTGTCGCCGCAGATCCGGCAGATGGCCACCTTCCGGGAATACAACCTGCTGACCGACCTGTCGCCGCTGGGCCAGTTCGACGTGGTGTTCTGCCGCAACGTGCTGATCTACTTCGACCAGCCGACCAAGACCAAGGTGCTGGAGGCCATCGCCAAGCAGATGCCGCCCGACGGTGTGCTGTACCTGGGCGGTGCCGAGACGGTCTTAGGCATCACCGACAGGTTCAAGCCCATGGAAGGCCAGCGCGGCCTGTACGTCCTACCCTGAGGGCGGGGCCTGAGGGCGGAGAATTTCGCTTCATAGAGGGCCGGCCCGGTGACGGGACCGGCCCTTTCCGTATCGGGCTTTCGCGGGGGACCGCCTACATCCAGTGGGTAGTGACCCTGGCGGCCCGCTGCCTGCATACTGCGTCCACCAACCCATGAAGCGGCCCGCGCAACCGGGACCGCACGAATAAAGGGGACGCGAGGATGTGGGAAGAATTCAAGTCGTTCATCAGCCGGGGCAACGTCATCGACCTGGCCGTCGGCATCATCGTTGGCGCCGCCTTCACCGGCATCGTCAATTCGCTGGTCAATGACCTGATCATGCCCCCCATCGGCTATCTCATGGGCGGCATCGACTTCTCCAGCTATTTCCTGGCCCTGAACGGCGAACACTACGCCAACCTCAAGGCGGCGCAGGACGCGGGTGCCGCCACCGTCAACTACGGCGTCTTCATCAACGTCGTCATCCGCTTCTTCATCGTCGCCGGTGCCGTGTTCCTGCTGGTGAAGCAGGTGAACCGCTTCCGCACCAAGGCGGTTTCCGCCCCGCCCCGGCAAGAGGTGCTGCTGGAGGAAATCCGCGATCTGCTGAAGGCCAGGAACTGATCCGGGGACTGTCCGCCGGGCGTCCTATCCGAACAGCTTGGTGTAGCCATCCATGAGGGTCATCCAGGCGGCGCTGCCGGCGATGGGCACCATGACCACCTGGTTCAGGATGGCCAGCGGCAGGCCATAGGCATAGACGGGATGGGGCCGTCCGCGTGTCCGCCAGTCATGGACCAGGGCCGCGACCAGCAGCAGGTCGGCGACCAGACCCGGGGGGATTGCCACGAAGGGCGGCGGGGGCGGACCCTCCGCCGCCGCCCCGGGCGGTGCCAGCAGGGCCACGAAAACGCGGGCGATGGCCGGCTGCATCAGCAGGGCCATGAGCAGGATCATAAGCCGCTTGTGTACCTCCGGCCGTCGAACCATCACGATGGCCAGCACGAAGACGGCGATGAACAGGGGCAACGCCGTCAGCGAGACGGCGGCGAAGCGCTTGGCCGCATCGCCGAACCCCAGTTGGGCGTACAGGTTCAGCACGGCGACCTGGCTGGCCAGGATGGTGCAGATCATCACGCTGAACAGGGCGATGCCGGCCAGGCCCCAGCTGCGGTGGTCGGGTGTCCGGCCCCGCGCCGCCAGCAGCGTCTGCGCGAAATAGAAGAGGCACCAGGAAAACAGGACGAAGCCGTGGATATGGACGATGGCCGGCCGGTGGAAGGTGCCGCTGAGCACCGGCCGCCAATAGGTCGGCGTGAACCCGCCGAAGGCGATGGCTAGGAAGATGGCGGCCATGGCCACATAAAAGGTGTGCCGATTGGCCGTTGCGACCGGCCGAGATGTGATCGCGGTTTTCATGGCGCCCCCCACCGTTGCCACACCGCTTCAATTATGCGTGGCTTTGGTGGCCGGGATCCAACTATCACAGGTTTAGCTGTCGAATGGATAGCGAGCGCCCGTCTACCGGGCGCACGTCCCCGCTGGGGCGGCGTCCGGCGTTTCGAACACCCCGTTCCAGCTGTCGCGCAACGCCGCGTCCACCTCGTGCAGGCTGACCAGGTGCCCCAAGGCATGCATGGAGGTGACGCCGAACTGGGTGATGCCGCAGGGCACGATGCCGCCGAAGTGCTCCAAATCCGGATCCACGTTCAGGGAAATGCCGTGGAAGGTGACCCCGCGGCGCACCCGGACGCCGATGGCGCCGATCTTGTCCTCCTGGCCCCGCAGCCCGCCATAGGGTTGCTTGTCCACCCAGATGCCCACGCGGCCACAGCGCCGCTCGCCCTTGATGTTGAACAGGGCCAGGGTGCGGATGATCCATTCCTCCAGGTTGGTGACGTAGCGGTGGACGTCGGGCCCGCGCTTCACCAGGTCCAGCATGACGTAGGCCACGCGCTGGCCGGGACCATGATAGGTGTACTGCCCGCCGCGCCCGGTCTGGAACACGGGGAAGCGGCCATGGTCCAGCAGGTCCTCCGCCTTGGCGCTGGTGCCGGCGGTGTACAGCGGCGGGTGTTCCAGCAGCCACACCAGTTCGGGCGCCGTGCCGGCGCGGATGGCCGCCACGCGCTCCTCCATGGCGGCCACCGCCTCGGGATAGGCCACGGGCTGGTCGCTGATGCGCCATTCCGGGCCGGCCGAAGGCGGGGAGGCCAAATGCGGGGAGGCCAAATGCGGGGAGGGTGGAATGGCGTCGGTTTCGGTCAGGGGCAGGGACATCGCGGTTGCTTACCTGTCGTGCTAAGGCGGTTCCGGCGGGTGCGGCGCCGGGGGCTTTTCCGGGTCACACCTTTATATAGTGTGTCCCGATCCCGATGGGGCCACACGAGGGCTTGCTATGGGATCGGCGATTTGCTATTCCCCCGTTCACCCGTTGGCAAGCCCTTGCCGACGAGGTTCTGACATGATGCGGTCATGGCGGAATTGGTAGACGCGCAGCGTTGAGGTCGCTGTGGGGCAACCCGTGGAAGTTCGAGTCTTCTTGACCGCACCATCACCTGAAAGGCCGGCCCTATGGGGTCGGCCTTTCGCGTTTCCGGGCATCGCTTATGGGCCGATATCGCGCATGGCAGACGGGCGCGCTGGCGTCGAATGGCACCATAGTGCCCATGGCCTCTGGACAATGCCGCCCCCCCGCCTTAAGCAGGAAGCAGACCGAACGGTTTACGACGCCCGTGGAAGCATCGGCGCCCCGTGACGCCGCTCGCGACCCAGTCCCCCGCAGAAGAGACCGGCCCCATGTCCGACGAGTTTCGCGAAGCCGCCCTTGACTATCACCGGCTGCCGACGCCGGGTAAGATCGCCGTCACGCCGACCAAGCCCCTGGCGACGCAGCGCGACCTTGCCCTGGCCTATTCGCCCGGCGTGGCCTTCGCCTGCGAGGCCATCGTGGCCGATCCGGCCGAGGCCAGCCAGATGACCTCGCGCGGCAACCTGGTGGCCGTCATCACCAACGGCACCGCCGTGCTGGGCCTCGGCGACATCGGTCCGTTGGCCGCCAAGCCGGTGATGGAGGGCAAGGGCGTCCTGTTCAAAAAGTTCGCGGGCATCGACGTCTTCGACATCGAGATCGACCAGAAGGATCCCGACAAGCTGGTCGAGGTCATCGCCGCGCTGGAGCCGACCTTCGGCGGCATCAACCTTGAGGACATCAAGGCGCCGGAATGCTTCTACGTGGAAAGCAAGCTGCGCGAGCGCATGAAGATCCCGGTCTTCCATGATGACCAGCATGGCACCGCCATCATCGTCGCCGCCGCCATCACCAACGCGCTGAAGCTGCGCGGCCGCAAGATCGACGAGGTCAAGCTGGTGGCCAGCGGCGCCGGCGCCGCCGCCCTGGCCTGCCTGGACCTGCTGGTCGACATGGGCATGCCCGTGGACAACATCTGGGTCAGCGACATCAAGGGCGTGGTCTATGACGGCCGCACCGAGCTGATGGACCCGCGCAAGGCCCGCTACGCCAAGAAGACCAACGCCCGTACCCTGGACGACATCATCGATGGCGCGGACATCTTCCTGGGCCTGTCCGCCCCGCGGGTGCTGACCAAGCCCATGGTGGCCAAGATGGCGGGCCAGCCGGTCATCCTGGCGCTGGCCAACCCCACCCCGGAAATCATGCCGGAGGAGGCGCGCGAGGCGCAGCCCGACGCCATCATCGCCACCGGGCGGTCCGACTACCCCAACCAGGTCAACAACGTCCTCTGCTTCCCCTTCATCTTCCGGGGCGCCTTGGACGTGGGCGCCACCCAAATCAACGAGGCGATGAAGATCGCCGCGGTGGAGGCCATCGCCCGCCTGGCCATGGCGGAACAGCACGACGTGGTGGCCGCCGCCTATGGCGACCAGCAGGCCGGCTTCGGCCCCGACAACATCATCCCCAAGCCCTTCGACCCGCGGCTGATCCTGGAGATCGCACCGGCGGTGGCCAAGGCCGCCATGGACAGCGGGGTGGCCACCCGGCCCATCACCGATTTCGACGCCTACCGCGAGCGGCTGTCGCAGTTCGTCTTCCGCTCCGGACTGCTGATGAAGCCGGTGTTCTCTCGCGCCAAGCAGGCGCCCAAGCGCCTGGTCTATTGCGAGGGCGAGGAGGAGCGGGTGCTGCGCGCCGTGCAGTTCGTGGTGGACGACGGCCTGGCCAAGCCCATCCTCATCGGCCGGCGCGAGGTGGTGGCGCGCCGTATCGAGAAGCTGGGCCTGCGCATCCAGCTGGACCGCGACGTCGAACTGGTCGATCCGCAGAACGACCCGCGTTATGCCGACTACTGGCAGAGCTACCACGCCATCATGGAGCGCCGGGGCGTCAGCCCGGACCGCGCCCGCCAGGTGGTGCGCAACAACACCACCGTCATCGGCCTGATGATGGTGCGCAAGGGCGACGCCGACGCCATGATCGGCGGCACGGTCGGCCTCTATGACTGGCATCTGAAGCATGTGCTGGACGTCATCGGGCTGAAGCCGGGCACCACCATTCCCGCCGCCCTGTCGGTGCTGATCCTGCCCAAGGGCACCTTCTTCCTGGCCGACGCCTATGTGACGCCGGAACCCACGGCCGATCAGATCGCCGCCATGACGGCCCTGGCGGCGGAAGAGGTGCGGCGCTTCGGCGTGGTGCCCAAGGTGGCCCTGCTGTCGCACTCCAACTTCGGCAGCCACGGCGACGCCTCGGCCCTGACCATGCGGGCCGCCCTGGCCAAGATCGAGCAGCAGTGCCCGACGCTGGAGGTCGAGGGCGAGATGCATGCCGACAGCGCCATCTCGGAAGACATCCGCAACCGTGTGTTCCCCAACAGCCGCCTGAAGGGCATGGCCAACCTGCTGATCATGCCCAGCCGCGATGCCGCCAACATCGCCTTCAATCTGCTGAAGACCCTGGGGGAGGGGCAGCCGGTGGGTCCGGTGCTGCTGGGCGCCGCCCAGCCGGTGCACATCCTCACCCCTTCGGTCACCGTGCGCGGCATCGTCAACATGTCGGCCCTGGCCGTGGTCGACGCCCAGATGCACGAGATGGGCGAGGACGCGTAAGGCTCCGCTTCCCCGGCGTTCCGGTCCCGCGTTCCGGCCGGAAGGCTTGCAAGGCCTGTTGATGAGACCCGTCCCGGATTGATCTGGGGCGGGTCTTCGCCTTTCAGCGCGGGAGCTCGCCTTGACAATAGCACGATCGTTCGTTTATTTTTCGTCCCCATGAGCAAGGGTGTCCGCACGCGCGCCGCCATCCTGGGTGAGGCCTTGAGCCTCATGAGCACGGATGGACTGTCAGGCCTCACCATCGGCCTGCTGGCGGAGCGTACCGGCCTGTCGAAAAGCGGGCTGTTCGCCCACTTCGGGTCCAAGGAACAGCTGCAGGTGGCGGTGTTGCAGGAGGCCCAGGCCTGCTTCACCACCCATGTCATCCGTCCCGTGCTGGACCTGCCGCGCGGCTTGCCGCGGCTGGAGGCCTTCGCCGAGGGTTGGTGGGCGTGGAACCGCTCACCCCCCTTTCCAGGCGGCTGTCCCATCCAGGCGGCCAGCCTGGAACTGGACGACCGGCCGGGCCTGCTGCGGGATGAGATCGCGGGGGCCCAGCGCCGCTTGCGCGCCTTCATCCGGCAGGGGGCCGCCATGGCGGTGACGGCGGGGCATTTCCGCCCCGGCCTCGATTGTACCCTGTTCGCCTTCCAGATGGTGGGTATCGCCTTCGCCCAGACCATGACCTGCCGCCTGTTGGGCGAGCCGGAGGGTCTGGATTTCGTTCGCCGCGCCTGGCGCCTTCAGGTGGAAGGCGCCTTGGGCTCCGCACATAATCAAACGGGAGAGATGAACCATGTCGAGTGATCCGATTGTCATCGTCAGCGCCGCCCGCACCGCCATGGGCGGCATGATGGGTGATCTGTCCAGCCTGCCGGCCGCCCAGCTAGGCGCGGCCGCCGTGAAGGCGGCGGTGGAGCGCGCGGGCCTCGCCCCCGACGCCATCGACGAGGTGGTGATGGGCTGCGTGCTGCAGGCCGGCCAGGGCCAGGCGCCCGGCCGCCAGGCGGCGCTGGCCGCGGGCCTGCCGCAGTCGGTGCCCTGCAGCACCCTGAACAAGATGTGCGGCAGCGGCATGAAGGCGGCCATGGTCGCCCACGATCTGCTGGTGGCGGGCAGCGTCGACATCGCGCTGGCCGCCGGCATGGAAAGCATGTCCAACGCGCCTTACCTGCTGGATCGCGCCCGTGGCGGCTATCGCTACGGCCACGCCACCATCTACGACCACATGGCGCTGGATGGGCTGGAGGACGCCTACGACCGGGGCCGCGCCATGGGCACCTTCGCCGAGGACACGGCCGCCCATTACCAGTTCACCCGCGAGATGCAGGACGCCTACGCCATCGAGAGCCTGCGCCGGGCCAAGGCCGCGGTGGAAGGCGGCTGGTTCGACGGCGAGACGGTGGGCGTCACCGTGAAGGGCAGGGCCGGTGACGTCGTCATCAGCCGGGATGAGCAGCCGCTGAAGGGCAAGCCGGAAAAGATCCCCACCCTGAAGACGCCGTTCCGCAAGGATGGCACGGTGACGGCGGCCAGCAGCGCCAGCATCAGCGACGGCGCCGCCGCCCTGATTCTGACCCGCGCCAGCGTGGCGGAGAAGCGCGGTCTGAAGCCGTTGGCCCGCATCGTCGGCCATGCCAGCCATGCCCGCGCGCCCAACTGGTTCACCACCGCCCCCATCGGCGCCATCGAGACGCTGTTCGCCAAGACCGGCTGGTCGGCCCGCGATGTCGACCTGTTCGAGATCAATGAGGCGTTCGCCGTGGTGCCCATGGCGGCGATGCGGGAATTCGACATTCCCCATGACAAGGTCAACGTCCATGGCGGCGCCTGCGCCCTGGGCCACCCCATCGGCGCCTCGGGCGCCCGCATCCTGGTGACCTTGCTGGCGGCGCTGCAGCGCTATGACCAGACCCGGGGCGTGGCCAGCCTGTGCATCGGCGGCGGCGAAGCCACGGCCGTGGCCATCGAGCGTCTCAACTGACGCCCCATCCGCGCTGGCCATCCGCGCTGGCCATCCACGCTGGACCTGATCCGGCGAGTGGGCATACTGGCGGGCGGCCGTGCCGAGGGGTGCGGCCGCCCTAATAACATGTGGGGAGGGGATCTGTGATGGCAGCGCAGCCCTTGGACTTCTATTTCGACTTCGCCTCGCCCTACGGCTATTTCGCCGCCATGGCGATCGATGAGCTGGCGGCTCGCCACGGCCGCGCCGTCGCCTGGCACCCCATCCTGCTGGGGGCGGTGTTCAAGAGCACGGGCGTCACCGCCACGGTGTTGCGCCCCTTGCAGGGCGATTACCTACGGCATGACGTGATGCGCTCCGCCCGCTACTACGGCCTGCCCCTGGTGTGGCCGCAGGTGATGCCGATCAACGCCGTGGCGTCCTCCCGCGCCTATTACTGGACGGCCGCGCGGGACACCGGCCTGGCGCGGAGCTTGGCGAAGGCGCTTTACCGCGCCCACTGGCAGGAGGGGCGCGACATTTCCGGAATGGACGTGGTGGCGGATGTCGCCGCCGGCATCGGCATGGATGCGGATGGCCTCAAGGCCGGTGTACAGGAGCCGGCGGTGAAGGACGCGCTGCGCGCCGCCACCGATGCCGCCATGGCCCGGGGCGTCTTCGGCTCCCCCTTCATTTTCGTGGATGGGGAGGGGTTCTGGGGGGCGGACCGCCTGGTGCAGGTGGAACGCTGGCTGGCGCGGGGCGGCTGGTGATGAACGCGACCACACCCCGGCCCGCGGCCCCCCGGCGGCGGCGCAAGCGCACCCTGGTGACGCCCATCGTCCTGACGGTGGGCTTGCTGGCCTTGATCTCGCTCACCATCCAGGGGGCGGATCCGGGCCTGATGCTGGCGCTGTTGGGGGCGGTGGTCGTCGTGGTGGGCACCTGCCACCTGCTGTTTCCCGGCAGCCGGTTCTTCACCATTGGCCTGGCCAACTTCGTCGGCATCTACGCCATCATTTTCGAGTTCTTCGTCGAGGCGCATTTCTCGCAGCTGCGGCCGGGCCTGCTGGGCCTGGGATTCGTTCTGCCGTTGGCGGCCTTCCTCGCCGGCGTGGTGATCCGGCGCGAGGGCATTCGCGCCATCGTCCAGGCGCGGCCGGAGGGCAACGCCAGGCGCCGCGACCTGCGCCGTTTCGGTCGCGCCTTCGGCTGGGTGGTGCCGCTGGGCCTGGTGGGGGCGGCCACCTTCCTGCTGACCCCCGAAACGCCCGAGCCCGTGGTGCGCGACGCCTTCGTCGCCGCCATGGGCTTCATCGCCTTCATCGTGCTGCTGGTCAGCTACGATGTCGTGGTGCTGCTGTTGGAGACGGGCCTACTGTTCGAGGAGTTCTTCGAGCAGGTGGCCGGCCTGGCGGAGCCGGCCTTCGCCTTCTTCACCTTCTACTCATTGCTGGTGATCGTCTTCGCCGCCCTCTACACGGTGGTGGACCGCTTCTCTCCCGTCAGCCAATTCATGATCGGCGGCGCGCCGCAGAAGATCGGATTCGCGGAGAGCCTTTATTTCTCCGTCGTGACCCTGTCGACAGTGGGCTACGGCGATATCGTGCCGGTGGGCAGCTTCATCCGCCTGATCGTGGCGGCCGAGGTCATCGTCGGCATGCTGCTGTTGCTGTTCGGATTCAACGCCATCTTCAGCTACTCCAGCAGCCGCCGGCCGCCCGACCGCTGAGCCCAAGGTCGCAGGGTATGTCGGTACATGGCCCGTGCCATTGGTCGCCCGAGAAACATCACTGGTGCCCGCGTCAAAAAAGTCTTAACGCTTCTCTGATAGGGGTGGGGTCTGAAAGCCGCGCGGGGTAGGGCAACCCCCCTGGCGCGGGGCCTAAACTTAAGGGGCGGGATGCCGTGAGCCGGTCGATCGAGGGCGTCACCAACTGGATGCACCTATTCCGTTGGATCGTGAAGCTGATCCGCGACGACTACGGCGTCGACGAGAAAATCCTGACCCGCACCGCCGTGCTGGAGACCGACTGCGGCCTCAGCATCGAGCAGGTGGAAGAGGTGCTGGACATTGTCGCCGACAGCTTCGCCATCCGTTTCCCCCAAGGCACCCTGGATGAGGTGCTGAAACTGGAAGAGCTGTGCCTGTTGGCCGCATGGCTGAAGGGCATGTTCAAGCGGCCGGAATTCATCTCCGACGGGTTCGAGGCCAAGTGCCGCGCCATGAACGCTTCGGCCGGGGCCTAGATTCTTTTGTTCCTTCAGTTGCCGGTGGCCGGCTTGAGGGCCACCCCTGTGATGGGGCGCCTTGACCCCGGGGCTTAAGCTCGTAGTCTCGATCCCCCGATAGACACCGGCCTTGTTGAGACCATGCCCCTTCATATGCTGCGC